>PMZA01000007.1 GCA_003170595.1 Armatimonadota bacterium
AGAAATACTTGACGTCAAACAGAACATGGGCGGCGAGGGACAGCATGGCAGCCTGTCGCTCGTGTTCGTGCAGCGGATACTGGCCGTGCGGCCCACGTTCTTCCTGTTCGAGAACGTCCCAGGCCTCGCCAGGACTGCCAAGCACCGTGGCTTCCTCGAGCACCTGAAGGCTCTGCTCAGCCCCGACTACGCCCTCAGCCTCCGAATCCTCAACGCCCTCGACCACGGGGTGCCCCAGGACCGAGAGCGCCTCTTCATGGTGGGCTTCAGTCGATTGTGGCTGACTGGCGAGTTGGGCCTGGTGGTCCCTCCTGGCTGCGAGGACTGGTTCCCGTGGCCGCACGACCCACGCTATCAGGATGCCAAGAAACGGTTCCCCTGGCCGGGGCAGGACCCCTTTGGATCCGATCCCCCGAGGCCCCACGGGATCCCGGAGGAGCTGATGGTGGGCCCGCTGATTTGCGACCAGGCCTCCATCGCCTCGTTGCCCAACGGACTGGAGTGCCTCCAGCCCAAGAGCGACAAGCTCGGCCGGGTCGATGAGGGGGACGTCTCCCGGAAGTCCTTCAAGCGCCTGCACCGCTGGCGTTACAGCCCGACGGTCGCCTACGGCCACAACGAAGTTCACCTCCACCCTACCGAACCCCGGCGGCTGACCGTGCGGGAGGCCATGCGGATCCAGACGGTGCCGGACGACTACGCCCTGCCCGCCGAGATGCCCCTCACGAGCAAGTACAGGACCATCGGCAATGGCGTTCCCTTCGGGCTTGCACGGGCGGTGGCCGGGGCCATCGCCTGCGTGCTCGAGGGGAGGGTTGAGGGCGGTGGGTGAACTGACGCCCACCCGCTGTGACTTCAGCTCAGGCGATCTTCGTCTTCATGAGAGCGTGGGGGATGGCTCGGCCCTACGACAGGCGAGCCCCTGGTCTGGATACTTGCCCCAGTTGGTTCCTCACCGGCCCCTTGTGAGCCCCATCCCTGCGCTGGCATGGGATCGGACTGTTCCTCCTCCCCTGATTCTGTCGGTTGGGACAGGGCCGTTCCATCACTGCACTCGGCCGGCTTGCCCGCCTGAGACCCGCCCCCCTGTTGGTCGCATTGCCCTGCTAACGCTCCTCTTCGGCCACGTTACCCAGCCTTTGTTCCCCATTTCACGGTTGTGACGGGGGCGGGATGACGTAGGTCGACAGCCGACCTCAGTAAGCTCGCTCGACCTGCAGGGGTGGTGGAGGCGGTCACCATGCCACCGGATGTCAGCGCCCAGCGGTTGGGGGTTCCAGAGGACCTGGCCCGCAGCCGGTCCCCCGAGGCAGTAGGTCGACGGTCGACCTCAGGATCACCAAGCAACCGACATCTGCGCCGGGAGATCACCTCCCACACATCATCGACGGGAGTGAAGCGCAGATGTCACGCCAAGTTGGTCAGGCAGTTTCAGAGGAGTCACTGCAGCTTGAACTAGGCCGAGAGGGGGAGGTCGACGGTCGACCTCAGCATTCGCTCGGGACCAGCACCGCTACCGGAGCCACACATCACGTGCCCCCGCAAAGGGGGCTGCCGGAGGCGGTGCAAATGGGTTCACATGTTATTGGGCAGCGAAGTGGAGTCGAAGTTCCGGATTGCGAAGTCACCGTTCACGGGAGGGCCCAGATACCTCCTAAGCCCGCCGAAGTGGAGGGGTCGGCCGAGGCCCTGGAAGGGGCGATCGAGCCGGAACGATCCCGCGGCCAACTCGCCCCACCCCTCAAGTGGGCGGGCGGGAAGACCTGGTTGGTAGCCCGTCTACGGCCGCTTTGGGAGCAGCACAAGCAAAGGCGGCTAGTAGAGCCCTTCGTTGGGGGACTCGGCGTCACGCTAGGCCTCATGCCCGACCGAGCCCTGCTCAATGACGCCAACCCCCATCTGATCAACCTCTACCTCCAGATCCAGAAAGGATTGCAGGTCACGGTCGAGTTCGAGAACGACAAGCAGACCTATCTTCGGCACCGGGATCGCTTCAACGAGCTGATCGCCATGGGGCAGGAGGAGTGCGAGGAGGCCGCGCTGCTTTTCTGGTTTTTGAACAGGACCGGTTACAACGGCTTATGCCGATTCGATAGCCGCGGCCACTACAACGTGGGTTACGGATCGTGCAAGCACATCAGCTACGCCACCACCGAGAACTTCGAACGGTACAAGTCCGTGCTGGGTGGCTGGGAGTTCACGACCGGCGACTTCGCCCAGGTGCGACTGGACCCGGAGGACTTCGTCTACCTAGATTCCCCCTTCGATGGCGGGTTCACCAAGTACACCTCCCAGGGCTTCACATGGCATGACCAAGTGCGCCTGGCCGAGTGGGCCGCAGCCCATCCTGGCCCGGTCGTGGTATCGAACGCAGCCACCGACCGCATCAAGGAGCTCTACGGCGACCTTGGCTTCAGCCTGACCACCATCAGTGCGCCTCGCCGGATCAGTTGCGATGGCAACCGAGCCCCAGCTGACGAGATACTGGCCGTGAAGAGAATCGAGGGCGACATCGGCGGGAGCGGTCGCCTGTCTGCGAGAAAGGAGAGGCCGGCCGTGAAGCGCCCAGCGGCCCGCGGCGCTGACACTTCGACGTCTCCTGGTCCGACTGAGGGCGAGGCATCGGCCGAAGGCGGCCCCGAGCGAGAAGTGGGGGCAGCGGAGGTCGGGCAGGAGCCAACACCGCAGCACGCGCCGGCGGAGGGGTGCGCCGCGCCCGTCCCCGAAGCGGCGACGTTTGCCGACACGGTCACGAACCACCCGCTCACCGTGGCGAAGGCGCGTGCCCTCATCCACGAAGACCCGGCACTCCAAGTTCTCCCCGACCTTGAGCCCGACCAGTTTCGGCCCCTGCAGCATGCGATTTGGGCAGCCGGGGCGATCCTCGAGCCAATCCACATCGACGCGAGGGGGAGGATCATCGACGGCCGGGCGAGGTGGCGGATCGCCCAGAAGCTATGCATCAAGAACGTCCCTGTCGTCGTCCACATCGGCATGACCGATGAGGAACTCAAGGCGCTGGCCCGCGTGCTCAACGCCTGCCGCCGAATCATCACCCGGCGGCAGAGGCGGCTCCTGATCCGGGAACAGCTTCTCGAGACACCCCATCTGTCGAACCGTCGGATCGCTTCCATGCTGATGGCCTGCCACCGGACCGTGTCCCGCATCCGCAAAGACCTAGAGCGTGCCCATGCCATAGAGCCCTACGAGAAGACGTTGGGGCTCGACGGCAAGTACAGGAAGGAGCCCAGCCGCCCCATCGTCGTGACGAAGGCCAGCCTGCGAGACAAGCTTCTGGGAGTGCTCGGGAACCTGGATGACGGCATCGTCGACGACGTCGCGACGAGCTACCTGACGGATGACCTCGAGCAGCTCGTCGAGCTCTGCAACATGCCACCCAAGATGCAGATCGGCGTCATGAAGCTTCATGCAGCAACCAAGATGCGGGACATCGGCCGGTTGGGGCGTCGCGTCAAGAGAGAGGAGGATCTGGCCCCCTATATTGCTCGAGTTCACGCACGGGGCCAGTTCGAGCCGGACTCCGTCGAGGTCGCCGACATTCGGAAGCTAGCCAACGATCCGGGCCTCCCGGAGGGCAAGGTCAGCCTGCTGGTGGCCGACTTGCCCTGGGACGAGGCTTCCTCCAGCCTCTACGGTGTCGTGGGAACGATCGGCAAGCGGGTCCTGAAGCCGGGCGGCAGGCTCCTTGCGGTCATAGGAATCGGACAACTGCCGGAGGCCATGCGGCTGCTCGGGAAGCACCTATCCTACGAATGGACTCTCAACGAGGTGAACTTCGCCAGTAACCAGAAAGCCCACGGGACCCACTACATCAACAAGTGCCGGATGATCCTCGTCTTTCGAGCCGACGGGGATGACCCGATCACCGGCATGATGCCAGATGGCATCACCACGAAGAAGCAAAAAGACGCTGATGACTGGCAGATGTCCGAAGAAGGGCTGGCCCGGTACATCGATTTCTACGCCCTGCCGGGTGACCTCGTCATGGACCTGACCTCCGGCTCGGGCACCGTGGCGGCCGTGGCCAAGAAACGCGGGCGTCGCTGCATGGCCTTTGACATCGACGAGGAGAAGGTGAAGCTCACCCTCGAGCGCCTGTCGGGGATCACGTGGGCCTGCGACCTACCGCAAGTATCCTCGGTCGAGGAGGCTGAGGGCGACGTCCCTCAGCCTACCACCGTGCCGGCCGTGTCGGTCAGCCCGTCGGAGGACTCACGAACCCCGGACGCCGGTTGGAACATCAACTGGGTGGACACCACCAACGTCGCGGTCGGCGAGCCCCTGACGGCCGTTGACCTGTTCTGTGGCCTCGGGGGGTTCTACCAGGGCCTCGAGATGGCGGGCTTCCGCACGCTCCTGGCCATCGACAGCGACCCCAAGGCGGCGGCCATCTACCGGGCCAACTTCCCGGAGACCAAGCTGCTGGTCTCGCCCATCGAAGCGCTCTCCGACGACGAGATCCTGGATGCCCTCGGTGGGGCGACCGTGGATGTCCTTTTCGGCTCCCCTCCCTGCCAGGGCTTCTCAATGGCTGGGAAGAGGGCTCCCGAAGATCCCAGGAACCATCTCTTCCGTCAGTTCGTCCGGGCGGCGGAGCTGCTGCGTCCGCACTTCGTGGTCATGGAGAACGTACCAGGGCTCGTCACCCTCAAAGGCGGAGCGTTCGCCCTTCAGATCGTCGCATCCCTGGAAGAGGCCGGGTACCCGGGTGCGAGCGTGGTGAAGCTCGAGGCCGC
>PMZA01000033.1 GCA_003170595.1 Armatimonadota bacterium
CGTCCAGACGTCCGGCGGTGGCGCAACTCCGATAGCCGGTCATCGACTACGTCAGGCCTCGTGATTGTCGGGCCGATCTGACTCGACGCCGGTTATGGGTTGTCGGGTCCGCAAGAGGTCGATGAACTCCTGGAACAGAAGCAGTTCTTGGGATGGGATGGAGACAAAGCGGTCAGGTTGGTCTAGCACCAGAACCCCGTTGTTGCTCTTGTGGGTGCTGGCAAACCAGAAAGCATGGATCTGGTAGGCAGGGACGACCAGCAGGCGCACGAGCGGATCGTGTCCCATGAACCTATCCGCCCAGGTCACGGCCCAGTCGATCTTGCCTGCCAATGGCGAAATACCGAACTCCATAAGCGCCCACTTACCGGGCCAGCCTGCTGAACGTGCGAACCCTTCCGCAGCGCCGGCGAATCTCACTTGGTGGTGCCAACGGCCCGTCGGCTTGGCCAAGTGCTCGAAGTCATCGTCGACGCTGGGTACCGCAGTGGTGGCTTCCGGCCCCAAGCTCCAGACCCCGAGGGTCTCCGCCAACTCTATGGGGCCACTGCGGAGTAGAGCCTCATCGACCATGGCGCTGATGACTTCGCTCAGCTGGTCGGCGATGGTATCTACCAAACCTCGGGGTATGCGGTCCGGGTGTGCCATCTGGTCCACCTCACGGCTAGCTTATACCAGTCCACGTAGACTCCCATACTCCGTAACCGTAAGCTGCCACCAGGTCCGTGTAGCTGACCCAGAGAAGGCCTCGCCACGGGTCGTTGACCAACAGGAACTCGAGGCCAGGGCCGAGCGAGTACCATCCTCTGACCACAGCGAGGTGCTTGCCCCTTCCGAACCAGGCATACCCGACCTCCACAGGGCGATGGGCAGCGATCTCGGCTGCCAGGTCCGCAGAAGACACCGGACTGGGGATGTGTACCGAACCAATGCTCCAGTGGCTGAACAGCCCGCCCACATGTGCGGGGAAGCAGCATTTGTTACAGACAGGGTCAGATGGGAAGAGGCAGCAGATCGTCTGCCCAGTCAACCAGTTGGCGAACTCGCACTGGCGCACAGATAGGTTGCCGTAGAACTGCAAGACCATCTGAGCGCACGCTGCCCAGCACCATTGTGTTTGCTCCTGTAGTATGCTTGGGACAGGCAGGGAAAGGGCCTGTTGTTGTGGAGGCCTTGGGTTGATGGGCGTGCCGTTAGTTACCCGCATACGCATAATCCGTCTCTCCCGAGCCACAGGCTTCTGCTGTATATCCTCCGCCTGTTCCCCTAGGCCGACTTCCCCCCTCTTGCGGATCGCTCTGGCTGTGCCTCTCAGATGCTTGGATGCGGTGCCTTGGGAGACCGGAAGCTGTGTCCACGCCAAAGACCCACAACAGGGCCTGCCCGCAATCCAGAAGCACCTGCCCATCGCCACCGCCGCATGTCCACCGGCTATGGTCAGCATCCTACACCCTTTCTCTTCTCGGCCCCGCTATCCTGCGGTCTGATCTTCGGGGCTCGAGATCTCCCAACCACTGCGTTACAATGGCGGTCTCCGATCCCGCTGATAGGGGTGACTTCCCATGCGCTGTGCTATCTACACCCGAGTGTCCACCGACGAGCAGGCCCGTCCCGAGTATAACTCCCTCGAGACTCAGGCAGAGATATGCCGTCACTATGTGGAGGTGCAGCGGGAGCAAGGCTGGGAGGTCGTGGGCGTATACGAGGACGCCGGCTTCTCCGGCAAAGACCTCGACCGCCCCGCCATGCGCCGCCTGATGGCTGAGGTGCGCCGTGGCGAAGTCGAGGTTGTCATCGCCTACAAGCTCGACCGCATCAGCCGCTCGCTCAGGGACTTCTACGAGTTTTGGGCGGTCCTGCAGGAAGCCAGTGCCACCTTCGTCAGCGCCACGCAGTCCTTCGACACCTCGGCCCCCGCCGGCAACCTCATGTTGAACATCCTGCTGTCCTTCGCCCAGTTCGAGCGGGAGACGACGGCAGAGCGCACGGCAGCGAAGATGAGAGCTCGTGCGCAGAGGGGCCTTTGGAACGGCGGTTTCATCCCCCTCGGCTACGACTACGACCCCCGTTCCCAGCTACTGACGCCAAGCCCCGACGAGGCTGGCATCGTCCGCCGCATCTTCGAGAACGTCATTGCCCTTGGATCGGTGGCCCGTGTCTGCGATGGGCTGACCGCCGCAGGCCTGATGACGAAGCCCCGCACCGTCGGCACCCGCAATGGTGGTTCCCGTATGGTCGGCGGCCGTCGGTTTCGACCGGATGGCATCAGGTCCATCCTCCGAAACCCGATCTACCTCGGCCGGATCCGATGCCAAGGGGAGACGTATCCCGGCAAGCACGAGCCGATAGTCTCTCGGGATGTCTGGGAGCGGGCCAATGCCGTCATCGCTGCTCGATCCCCACGAGGCAGCACGTCCTCCCCTAGGGACGAGCACGTCCACCTCCTCAAGGGCGTCATCAGGTGCGAGGACTGCGGCTCCACGATGACGCCCTACCCTTCCGGCAAGACTGGGAAGGGCGGCGAGCGGTACCTCTACTACGTCTGCACTGCCGTGTCCCACAACCAGACGGGCTGCCCCTGCCAGGTTCGGCGTCTCCCAGCCCGGCGGTTCGAGCAAGCGGTCTTGCGCCTCCTGTCCGAACTGGCTGCGTCTCCAGCTGCGGTTAGGGAGTCCATGCGAAGGTGCGCCAACGCCGACGCTCGGAAACTGCGAACCCTCAAGGCCCGCCGTGTCGAGTATGCCGCCACCGCCGGACGTCTGGACG
>PMZA01000049.1 GCA_003170595.1 Armatimonadota bacterium
ATAAAGCCCCGCCCGGCGGACGCGAGCGTCCGCACACCAAGCCAAGGCCGACCCGGGTCTGTCATCCTGAGCAAGCAGCGTCCTTGGCTGCGAGCGAAGGATCTTCTTTTGTGCATGTTTCCCTGAGAAGCCGGAGCCCCCACCCGAAAAAAGGAGATCCTTCGTCGGCGACGCAGACCGTCGCTTCCTCAGGATGACAGCCTAAAGGCAAAGGCGCGGCGGGGCGTAAAGCCCCGCCCGGCGGACGCAAGCGTCCGCTCAGAAGGCCAATCCAAAGCGGCCACCGCAGGTCCTTCGTCGGCGACCTAAGGGTCGCCTCCTGGCGATGCTACGCATCGCAAAGATGACGGATAAGGGCGGGAAAGCGAAAAGCGCGGCGGGGCGTAAAGCCCCGCCCTACAGAAAGCGGGAAGGCCGGCTAGTGGCCCTGGGCTTCGTCCCAGAGCGCGGCGATCACGCGCTGGCGTGGGTCGGAGGACGCCGCATAGTGCTGCATGAGCCGCTGCAGACCCTCGCGGACGCGGTTGTAGGTGTCCACATAGCTCTGATCGGCCGCGGCCTGCGACCTCGGGTCGGCGAGGGCCGGGAGCTTCCCCTCCGCTTGCAGGCGCTTGCGATCCTGGATGGTCATCAGGCATTCGACCGCGAGGAGGGCGTGGGATGCCTCGTAGTCCTGCCAGTGACCAGTCTCGGATAGCTGGGTGAGGAAGCGGGCCAGGACCTCGGCGTGCGGGTCGGAGGCGACGGCCGAGCGGAGGTAGGCGTTGATCGCCGGGCTCATCGAGGGCGTGTCTTCGACGTCGTGAGTCGGCTTGAGGGGCTTCGCGCCGCCCAGGCAGATGCATATCTGCGCGGTCTTGGGCACCGACTCGGGCTTCAAGGTCACGCTGTGAGCGTCGAAGCCCTTCCACGGCTTGCCGTTGATCGTGACGCCGGTGATGGGGCCCGTGCCGACCGTGGAGAGGAACATGCGCGAGTCGCCGAAGCGGATGGGGAAGCGCTGCTGGAGTTCGGTGATGCCGGGCGGAATATGGGGCACCAAAGTGACCCCATCGGCGTGGTAGAGGTACTCGAAGAGGCCCCGAAGCATCGCCGCCGGGGCCCCGAAGCTGTCGTAGCAGAGGTTTATCGGCTCGTTGGGCTGATAGACGTCGCTGCCGAACTTGACCAGCGGGTTGTCCATCCGGAAGCGGTCGGCGAAGCCGAGAAGGCGCTTCATCGACCGGCGGGCGTCCTCGTACTTGCCGAGGCGGTAGTAGGCCATGACCATCCGCGCCTCGCAGGTCGACCAGTGGCCGCCGTTGACCCAGGTGCCGAAGCCCCAGAGGCCCTCGGGGGCGGTGTACATGTCGTCGTAGGAGGGGTAGTTGGGGATGACGAAGTCGTAGGGGCGGAGGCCCGGGATCGAGGCGATCTTGTCGTAGATCTTTCGAGACTGGGCGTCGTCGGCGACGCGGAAGCAGATGGCGTCATGGTTGGGCGAGGCCTCGAAGTAGCCGTGCTGCTTCGCGCCATAGAGACCGTGGACGACGCCGTCGGGGTCGATGGAGCGGACGAAGTAACCCTCGGGGGCGGTGAGTTCCGGCAGGCCCTTGCGGGCGAGAGCGCGGCGCTCGGTGTAGAGGGCGACCTTATCGGTGTCGCCGGCCCCTCGACGGGGCTCGGGACAAGCCATCTTCTCAAGCTCGATGAGGCGGTCGAGGGCGGCGATGTAGGTGATCGAGAGGCCCGCCAGGTAGGCCATGCCGTAGGTGCCGTCGGGCTTGTGCCAGCCGGCGTAGCTCGGGGCGAGGAGATTGCCTGCCGGGCCGGCGAGGAAGAGATTGTTCTTCGGATCGTGGCGAGTCCAGAGGAAGTTGGCGCAGCGCTCGAGGCGCGGGAGGTAATGGGCGAGGGCTTTCTGATCGCGCGAGATGAGCAGCAACTCGGACTGCATGAGGAGACCGGCGGCGGTGAACTCGACGGCCCAGTCGTGGATGTCGACGTTGCCGTCGCCCTGCCGGTAGACGATCCAGCCCGGTGAGGCGGCGTCGCAGAGGCAGCCGTCGGGGGCGACCCAGTCGTGGAATTCCTTGCGCTTGCCGTCGCCCATCATGTCGAACCAGAGGTCCTGGGCGTTCTGGAGGAACGTCGTGTAGGGCTGATCGTAGAAGGGGAGGGCGCAATAGGTGGGGCCGTAGCTGTTCTGGATCCACCAGGCGCCCCAGGTCGGGCCCTCGACGAAGCCGTTCCAGTTGGGCGTGTAGAGCATGGCGATGTTCTGGAACTGGGGATCGGGGGAGAACATGCGGCGGGCGATGTCGAGGAGGTGAAGGTAGTCGACATCACCGGCGCCGCGGAAGAACTGGCCGTCGAAACGGGGGGCGGATGAGGCGGGTGAGGCGGAACCGGCAGACGTGGCCGGGCTCAAGGGGATCACTCCCAGGAAGGTAAAGGTAAGTGCTAAGGCAAAGAGGGCTGGGCGCACAGGCGTCACATCTCCTCAAGGCAAGGGCGGATGGAGCGGAGAGTTGTTCGTCGCGGGGGGAGGGTTTCCTACCGGGGGGAAAGGCAAAGGCAAAGGCCACGAGGGGAAGGGTTGGTGCGGGGATCCTTCGCCAGCAACAGAGACCGTTGCTTCCTCAGGATGACATCCAAAGGCGGAAAGGCGAAGGCCCACCGCGCGACCACAGCCGCACCCTTCAGGGTGCGGCGGTGGTCGGTGGTGGGCCTTTGGGGGTCGACAAAAGAAAGCGGCGGGGCGTAAAGCCCCGCCCGGCGGACGCGAGCGTCCGCACAGCAAGCAGAAGGATAAAAACCAACCATACAATCTAGACCGCCGGTTCTTTGGCGGCCAGGTACTCCTCGATGGCCTTCTTCAACGCCTCGTCCGCCAGCATCGAGCAGTGCGCCTTCTGGGCGGGCAGGCCGCCGAGGGCTTCCTTGATGACGCGTCCCGAGATCTCGATCGCCTCGGAGAGGGTCTTGCCCTTCACCAGTTCCGATGCCATCGACGACGTGGCGATCGCCGCGACGCAGCCGTAGGTGTGGATCTTGACGTCCTCCACGTACTCCTGGCCGTCCTCGCGCGTGCCGATGCGGAGGTAGACGGTCATCTCGTCACCGCAGGCAGGATTGCGGACGGTGCCGACGGCATCGGGGTTTTCCATCTCCCCGATGTTGCGCGGGTTCAGGAAGTGCTCTAGTACAGTCTTCGTATAGGGTTGGCTCATGATCAAACCCTCCCCGCAATGGCCCTCAGTTTGGGGACATAGATTCTCAGAACTTCCAGGGCCTTGTCAAGTTGCTCATCGGTGGTCGTCCAGCCGAAAGAGAACCGCAGCGACCCGTCGGCGCGATGCTGATCGTCGCAGATGCTCATCAGAACGTGTGACGGGCCGAGCTCTTCCGAGGTGCAGGCCGAGCCGGAAGAGGCCGCGATGCCCGACAAATCGAGGGCGGTGAGAATCGCCTCGGCCTCGATGTCGGCGAAGAAAAGGTTGGAGATATGAGGCGAGCGGAGGGTCGGGTGACCGTTGATGTCGGAGCCGGGGATCTCGCGCAGGACTGTCTCCTCGAAGCGGCGGCGAAGCTCGGTGAGGCGGGCGAATTCGGCGGGACGATCGGCGAGGGTGATCTCCATCGCCTTCGCGAGGCCGACGATGCTCAGGAAGTTTTCGGTGCCGGCGCGGAAGCCTCGCTCGTGGGAGCCGCCGTGGATGAGGGGCTGGATACGCGCCTGCTTGGCCCGGTAGAGAACGCCGATGCCCTTGGGTCCGCCGAGCTTGTGGCCCGAAAGGCTGAGCATGTCGGCGCGGAGATCGGCGACGGTGCCCTCGAGGTAGGGGATGCCCTGGGTGGCGTCGGTGTGGAAGAGGATAGGCACCTCGCGGCCCTGATTGGCCTGGGCGATCACCGCGGCGATTTCGGCGAGAGGCTGGATGGTGCCGATCTCGTTGTTGACCCACATGACGCTGACGAGGATCGTGTTGGGCTGCAGGGCCTCGGCGATGGCTTCGGGATGGACGATGCCCTGGTCATCGGGGCGGACGATGGTGGCCTCGATGAAGCCGAGCTTCTCCAGCCACTCGATGGGCTCGAGGACGGCGTGGTGCTCGAAGGCGCTGGTGACGATATGGGGCTTGCCGTCGAGCTTGGGATGGCGGAGATGCTCGAAGACGAGACCCTTGATCGCGAGGTTGCAGCTTTCGCTCGCGCCGGAGGTGAAGATGATCTCCTTCGGGTCGGCGCCGATAGCTGACGCGACGGTCGCGCGGGCCGCGTCGACAAGCTCGCGGACTTCGCGGCCGGAAGTATGAACCGAGGACGGGTTGGCGAAAAGTGGCGCCGCCTCGATCATTGACGCCAGAACTTCTGGGCGCAACGGTGTGGTTGCCGCCCAGTCTAGATACGTAAAGTCTTCGCTCATGCGCAAGACCCCCCTGCCCGACTGCCTGGATTCGATCGGATAGCAATCTAAGGATAATTCCCTACGTGGTTCATAGGCAAACGCCGGGTTTGCGTTACCTGGTTCCGCAGTGAGAAGGAACCTGACCGGAACCTTACCGTGACAGAGCGGCGTTGTCCAAGGCATTATAGTAGGGATTCAGGATCCAACGCGTGAGGAGGATCGGTCATGGCCGGAGAAACCGCTGGCTCGGTGAAGGTATTGCTGGCATCGCCGCTGCGCAGGCTGGCTGAAGGCGCCAAGGTCGTCGAGGTCGAGGCGCGGACGGTCGGTGAGGCGCTGCTGATGGCGTGTGAGGCGCATCCGTCGCTCGGCGAGAGACTGTTTGGCGATGCCGGGCTGAAGTCTGATGCGCGCGTGTTCCTCAACAAGAAGGACATCCGCGGGCTCGGTGGGCTGGAAGCAGCCGTGGCTGCTGGCGACGAGGTCAGCATCGTGCCGCTCGTGGCCGGTGCGTAGGCCGAGGCTGACATGAGCGAACTCACCCCCTACCAGGCCGATAGGTACAGCCGTCAGGTGCTGTGCGAGCATGTGTGCGAGGCCGGGCAGACCGACATCTGCGGCGGACATGTGGCGCTGGTGGGCGTGGGGGCCATCGGGTCGGCGGCGCTGAACATGCTGGCGCGGGCGGGTGTGGGGACGCTCACGCTTATTGATCCCGACCGCATCGAGCTGAGCAATCTCCAGCGGCAGACCCTATACGTTGAGGCCGACGCCGAGGCCGGCGAGCCGAAAGCTGAAGCTGCGGCGCGTGGGGCGCTGGCGATCAACTCGACGCTGTGCGTGCGGCCGGTGGTGGCGCGGGTGGATGGCGCGAATGCCGAGGAGCTGCTCGAGGGCGTCGACGTAATCGTGGACGGCATCGACGACTTCCGGGCACGTTATATCCTCAACGACGTGGCATGCAAGATGGGCATACCATATATCTACGGGGCGGTGCTGGGCAGCTTCGGGGTGACGATGAGCATCGCGCCGGGGAAGCCGTGCCTGCAATGCCTCTTCCCCGAACCGCCGGAAAGCTGGGACACGGCGGCGACGAGGGGCGTGCTGGCGGCGGTGGTGAATACGGTGGCATCGCTGCAGGTGGTGGAGGCGCTGAAGGTGCTGATGGGGCGGACGGAGGACCTGGCGGAGGGGATGTTCCAGATCGACGTGTGGGACCGGACGGTGGATGTGGTGGAGATAGCGCGGCAAGAGGACTGCCCGAGCTGCGCCGGGGCGTACAAGTTCCTGGCGTAAACGCGCGGGTCCGGCCGGCCGTACGTGAAATTCTTATGGCGGCAACCGGCGGCGCATGGTAGAGTTGGAGTACTTCAGGAGATCCCTCTTCCCCAGGATTTCCCCCCCAGGAGGCTGACAGCATGCGCCGTGGCTTCACCCTCATTGAGTTGTTGGTCGTTATCGCGATCATCGCGATTCTCGCGGCCATTCTTTTCCCCGTCTTCGCGAAGGCTCGTGAAAAGGCGCGGCAGACCTCGTGTCTGAGCAACCTCAAACAACTGGCGCTGGCCTCCCTGATGTATGCGCAGGATTACGACGAAATGATGCCTGGGCAGTACGGCACCGAGGGAGATCCCACGCCGTGGTCCAACTGGGACGACCCGGTGAACTGCCCCGGAGGCTGGCGCATCAAGATCCTCCCCTACATCAAGAACGCGCAGATCTTCGACTGCCCGAGTNNCTCAGCGGGTATCTGCTGAACGGCTACTGCAGCATGCGCGCGCTGGCTCAGTTCCAGAGCCCCTCGAACGTCATCCTCTTCTGGGAACTCACGGCCCCGCAGACGTGGTCGCGGAAGTACCCCAACAACACCGGGGGCGCCGCCCCCAACCAGCTGGACCTGCTGGACATGAGGAAATGGGCCGACCACGTGCACAACGGTGGCGACAACAACGCCTTCGCTGATGGGCACGCCAAGTGGCTGGGGACCTACACGAACGTGGAATTCGATGAGAACCTCGTAGGCGAATGAGCAAGCGGGGGGAAGTCGGTGATCTGCGAACGGCGGGGCGAACGACACCCCGCCGTTTTTCGTTGAGGGTACAGGGCAACTGCAGAAGGCCCCAGGGACGAAGGGTTG
>PMZA01000465.1 GCA_003170595.1 Armatimonadota bacterium
CTCCGGTACTTCCAAGCCGTTCAGCCTGCGAGCCCCCTGGCTCAGCCCCACACCCTTAACCCCGCCATCCGGCCCCGTAAAGATTCCCAGCCTTCCACCGCGCGCTTCCCCAGCAGCCACCCCACCGGTCCTGCTGACCGCGGGCTAGGAGCCCAATCCCCCGCACACCGCCCCCAAGCTCCTAGCCCGCGATCCTGCGCTAAAGCAAGAACCCCAGCCCCTTCCAGCCACACGCCCTGCCCCTGTGCATCCCCACACGCCAGTCAACCCCGGGTTCTTACTCGCGCCAATCTGGGCGAACAAGAAACTATCGCCCCCACCAGCCAGTTCCCCTGCACCACCACGCGTCCAGCCCCGCCGCACGCCATCCCCGCTGTCCCTTCCTAGCGTCTTTCAGGAACGTAGGAGCCCCTGCCCCAATCTCGCCAGGCCAACCCCTTTTCCGCCAGCCCCAGCCACCTCGCTCGCATCCTCATCCAGTGCCTGCCCCAGGCCTCCACTAACCACCCCGTCGACCGCACTCCACCGCCAAAGGCTCCTACGCTCCCTCAAAGCCCTTCGCCGCCTCTTCCCAGTTCACGACGCTAAAGAAGCCTGCCGTATAGTCTTCCCTGCTGTTTGCATACTGCAGGTAGTACGCATGCTCCCAGACATCCAGGACGAGAATAGGCGTCACCCCCCACTGCACCAGGTTCTGGTGATTCTCCGCTTGGAGAACTACTAATTTTTCTCCCAGCAATTGCCATGCCAGAACCGCCCACCCCGACCCCTGCACCCCGTTCGCCGCCGCCAGGAACTCCGCCTCTAGGTCTTCGAGTCGTCCGAAGTCCCTCGCTATCTGCTCCGCCAGCGCTCCGGAGGGCCTCTTTCCACCCTCGGGCTTCATGCTCGTCCAGTAGAGACTGTGGAGCAGGTGACCCGAGTAGTTGAAAGCCAGTGCCTCGCAGATAGCCCTGATGTCGGAGAAGTCGCCATCCTCACGAGCAACCCCCAACTTCTCCTCGGCCGCGTTCAGGCCGTCTACATATGTCTGGTGATGTTTGTCATGGTGCACGCGAAGCAGTTCTTCACTTAGGTAAGGCTCCAGAGCGTCGTACTTGTAGGGTAGCGGCCGCAGTTGGTGCCTCATGGCTATCCATCCCGTACCTTCCTTCGACCGTTACCTATCGCCCTGCGTTGCGATCGAGGTTCGCTTGTCATGCGTTGCCAGGCCGAAGGCAGTCTAGAGGGTCCGTAAGGCGGTGCTACGTCTCGCTGCTGCGGTGACTTGCCTCGGACTTTCCTTGGTTCCTGACAGTAGCGATAGTACTGCGGGGGGAGCAAACGTAACATCGGGGATTCCCTGATAATTGCCTTCCTTTAACCGGATTCCCCGGGGCAGGTATTTCGCCCCCTTCCGGCGCAAAACCGGGCCCCCGTGGGGGCCCCAACGCTAGTGCTCGAGGTCCGTCAGGCCCTCGCGAATGGCGTACTTGGTCAGCTCGGCTACGCTGTGCACGTCGAGCTTCTCCATGATCTTCTGCCGGTGCGTCTCGATGGTCTTCACGCTTACGTGCAGGTGCGTCGCGATCTGCTTGGTCGTCTGCCCTTCGGCGATGAGTTGGAGGACTTCGCGCTCGCGATCGCTGAGCATCGAGAAGACCGACTGGTCGCCGTCGACTATGCGCTTGGCGTAGTCATCAACCACGACGTCGGTGATCTGCGGGCTGAGGTAGATGGCGCCCTTCGACACGGCGCGGATGGCGGCGGCAAGCTCGTCGAAGGCCGCGTCCTTGAGCATGTAGCCCGACGCCCCGGCCCCTAGCATCCCGGCCACGAAACGGCGGTCGGCGTGCATGGACAGCGCGAGAACCTTGGTTCCCTTGGGCCCGCAATCCGAGAGGATCTGGCGTGTGGCTTCGATGCCATTGAGGTCGGGCATGCCGATGTCCATCACCACGATGTCGGGGCAGCTAGTCTTCGCCATCTGGACGGCCTCGCGACCGTTGCTTGCCTCGGCGACGACTTCGATGTCCTTCTGTTTTTCCAGCAGAGCGCGGATGCCCTGCCGCATCACCGTGTGGTCGTCCGCCAGAAGAACCCTGATCTTCATGCGTACTCCTCCTCAACGCCTGCCGCCGCTTCCTCGAGGGGTGCGAACAGCCTTACCCGCGTCCCGCGGCCCGGCTGCGAAACTATCTCCACCGCCCCGCCCAGATGCTTCATGCGCTCGATGACGCTAAACAGCCCGAAGCCGCCGTGCTGAGGATGTTGACCTTCCAGCACCGACGTGTCAAACCCGCGCCCGTCGTCCTCGACTTCCACCCTCATCCGATCGCCCTCGCGCCTGCTCCACCACCGCCGCCCCGGCTTCGAGGCGCTCCTGCTCGGAGCGGAGGCTATCGCTAACGTCCTGGGCCAAGAGCAGAAGGAAGCCGACCTCTCTCCCCTCGCCGCAGGCCGGTAGCAGTGTCCATCGCCAGAAGGTTGGCTCCGCGCCTGGTTCTTGACGGGCCGTGAGGGGCCCTCCGTCCAGCACCGTGGGTTCACCGGTGGCGACGACCCGCTCGAACATCGGCCGGTACCGCTCCGGGGTCATCTCGAACTGGTTGTGGCATCCTCCGCGTGGGCAGCGTATGTTTCCGCCGCACCGGCCGTTTCCAGTATCCGCTCAGATAGCACGACAGGCTCAGCAGCGCCGCGAAGCTTACGCTCAGGACCATGGCGTACCAGATTCCCTCGATGCGCCGGAGGAGGATGTGCGAGAGGTAGTAGGCCAGCGGCAGCCTCACCGCCCATAGCCCCACCACGCTAAAGATCGTGGTCACCATCGTATGCCCGGCGCCGTTGATGATCCCGTTGCTCACGAACAGGACCGCGAAGCCGATGTACGTGAAGGCCGAGATGCGCAGGTACTTGGTGCCGATCGCGATGACGGCGGCGTCGGAGGTGAAGGCGCGCATGAGGAGCGACGGGATGGTCAACGCCATGATCGACGGGATGAGCGTCAGGCCCACGACGACGACCAGTCCCCACTTGAAGACCTGCTTCACGCGATCGAAGCGCTGGGCGCCGATGTTCTGCCCCGCCATCGCCGATACCGCCATCCCGATGGTCAGCGACGGCATGAAGGCGATCTGATCGATGCGCAGCCCGAAGCCGAAGGCCGCCGCTCCGTCGCGGCCGAAGGTGTTGACGAGGCTGGTGAGGATGATGACACCGATGGAGACCATGCCCTGCTGGAGCATCGACGGCACGCCGATCTTCAGGGTGATCCAGCTCGTGTCCCAGTCCACCCGCAGGTCGCGCCAGTGGACCGCGGCGAGGTGCTGCTTGCGGTGCAGGTAGTACACGAGGGCGGCGAGGCCGATGCCCTGGGCGATGATCGTCGAGTAGGCGGTCCCGTTGAGGCCGATCTTCGGGAAGCCGAGCCAGCCGAACATCAGCAGCGGATCGAGGATCGCCGACAGACATACCGCGACCGCCTGGAAGTAAAGCGGCGTCTT
Source organism: Armatimonadota bacterium (assembly GCA_003170595.1). GTDB lineage: Bacteria > Armatimonadota > Zipacnadia > Zipacnadales > FEN-943 > FEN-943. The sequence continues at coordinate 3,486 of PMZA01000465.1, forward strand.
CGAGTCGCCGACCCCGCGCAGGACCGCCGCGAAAAGGAAGGTGCCGAAAGTGAAGGGCACCGTCCATACGAGCAGGCACAGGTACGACACCGCGATCGCGAGGCTGGTCGGCGGCGTGTTCATTGCGCGGAGAAGCGGCGCGGCGGCAAGATGCCCGAGAACGAGGCAGAGCACGGAGACAGCCGCCACCAGCACCAGCGAGTTGCCGATGAGTCGCTTGACGTCCGAGATCTCCTTCGCCCCGTAGGCCTGCGAAACGAGGATGGTCGTCGCCATCGTCAGCCCGCCGGCGACCGCGGTCAGGACAAAGAGGATGGGGAAGCTGACGGTAACGGCGACCATGGCGTCGGGGCCGAGGCGGTTGCCGACCCACAGCGCGTTGACGAGGCTGTAGGCGGTCTGGAGGGCGCTGCCGATGAGCATGGGCACGGAGAAGGACACCAGATGGCGGGGGATGCTTCCGCTGGTGAGGTCGGTACCGTAACGGCTGTGGTTCTCCGGCACATCGGGCAAGGTTGCCACGTCCTGAGGGCATGCAACCCGGAGTCTTCCCCAATCGCGCGCCGAGCGCAAGGGTGGGGCTCGCCGGCCGGCCTCTCGGAGGACTCGCGGCCTTGCCCTTCTGCTTTTGGTTGTCATCCTTGCGATGCGGAGCATCGCCGGGAGGCGCCTTGTGCCGACCGAAGGATCCCCCGCATCGCCT
>PMZA01000442.1 GCA_003170595.1 Armatimonadota bacterium
ACTTCCGCGGCCGCGTGAAGTACTTCGAGATCTGGAACGAGGAGAACGGCTGGTTCTTCGACGACTGGTCGACTGGCGGCAGCGTCGCCCAGTGCCGCGCCTACGGCCGCGCCCTCAAGGCCGCAGCGCAAGCCGTCAAGTCCGCCAACCCCGACGCCGTCGTCGTCTTCGGCGGCACCGCAGGCATGGCCCCCGACTACGCCCGCATCGCCTTGGAGGAGGGCGCCGGCCCGTGGATCGACGTCTTCGCCTTCCACCCTTACGGCCACCCGACCCCCGAGGGCGTGCCCGACGCCTTCCTCACCCAGGTCGGCGACAACTTCGAGTGGAAGGCCCGCCCGCCCGGCCTCCCNNACCTACCTCCGCCGCCTCCTTCATACGTTCAACCCGGCGATGCAGGTCTGGGCGGACGAGATGAACTGGTTCGCCCCCGGCGAGCCACCTTCCGTCGACAACGGCGACTACAGCGAACTCACCCAGGCGAAGCACCTCTCCCGCTTCTACGCGATGAACGCCTGGATGGGCTGTGGCGCGATCTGGTGGTCGCTCTATAACGCGAACGGCGTGCAGGAATGGGCGGTCGTGCGCTCGTCGGACATGACCCCGCGCGCGGCCTACTTCGCGGCCCAGTACACCTCCACTGTCCTCGACGACGTCCGCCCGGCCCTTGACCTCCTCCCATCCATCGTCGGCCCAACTCCCGCCGACCTCGTCGTCAAGCCCTTCCGCAACGGCAGCGGCGACGTCCTCCTCGCCCTATGGCGCACGTCCTTCGCCGACGACGCCACCCGCCCCGAGCCCGTCACCCTCCGCGTCCCCGGCCTCACCGCCTCCCACGCCGATCTCTTCGATCTTCTCTATGGCGCCCGCCAACCCGCCCGCCTCCTCCGCTCCGCCGACGCCCTCACGTTCCCCGGCCTTCTCGTCGGCGACTGGCCTCTCATCGTCCGCCTTCCGGCCCATCGATAAGCTTTCCATCTAGTCCGCCAGAGGAGTTGACCATGCCCAAAGCAAAGTCCAAAGCCCGCACCCGCCCCATCGGCCTCATCGGTCTCGGCATCGGCCGCATCCATCTCGAAGCCTACCGCCGCCGCGGTTTCGAGGTCGCGGCCATCGCCGATATCAACGAAGCCCGCCTCGCCGAGTGCGCCGCCGAGTATGGCATCGCCCGCACTTACACTTCCGCCGAGGCCCTCATCGACGACCCCGCCGTCGAGGTCGTCGACCTCGCGCTCCAGCCCTGGATGCGCGTGCCCTACGTCGAGCGGGCGGCCGCGCTGGGCAAGCCCCTCTTCGTCCAGAAGCCCATGGCGATGAACCTCCGCGAGGCCGTCCACATGGTCGAAGTCTGCGAGCGCGCCGGCGTCCCGCTGATGGTCAATCACAACTCCTGCTTCGTCCCGGGCTTCCTCGCCATCGAGCCGTACATGACCGAGGCCTACCTCGGCACGATCTACCACGCCGAGGTCCACAACTACGGCTTCTGGCTGACTTTCCCCGAGCGCCACATCATCCCCGCCATGGCCGTCCACCACATCGCCCTCATGCACAAGTGGTTCGGCCCCATCGAGACGGTCTACTGCCAGGCCCACGGCCACGACCGCACGATCGAGGAGGGCGAGGTCATGGCGGTCCTTCAGCTTCGCCACGCCTCCGGTGTCCAGGTGCTACTCGTCAACGACTGGTCGCTCCTCGGCGGCGCCCGGCGAGGTCCGGGTCATTCGCAGGAGGAGATCCGCATCCAGGGCACGCGCGGCTCGATTATCGGCCACAGTGAGGACATGACGGTCTTCGCCACGAAGCCGCGTGAGGTGGAGATCAAGCCGGTGATCCACGGCACCTGGTTCCCTGACGCCATGGGCAACTCGATGCGCCATTTCCAGGACTGCCTTGCGACTGGGGCGAAGCCAATCACTGATGGGCGGGGCAACCTGAACGTCCTGCGGGCAGTCTTCGCGGCGTGGGAGTCAACGGTGCACAATCGCCTCGTGCACGTCGACGAGATATCCCTCGACAGCGACTACAACCTCAACCCCACGCCCTAGCCTGGCCGGGGTCTTTCTGTAGGGCGGGGATTTATGCCCGCCGCACTTGGCTGTTGCCTGTCGGTCTGACATGCGTAGCCGCGGGTCGAAGACCCGCAGGTGCGGTCCGTAGGACCGCCTGGGGGTGGCACGCTGTGGCCTTGCTTTTCCGTCTGCTTTTCGGAGGGGCCGCACCCGGTAGGGCGCGCTCTTTGCGTCTTACCGACTCCGGCCCCAAACCCGTACCGGCCCTTGACGGCTCTTCCTTCCTGGCACACCGCATCGCAGGTGTAGCCGCGGGCTTCTAGCCCGCAGCGGCGGTCCGCAGGACCGCCTGGGGGTGGCCTGCTGTGGCCTCTTTGGGTCGTCATCCTGAGGAGGGCGCCTTGCGCTAAGCGACGCGAAGCGTCGCAGAAGGATCCCCGGGAGGACCCTTGGTGCGGGCCAAGTCTTGCCCCCCACCCTCAGAATATCCAGAAGTTGTACATCGGCCTCTCCAATATCACGCTCAGACTGCTCCAGAAGCTCCCCACCACGAACTCGCCCAGTATGACCCCGCACACCAGCGGGATCATCGCCGCATGCGTCCTTAGCCCCCCGTACCTCAGCACGACCACCTTGATCGCCCACGCGATCAGTATCGGCATCCACACATAGTCCAGCCCGAACACCATCCCCAGCGCATACCCGGCCGGATGGAACGGCCAGTTGGTGATGTGCATCCGCGCCGCCCCGAGCAGCAGCGCGAATCCCGCCCCGCCCAGCGTGAATGCGATCCCCAGAGGGTTAGGGTCCTGGGGCGTCTGCAGCCAGTTCTGAAGCTGGTTGAAGGTCTCGCCCGCGAACCCGACCCCTCGCGCCCCCTTATCGCCATACGCATCACCCAGCAGCGCCCAGTAACCCGACAGCAGCCCCGCCAATATCGCCAGCATCATCGCCGCCCCGAGCAGCTTGTAGTCCGTCCCCGACTTCTCCGCCATCTTGAAGCCCTCGAGCTGTATGGGCATCTGATGGCTGCGCACCATCCGGTTGTTGAACCACAGGAACGCGTAGCCGATGAGCGCCCCGCGCCCGAGGACCCGCGTCCCCACGCCCTCGACGATCATCCGCGTCGTCGCCATCGACCCCAGTTCGTGCGTAGGCGGCCCGATCTCCGCGCGCATTTTCGTGACCGCCGTGAACAGCGCGTAGTAGAGGAGGAGGTAGCTCAGCATCGCCACCCACGACCCGCCGGCCCGCACCCAGAACCACGTCAGATACGCCAGCCCTCCCGCCACTCCCGCGAAGGCCCACTTGTACCGCATCGGCTCGCGCCCATCGTCATACCCGCCCGCCATGCCCCACACCGTCAGCCACGCCCGCCTGAGATGTCGCCTTGCGCTCCACATCGCCAGTCCCGCGAAGGCCATCCACGCGCCCCACGATTGCTCGACCAGGAACGGCGCCCCCGCCAGTCCGCCCCATCCCGTCGCCGCCGCCAGCACCTGCTCCGTCTTCCGGAACAGGTAGAAGAACCAGCACGAGAACGACACGTCCGTTGGCAGGAAGAAGCTCAGCCCCACTATGAACGGGTAGTACGATGCCGGCGTCCACCCGATCGCATTCCACGGCGCCGCGGTGAAGTGCGGCGAGAGGTCGGTCAGCTTCACCTTCGCCATCGGCATCACGGGGTACAGGAACGCCAGCCCGTTGTAGATGTCCAGCGCCGCCGCCGCCGCGAAGCCGATCCAGAACAGCCGGTTCACGTACAGCCCCGACGCCCCATCTCGCCGCGTCATCTCCACGGGTAGCTGCGTGAGCGGGTACGTCAGCTTCTCGTTCTCCGTCCACTGCCTTCGCATCACCACGTTGATGCACTGCATGACGAACACGAGCGCCAGAATGAACGTCCCCCACCAGAACAGCGGCACGAGCCACGGCCCGTAGTTCGACGGCCGCAGGATGCTGGTCCCGCCTTCGTAGTACCCCTTCATCGCATGGTGGTCCGACACCACGAGCCACGGCGGTAGGAACGGCTGGATCAGCGCCTCCCACCGGTTCTCCGGCGTCGCGAACCAGTACGCGTGCGGGATCGTCGGGATGAGCATCTGCATCATGTCGTGGGCCGCCACGCTGCAGCCCAGCGATAGCATGATGTAGCTCGTCAGCATCTCGCCCTGGCTCAGCGCCCACGCCGGCTTCACCTTGCGCACCACCAGGTTCGCCAGCACCAGCAGGAAGAGGCAGAACACCGCATTGGAGAAGATCGACAGGCAGGTGGGGTGCCCCGAGTAGTGGACGATCTCGACCTGCACGACCCAGATGCAGTTGAGGGGGATGAGCACCAGCGCGATCAGCACCGACCGCCACGTCACCCCGCGGTTGCGGACCGGCGGCACCGCCATCTTAGCCGTCGAGGATTTCTCGGCTCCGTCCATGTCACGCCCCAGGGAACACGGTCCAAAGCCCTTCTGAGCCTCGGCCGGGAGCGACCTCGCGGCGTGGCCGCGGCCTGCCCTTGGCCGTCATCCTGATGGAGCAGCGCTTTGGGCTGCTCAGAAGGATCTGAGGTGGCATCCTTTGCCTTTTCGTCTTTGGCTGTCATCCTGATGGAGCAGCGCCTTGTGCTGCTCCGAAGGGTCCCCGCTCAAACGCACGGGCGACCGCTACCGGCAGGCCCGGGCACCTACGCCTGGACTCCTCTTCAGGTGCGGCCCTGCCTACAGAGGATCCTTCGCCCCGCTATCGATGAACCGCGCCAGCCCCCACGCCGCATGGTCGCAGCTATACCCGTCGCCGCCATTCCCCACGCGCAGCACGACCTCCTTCGCCCCGGTCACGTCCACCCTCATCGCCTGCGCCTGCCCCGGCTTGATCACCGGCGTCTCCGCCTTCACCACGCCATCCACGATCACTTGGAACGTCACGCTCCCCCCATGGCTCGCATCGTCGAGTCCCACATCCGCGGCGAAAGTCCCGAACCCTTTCCCCGCGATGTCGATCACCACATCCGCCGGCGTCGCATCGTTGTACGCATGCGTCCACACGCCCTTCGGGTATGGCTTCCCGCCGATCGTGATGGTCTGCTGATAGAGGTTGATGTCCCGCCGCACAGGATTTCCCGCGCCCGCGTTCGACCTCACCCACGGCATGTCTGACACGGAGGTTACGCCCGACATCGCCACCAGCGCCGGTGTCTTCACCTTCGTCGGCCCGCCCACATTCGTTCGCTTCCCGCCCCACGATATCGCCGTCACCGCCCAGTACAACTCCTCCCCCGGCGGCAGCTTCTCGATCGTTGCCGACGGCTGCGCGACCATCATCTCCGCCGCGGCCCCACTCCCATCCTTCCCGCGCGACACGACGACGCGGTACGACCGCGCGCCTTCACTCGCCGGCCACGTCAGCCGCGCCTGCACGAAAAACGGCCCGGCCTTCGCCGACGCCCCGCCCAGCGCGAACGCCTTCGGCACCTCAAGCCCTTCCGGTTTCCCGAGGTCCCCATCCCGCACATAGATGAGGTCGCTCGTGTACTGCTTATCCAGCCGCGCCGTGAGCCCCGTCGTCATCAGCTCCGCGCCCGTCCTCACCCCCGGCCTCACCGACCCATCCTCGCACCACACCCAGTATTTCTTACGCGCGTCGAGCCCCTTCAGCGCGAACGTCTGCCGGTCTTCCTCCGCCTCCGGTCGGAAGATGAACGCCATCCCGTGCTTGAGGTTCTCGCTCCAGTAGAACATCCCGTCCCAGTGCTTCCCATCCGGCCGCGGCAGGATGTGGTGCACCTTCACGTCCCTGAACATCGGCCTGATCCACGTCTGATATGTCCTTGCCGCCTGCAGCACACCCGCCCGCTGTTCCTCGGTCCATCGCGCCGAGAAGGCCGGCCCGATCTCCCACGCCGACATCATCGCGCTCCGCCACAGATACGGCTCCGGCTCATCACCGCGCCCCGCGAAGACGCTGTCCGTCGTGTACGCCTGCAGCACGATCGGCGGCAGCACGTACGTCGAGTCATACAGCCCCTGCCTATCCGGCAACGCCGACAGCGTGTCGGTTATGACGGTGTAGTGCGTCCTGCTCGCGACGCCGAAGTCCTTGATATGCCCCGCGCCCGAGCAGTTCTCCAGCACCACTCGCGGGCACGCCTGCCGCAGCTTTTCCTGCACCTCGTAGTACCCCATCGTCGCCCAGTAGCTGACGTCCACCCCGTAGTGATGCCGGTGATCGGTCCGGTCGCACCCGTTCACGATCGGCCCGCAGTCGTGCTTGAGGTAGTCGAGCTTGTACTCGCGCACCAGCCTCTGCGTCTCATGGATTTCCCACGCCTTCGCCTCAGGACACGCGAGGCATACCTGCGCGCCATAGAACGGCCCCGGCTGCCAGTCCGCCGGCACGTCCCCGCGGAACCAGTCCGGATGCGCCTGCGGTCCACGAATGCTCAGCGCCCCCGGCGCCGCCGACACCCCGCCATTCGTCCAGGCACACCACAGCCCGAAGTCCATCCCGCCCCGATGCACCGCCCTCTCGACCGGCCCCACTCCCTTCGGAAACCTCGCCGGATCCCATCGCCAGTCGCCGCATTCGGGGAACCACATCGCGTCGCACGCGAACAGCTCCATCCCCATCCGCCGGAAGCGCTCGGCCACGGCGAGAACGTCGGCCTGCTTCGCCTTGGGTCCATCCGCATCGAAGTACAGCCCGCAGATCAGCGGCGGATCGGGGAAGCCCTTCGGCACACTGGGCCGCAGCTTCTCGATCACGAACCGGTGCAAGCTGTAGCTCCCCTCGTCCACATCGCCCGCGTAGCATCCCACGAACGCCGGCGGCACGAGGAACGTCTCGCCCGCCTCCACATCCGTGCGAAAGTCGTCGTTGAGCCCCACCTTGATCGCGATGCCAGTCTCGCTGCCTTTCGCCTCAACCCGCCCGATCGCCGAGAACTCCCACCCGACGTACAGCCCGCGCTCTTCGCCGATCTGCACGGCGAGCCATGGCACCGGGCTCGCCCCATCCTCGCAGTTGCTGTTGAGCGTGAGGTTCGTCGCCGCGGTCAGGGGCTCGGCATACGTCCCACCCTCGATCGTCGCATTCCCCGCCCCGCGCTTCACCCACCAGACCGTCGCCGCCTCACCCGGCTCCACTCCCGCCAGCGTCAGGCTATCCTGATGCGACACGGTCACTCGCTTGCCCGCGAGGTTTTCGATCTCCATCCAGTGCTCGATCGGCCCGCGACCCGCCCTCGCCCGCCACACCGACCGCAGCGCCAGCTTTGGCTCATCGTTCGTGAAGCTCAGCATCAGCGTCCCAGCCGCCCGGTTAGTCTCGGCCTTATCGAAGACCCACGCCGTCGCATACTCCCGCCCGTCGACCCACAGGCGCTCCATCAGCGGCACCGGCATGCCCTTCGCCGCCCAGTTCCCCGCCGCCTGAACGCCTTCGAGTCGCGTAATGCACGGCCGGTTGTCGACAACGCTCACGGTGAGACGCGTGTCAGCCGTGGAGAGGGACCAATCGGTGGCAGTCCAAGTAGGCGATGCACATGCGAGGATCAGGAGCGCAGTCGGCACAGGCCTTCCCCCTGAGAGTCGTTTGGCTCTGTGCCTTTCCTTTCCACCCTCCGCCCCCCACCACTTTGCTTTAGCCTGGCCTGTGTAGCCGCGGACTTTAGGCCGCGGGGGTGGAATGCTGTGGCCTGGCCTTTGTCTTTCCGCCTTTGGCTGTCATCCCTGCGATGCGGAGCATCGCCG
>PMZA01000171.1 GCA_003170595.1 Armatimonadota bacterium
CCCGCCGGCACCCACACGTACACGCCAGCGTCGGGGCCCGTCGCCGTGTCGCCCGCCCGCGTCCCCGGCTCGTCCAGGGCATTCTGAGCCTCGGCAAGACAGACCGCCGACGCGACCACCAAAACCAGCACCGCGATGACAGCGCACGACCATCGGAGCTTCATGATAGGCACCTCCCTAGAATACGACCCAGGGCTGTGGCGAGACCAATCAGAACTCTCCTCTTCATGACCTTGCCCCCCAAGACGGGTCCAGGTTGAATGTCATTATAGGCCCGACCTGGGCCCAACCCAAAGGGGGCATGAAGCATGGCCAAGCAGACCTGTCCGCCGGTGCCGATCACGCAGGAACCACGCTAACGGGGGCGTTGACTGAGCCCGCTCGGCGTAGCCACAGGGTAGCAGCAAGGAGACGCACCGCAGCATGAGGTGGGCGAGGTCCTCTGCACTGCATCGCCCAGAGGACGGCCGTCGAAGGCCCCCCTGACGCCGTCAGTTCCAACTGGGGAATCTCCCCAGTTGCCGTCTCCGCGAAGATGGGCTACGCACACCTGCGGCTTGGCGTCCCAGCCCGGCCGGAGAATCCCAGGTTCTGGGGGCCTCCCCGCTGGGTTCTAGGACTGGAAAGCGGGACTATAAGCCGGGGTCTAGGTACGGAAAAGGCTTCAGCCCTTGTGCCACAAGGGCTCCTGGCGTGACCATAAGTTCGTCATATGAACCGGTTCCGGTTTCGCCACTCGACAACACCATTTTGTCAATAGCCCCGAAAGGGGCCATGTACCCATATGCACGGTTACATCCACGGTTCCGGGGCTCCGGAGCCCACGCTCCGACAGGCCGCTCCATGCCCCGCAACAAACGGTTCCGCAGTGCCGCAGCTTTACGATCACGCACCCGAGATGCCTCTGACTCAGTTCGCCACGTAACCTGATACCACCTCCTGTCTCGGGTAAGCTCCGCGCTGTACACCTCAGCTTGAGACCCGACAGTCCTGAAGCCGAGCCGTAGCTATATCAAGAACGGGTACCGAACGGTGCGACGGCTACATTGTCTCCCAGCCCGGGCCGGGACCACTTGTGTCTTACTTGCGGTTGACCGTGGTGTCAGTTCACTATTGACGTATCGAGGGCGAGCATCTATATTACGTTCCACACGTAGATGATAGGCCTAATCGCGCGAAGAAGACACCCATTTGATTGCTTACATGACACTTACTTACATATCAGCTCCCGTGTCGACTGGATGGCCGTTGTACGTCGGAACACGCATCAAGTCGCGCAGATCAGGGATATCGGCCGGACGGACCCGCGCGTGGCTATACTCCAGTACCAATCGACCAGTAGGCCGGAGGCGATGTAGTTGAGGCACACTCTCTCTCTCGTGGCCATCGTTCTGATCTTCGTGGTGCCGCTCCTGAGCGGGTGCGGCTCGGCATGGACCAACGACCCGCCGGCCATCTCGCAGTTCTCGGTCAACGGGGTGAGCATCGGCGCCGACGAGATGGTCATCGGTTCCACCGCGGCGGCCGGCGATCCGCATCTTACCGTCTCCCCGAGCGCGGCGATCTTCGGCCTCTGCCGGGCGAGCGACAAGAACGACGATCCGCTCACCTATACCTGGCTCTCACCGACGGGCATCACCGCCGACACGACCAAGACGTCCAAGGGCGTTTTCGTCGGCACGGCCGGCACCACGGAGGGCACGTTCACACTCGCTTGCACCGTGGACGATGGCCGTGGCGGGGTCGTCGAGCGGTTCGCCCGGATCAAGGTGTTCAACGCAGGGCTCAACCACGCGCCGACGGCAGTCCTCGTCCCGGCGAAGGCCGACGTGGTTGTCGGCAACACGCAACCCTTCATGTGCTCGGCGACCGACGCGGATACGGGTGATACGCTGACCTACCAGTTCTTTGTGCAGCGGGGCACGATCGTGCAGAACGCCACAGACAAGACAAAGGCGACCTACACGGCGCCGGCCACGGCGGGCGATGACACCGTCTACTGCGTTGTGAGCGACGGGAAGGGCGCCTACGTAACCGCAGTCGCGACGATCACGGTCAAAGCATCGTGAGTTGATCCGCCCGGCGCTCCCCAGGACAGGACCCGCAGGACCACGTTGATCGGAGGCGATGTGATGATGGGCCGCTTGATGCTACTTGCCCCTCTCGCGCTGGTGCTGGCAGCGGTGTCTCCCCTTGCGGCGGATACCACAACCCCGACTGTCACGGTGACCCTGCGGTTGGACAAGGACTCGAAGTTCACCTTATCCAACCCGTCCTGCACCCCGGTCAAGGACGGGAAGGCCACGATCTCCTTCGATCTGAACCTCTATCTGGTGACCATACCCGACGGCTATGAGCCTACAAGCGACGGGCGAACGCCCGATCCGTGCGGTTACGACCTCGCGAAGCTTGCCAAGGCGGAAGACGTTGCCGCTGCCAGGGAAGAGGTAAAGGGGCTCTACAAGCTGGCTGCGGCTCAAGGGCTGCTGAAGGACGATCCATCCGCCAACGGCACGACTCCACTAGTGTTGCAGGACCAACTGGACAACTACAACATTACCCTGGGCGCTATCATGGATCGGGCAAAGCTCACCCGGTTCGTAGGGCTGCGTACGACGAAGCTTAAACCCTACCCCGGCCTGGACCTGCCCGGCGAGCCCACGAAGCTGACGGTGCAAATCCGGGAGGTCGAGAACTCGGACATCGCGCCTGGGTTCAAGGTCCGTATGGCCGAGGCCTTTGTCACGTGGCGACTTCAGATCCTCATGGACCTCACGAAGACCGCCCCGGGCGACCAGGCCAATCTGATCCATCTCACGGCCGCCAACAGGGACACCCCCGGCGGCGCTGCGGATCAGGGGAGCCAGCAGCCCGCGACGCCCGGCGGAGGTGCAGCCGGGGCGAAGGCCGACTCAGCGGCGGCTGGCGCGAAGGCCGATGCAGGGGCAGCCGGTGCGAAGGCCGGGGACCAATCTGACAACACCGGCGGCACCACACCGCCTGTCGCGAAGACCGACGCGACGGTGGCGGCCGCTTTCGCTGGGGCATTGGGCATCCCGGCCGCGGCGTTGAAGTCTGGACCGGACTACGACATTGTGGCCGGCTTTGTCGCCGCCGACACAGGTACCAATCCCTTCGGCGGCATCATCGGCTCCTTCGCCAGAAGCACCGAGAACCTTCCCTGGTACTCGCCTCAGCGGCTGGGCATCCTCGGCGGCCGAACGGGCGGCAGCCCACCGCAGTGGCTGATCGCGCCCTCGTATCGGATCGGCAGCCGTACGCACGCGTTCCTGGGCGAGGGGTTCAGCAACTCCGACGGCAACAACCGCCACGGCCTCGTGGGTGGACTGGCGTACTCCATCGGGGACGCCCTCGCCGCCGCGACGGGCGCCGAGAAGCCGGCCCAGACGGCAGTGGTACAGACGGTTGAAGCGAAGGTCGATCCGGATCCGCAAGAGGCCAAGCCCGCGATCCCGCGCAGCAGTAATAGGGCCCTGGTGATCCTATACCCGGTGGCAGGCTATGAGCCCGCGAGCCTCCGCCTCGATTACACTTCAGGCCCGACCGGGATCGGCGAGCACCATGAGCTGCCTGGCGATCATCCCTCCATGACCATTACCAAGATCCATGGCTGGTGGTGGTTCATGCGCTACAAGGGCGATGTGCTCACCGGTGCGGAAGAGGGGGCGAGGCCGCAGCCGAGCGCAGCCAGCTCTTGGCGCTCGGTTACGCTGAAGATCGGTGGCAAGCAGGTTGGCCCGAAGGCCGGCGTCACGGTCGACGAGACGACGGTCACCTACGGCGAGGTCGATCCCTTCGCGCCCGGGGGGATGATCGCTGAGCAGCCGCCCGGGCCTGCCGAGGAGCCGTCCGCGCAAACCGATGGCGGCCCGGCCGAGACTGAGAGGACGCAACAGCCGGCACAACCCCCGACCCCAGCGGTTGCCGGAGGCCCCGCTAAGCCAGTTCCCGATACGTGGCTTATGGGGCATGTGGCCCCGCATCCCGAGAAGGTTACGGCCTTCCGGCTGCGAGTCACGCCCATGACGCGCGACGGCGACGACGTGGTCCTGGAATCCGGGCTCGCGTACGAGGCACCGCCGGTGGAAGTTGGCATAGACGGGAAGTTCGCCGTGCTCCTTCCCCACCTGGAACCGGGGCGAACTTACCACCTGGAGTACTGGCGCGCCGGAATGCTGAAGACCCGGGATAACGTCACCTTTGAGACGGACCTGGCGATCAAGCTGCCCTGAATACCCCGGCCGGGCCGGTGTATTCCGACTACTATGCCAAG
>PMZA01000468.1 GCA_003170595.1 Armatimonadota bacterium
GTGCATAGCTCGCACTCACACTGGTTGTTGCTGCCGTCGGCGAGCCAGAAGTGGATGATGTCGATGTCGGGGTTCTGGGCCGCGTACAGGGCGATGGCGTCGGTGATGATCGCGCGCGTCTCGGGATTGCCGTAGCACAGGTTAGTGTTGAGGGCGATGCCACCCCACAACTCGCGCTTGCCGTTGACCTGCGCGAGATGGCGGACGGCGTCTTCGGGGATCGCGCCCTCGTGCTGGAACCAGCCGGTGCCCGGGATGCCGAAGGGCTCGCAAGTCCAGCCGTGGCCGACCATGTGCAGAAGGAGGCCGCGCTTCTTCACCTCGGCGCGGACGCGCGTGGTGAGGGCGCGTGCGTCGTCGGGAGTGAAGGGCTGGGCGGGCAGGAGCGGATTGGCCTCGTGGGCATACCAGCGCTGGAAGAAGTTGTAGGCCTCGCGGAATTGGATGAAGTAGGCGTTGAAGCCGAGCTTCGGCAACCAGTCGACGACGTCGCGGACGTTCTCCCAACTGACCGCGCCCTCGATGCACACGCCGCGGTGGCGATAGGACGCCCTCTCGCGGAGGCGCATTTCCGGGAGCGGGCCGTCGAGCGCCGGGAGGTACTCGCCCTTCTTTCCCGGCCGCGGCCAGCGACAGCCAAGCTCGGTGAGGTAGCGGTAGACGGCGAACAGGAGGCTGCGCGGATTGGAGCCGGCGATCAGGCCGCCGGCGGGCCCAGTCTCGATCAGTATCTCATCGTCCCACTTCGGGTCGGAGCCGTGGGCGGGCTCGTGGCCGACGATGCCCATGAGCCCGAGCCACAGACCGGGCGCGCCCAGGTCGGGTCGTCGGTGGCGGACGATCTCCCACTTCGCGCCAGTCATACGCTCGAGACATCGCTGAAGCTCACGCGCGGCGAAGGCGCCGACCTTCCCGCCGCCGACGAGGTTGATGGGCACCGGTTGCATGTGCGTTCCCTCCCGATGTGACTGGCGCGACGCGCTACTGCCCAGCAGTGTAGATGCGGACCTTCGAGAAGACGCCGTCGCTGTTCCACGACCACAGCCCCGGGAACTTCGCCTCGCCCGGCTGCGGGCCCGCGTAGTCGATCGACATCTGGTCGTCGACGATCAACTGCACCCGCCCGTTCGCGAGGATCTGCGCGATGACGTGATGCCACTTGCCGGGCTTCACCAGCGGCTCGGTGGACTTCGCGACCTCGGCGTTGTCGAGCACGACCTTGTTCGCGGTGTTGCCATTTGACCCGAAGCCGATCAGCACGCCCGACCCGATGTCCTCGGGCTTCGCGAGCCAGAAGGCGGACAAGTCGCCGCCCACGCCGCCGGCCACGCGGGCGTCGTACTCGATGCGCACCGGGGCGGACAACTTCTCGGCATAGCCGAGGAAGGCGACGCCGCTCGCCTGCACGATGCCGCCGCCGATGGTCCACTTGCCGCCGCCAGCGCGCCATCGTCCGCCGAGGCTGTCGCGGTCGAAGTCGTCAGCCCACACGAGTTTCCAGTCGACGCCCGAGGTGTGCTGCGGAGCGCCGGTGACGGCGGTCGACTTCGTCGGCGGGGCGAAGCATGCCCGCCCCTTGAACTGCGAGGACGAGACGACGGTGACGCCCGTGAGGACCGGGCCGTTCTTCACCGGGGTCAGGTTGCACACGAAGGTCCATTCGTCGGGCGCGCTGCAAAGCTTGAAGACGATGACGTTGTCGCCCTGGCGCAGGTGGATCGGCACGATCTCCTGGCTCGGACCGGCGCGGTGGACGTTGGAGGACGACCAGATCGGGTCGCCGTTGACCGTCAGCGCCGTCCCGCCGGAGCAGCCGAACTGAAGCTCGGCCGGCATCTCGCACGGGGAGTTGATGCACGAGACCGCGAAGGCCACCACAGGCCTAGGCGCCTTGTACATGTCGCGGAAGTTGATCCAGTCGCCGTCCTCCCACGGGGTCCACTTGATCCTGCCGGCAAGGCCGTCGTACTCGCCGTCGAGATCGATGCCGTCATCGGGCGGCAGGAGCGTGAGGTCGAGGGCGGAGCCGGTGCGGTTGGCGAAGGGGCCGAGGAGCATCCACTTCCGAACGTAGCCGCTGCCCGCGGTGATCGTCGTCGAGAGGCGGAGAGTCTGATCCCCGAACTTGAGGCCGAGAATGACCGGGAAGTCATGCGCCGACCACTCGCCTGCGGGTATGACCAGCGGGATGGTGAGCTTCGCCGGTGACGCGGAAGAGAGAGCGGCGGGGACACTCGGCTGAGTAGTCCAGCCGTCAGGCACCTTCGCCTCAGCGACGATAGGCATCGGATCGCCCAGTGGCGTAGTGGCCGTGACGATGAGGTCGAGATTGGCGGGGCCGCCCTCGGGGTTGTTCTGCAGGCGAGTGTGCGCCGTGCACTCCCACGGCATCTGCACCGTCATCCCGAGCGTCGACGCCAGGGTTGCAAGGGGCAGGCCCTCGGGCTTCGCTTTCGCGATGCGCGCCAGCGTCGCTCGCAGGGCCTCGGCCTGAAGCGCCGCGGGATCCTTCGCACCTTCGGGCGTGCCGGCGGCTTTGATGATCGGCGCGACCTCCGGCCAGGTCGCCGGATCGTCCTTGATCCCGAGGCTGGCTACCAGGCTTTGCAGGCTGCCGCGCAGGGCTGCTTCACGCTCGGCAGGAGTCACGTAGGCCTTCGCGAGGCCAGCCCCACCGAGCGGGCTACGGACGTCGTTGAAGGTATTGCCGCGGAGAACGAGACCCTCGATGGTGGCGAAGGCGAAGATGCCCATATCGGCATGCTCGATGGTGTTGTTCTCGATGAGGCAGTCGCGGACGTAGCGGCCGGTGGGGCCCTCCGGGCTACCGTTCCACTCGCGCCCGAGCATGATGTGGGCGTTGTTGCGCAGATGATCGCGGCGGACGACGGTGCCCAGCGTCAGCGGCACGTTCCAGTCGGCGCTCGGCGGGAAGGCCCACACGCCGATATGCGCCTCGCCGGAGAGGCGGATGTTATCGTGGTCGCCGCGGTAGACATTGCCCTCGAGGATCTCGTTGTCGAGCCACTGCACGTACCAGCAGGGCTGGATGCCGTCGGCGTAGTTCATGCCGAAGTTGTGGAAGCCGGCCGTGCGCGTCGAGCGATTGCCCGAGCAGACGTGCTCGATGGCGTTGCCGTAGAACTGCAGCGCGATGCCCGCGTCGGTGAAGTCGTTGCCGACGAAGAGGCACTGGCCCTGGTAGGCGCAGCAGGTGACGGTTGAGGTCGCGTCGGGCGAGACCTGCCAGGGGCGGTCCACCACAATCTCGCGGCCCTTCGCCGAGACGACGCGGCGGTACTGCCCTGAGCCGCGGCCATCGAGGATGAAGAACCCTCCGTTCACCCAGTCGGAGCCGTTGCCCTTGATGTCCTCGGCGAGGGTGACGGTCGTCCCACTGGCCGAGGCGACTTTGCCGTAGTAAGCCCCGCCGCCGCCGTCGGAGGTCATGGCCTCGCGATCCCAACCATACATGTCGGTGAGGGTGTTGTGCGCGTAGTAGACGTGCTGGGAGTAGGGCGTGCCTCCGAAGAAGTTGAGGCCGCCGCCGGTGGCCATGAGGTCGCCGCCGACGATGCGGTTGTTCTCGAAGACGAGGCCGTCGGAGCAGGAGAGGCAATACCATCCGCCGCGGCCGTTGGTGAAGACATTGCCCGAAAGCACCGACCCGCGCAGGCAGCTCAGCCAGAAGACCATGCCGCTCGAGTACAGGTCGCAATCGGTGACGACGCAGTCAGGTCCGCCGAAGGAGAGGAGCGGGCACTGGTTGCCGCCGGGAGTTCGGTAGCGGCGGTCGGCTTCCTCGGGGGTCATGTGGCCGCGATAGCGATCGGCACGGACCCTAAGACGACGGAGGACGATGGCGCCAGCGGCCTTGGGTCCGGAGTCGGCCGCGATGAACTTCGCGTAGTTGCTGCAGTAGAGCGTCAGGTCCTCAAGGCCGAAGGAGTCGGTGCCCTGAATCTGTGCGGGGAGCGGATCCTGGACGTCGGGCCAGAAGATGCTGACGTGATCGCGCGCCTCGCCGCGGAGGATGCAGCGCTTCGGGATGGTGAGCGTCTGCGTGACCTCGTACTGGCCGCGCGGGAAGAAGAGGACGCCGCCGCCGGCCTTGTCCGTGGCGGTGAGGGCGGACTGGATCGCGGGAGTGTCGTCAACCTGCCCGCGACCGGTGGCGCCGAAATCCATCACGTTGAACTGCTTTGTTGGCCAGGGATCAGGGCGACGGACGGTGAAGGCGATCGGGTCGCTCCATCCGGCCGGGCCGCCGTAGCCGTTGTGGGCGAAGAGCTTGTAGTCGCCGGAAGGAAGGTCGGCCGGGAGGGCGGCCCTCAACGCGAAGGCGTCGCCGGTGGCCTTGAGGCGAGCGGTCTTCGGGCCGGAGAGGACGAGCGTGACTGGCAGGCGCGAGGCATTGTCGAGGTTCTTGCCAAAAGCACGGACCCAGCCGCCGGGGGAGGCCGTCGTGCCGAGGTCGCCCTGCGCCCACCAGACGAGTGGGCGGTTGAGAAGGACGGTCGCGCGGCCGAGGGGCGTCGCGATGGTGAAGCTGTAGAGGCCGGGCTTGAGGACGGGCGGGACGACGAACTTGAGGGAGCCGGCGGACGATTGAAGGATCGATGCGCCGGTGCCGGCCATGTCGGGCGCAGCCTTTGACGGAGGAAGGCCGGCGTCGCCGTCAGTGAGGCGTGCGACCGCGACCTGTGAGTCGGCAAGGCTGTCGCCCACGACCATGACGGCTTCGTTGGGACGGACAGGATCGGATGCCCAGAAGACGGATGGCTGGGCGAAGGCGGCAGTCGCGCATACCATCAGGACGGCAGTGGCCAGAGCACGCATCGATAGTCCTCCGCAAAGGCAAGACGCGGCGCGGCGTAAAGCCGCGCCCTACAGCAAGCCAAGCCGCTTTCCCATTTCACGGGCTGAGGCCAAGGCTTCCGGGCGCTCCAGGACCGCGCCCTTAGGGCCGACGCCATCCACGACCAGGCGCTCGACGAAGGGCATCCCCAGATACGCGAAGCTCAGCTCGAACATGCGCAGCAGCGGCTCGGCAGCCTCAGGCCCCTCTTCCTCATAGGCAACCACGACCGCCGCCGGCTTGCCGTCGATGAGCGGACGGCCCTGCGGTCGGTTGAAGACGACGAACCGGTCGAGCATCGTCTTCAGCAGCGTCGTCGGCCCATACCAGTAGACCGGCGTCACGAACAGCAGCGCATCCGCGGCCGCGATCGCCTCGTAGACGCTCTCCATACCGTCGCGCAGGACGCACGGCCGGTCGTTGTGCCAGCATTGCTCGCAGCCTGTGCACGGCTTCAGGTCGAGGCGACGCAGGGCGACGGTCTCGACCGTGGCCCCGGCCTCCTCTGCGCCCTTCAGCACCTCGGCAGCCAGCGTGTCGGTGTTGCCGCCGGCGCGAGGACTGCCGAGGAGGGCGAGGAGGTTCACCTCAGATGATCTCCAGGTAGTCGACGTCGGGAAGCTGCGGGAAGGGCGCGTGCGGCGCCATCTGATACCAGTAGGCCACCGAGTTCATGTCGTCTTGCATGGGCAGATACCGCCCGCCATCGCGCCAGCCGAGCGCCTGGATCGTCACGCTCAGGTCCTGCTCGAAGCGGACCGGGTCCATGACGTGCCAGCGGTACATGGCGTGGCGGTGCTGCGAGCGGTAGCAGCCGTCGGGCTTGAGGACCTGGTGCATGCCGAGGAAGGGCGTCGTGTAGGTGACGTAGTGGCCGTCGACGTCCCAGTCGTAGGCGCCGCCGAAATAGTCCTCGGTGCCGGTGCCGCAGATGGTCGGGAACTCGCCGTCGCCATCCATGTAGAACTTGATCTCGCCCTCGCCCCACCAGCCATTGTTGTTGACGCCCCAGCCCATCGAGGTGCCGACGTACTGGCCGACGCCCTTGATGCCGTCGACGATCGTGTACGGCTGCGCGTAGGGCACGGGGTTGGTGCGGCGGAACTGGGCATGGAAGTAGGCCGCGTCGTCGGGGATGTCGGTGAGCGTGTAGTTGATCTGGTAGTAGGTCACCATCGGCTCGCGGTGACGGTTCTCCAACGTGATGCGGCAATGCTCGCGGAAGGGCATCTCCCAGAAGCAGTTGTAGCCGCCGTTGGGATTGACCGAAACTGGCAGCGAGTTGATCTGCGTGTACTGGCCCCAGGGGCAGGCGAAGAAATCGCAGACCGGAGACTCGACGGAGGGCTGGTCCTCGCCGTCCCAGTAGATGCGGAGGATGTAGAAGCGGGCGGCCGGGCCCTTGCGGGCGATGTCGCCACTGAGCCACATCGACTGGATGGCGCCGGGGCCGTCGATGTCGGCGTAGACGTAGGTCTCGCCGGGCTGGACGACGACGCTGGGCGAGACCTTCCAGCCCTGGCCGAGGTCGCGAGCGCAGGAGGCGCCGGTGCCCTCGGTGGCCATGCCGGCCTTGCCCTTCTCGCCGGTGTAGTTCTCGGCGCTGATGGAGCGGGTGCGTGCCTTGGAGACGCGCGAGAGGTTGCCCAAATGCATTCCCAAACCGTTGAAGTCAGACATGGCTGGTCGATGATCCCTCCGTGCGGAAGGGCGCGATGACTGCCCCGCGCCGTGGACGCAGTTTCCGCGAAAGGGGCGGCGTATCCTCCGCGCGGGCGGGAGGCGGGAAGGTGCCGATGGCGTCGGGCGCGAACCTGAAGGCACTAGCTCCGCCGAGGGTGATGCGACTGTGCGTAAAACGATGATCGCCGTGGGACTCGTTGGACTGCTTGCCGCAACATGCGCGAACGCCATGACCATCGCCAGGGACGGCAAGGCCGGGACGACCATCGTCCTCGCTGCTGGCGCGACCAACGCTGAGCAGACGGCGGCCCGCGAGTTGTCCGAGTATCTGGCGAAGGTGACCGGCGGAACGTTTCCTGTGACTCAGGAGGCGGCTGCCGCCCGTCCATCCTCGGCCATCTACGTGGGTCCGACGGCCTTCGCGGCGAAGCAGGGCCTCAAGGCTTCCGCTCTCGGCCCGGAGGAATGGATCATCCGCACCTCAGGCGACAACCTCGTCCTCGTCGGGGGACGCTCGCGCGGCACGCTCTACGCGGTCTACCATTTCCTCGAGGACAGCGTGGGCGTGCACTGGTGGAACCCCTTCGAGGAAAGCGTGCCGAGCAAGCCGAGCCTCACCGTCGGGGACCTCAATCGCAGGGGCAAGCCCGTCGTCCGGTACCGCGACATCTACATGCTGTGGGGCAACGACGGCGGACGCTTCGCTGCGCGCAACCGACTCAACCGCCAGGGCGACGCCCCTCTCCTCGGCGACTACGGCGGCAGCATGGACTACGGCCCGCCCTACCACGTGCACACCTTCTACATGTACGCGCCGCCCGAGAAGTACTTCAAGGATCACCCCGAGTGGTACTCGCTCGTCGGGGGCAAGCGCACCGGTGAGGGGGCCCAGCTTTGCCTCACCAACCAGGGGCTTCGCGACTTCTTCGTCGCGAAGCTGAAGGCCTACATCGAGGACGCTCGCAAGCGCGCCGCCGAGGCCGGTTCGCCCGCGCCGATCGTCTTCAACATCTCGCAGAACGACTCGGGCGGGGCGTGCCAGTGCGACAAGTGTCAGGCCATCGCGAAGGCTGAGGGCTCCGAGGCCGGGCCGATCCTCGACTTCGTGAACTACATCGCCGACGCCATCAGGACCGACTATCCGGACATCTACATCGACACCCTCGCCTACTCGTACAGCCAGCAAGCGCCGAAGACGATCCGCCCGCGCGACAACGTGATCATCCGCCTCTGCGACACGGGCAGTAACTTCACCGTGCCCATCACCGACGACCAGAACCGGCCCTTCCGCGAGCAGGTGATCAAGTGGGGGGCCATCGCGAAGAACCTGCGAATCTGGAAATACGCGGTCAGCTACGTCGCCTACACGGGCTTTCCGATGCCGACGGTGCACGCGTACCCGACCGACTTCAAGTTCCTCGTGGAGCACCACGTCGAGGGTATCTTCACCGAGCTTGAGTACCCGGTCACCGCCGATTGGCGGGACTTCAAAGTGTGGATGATGATGAAGCTTGAGGAGGATCCGTACCAGAACTATCAGGCGCTCGTGAAGACCTTCACCGACGGCTTCTACGGGCCGGCGGGGCCGATCCTGCGCGAGTATCTGACGAAGCTGGAGGCGGCGTCGGCTGCGAGGCCGTCGTTCCTCGGCATGGGCGGATCACCCCTGGCCGCGCAGTACCTCGACCTCGACTTCCTGCGCGCGGCGGAGGCGATCTTCGACCGGGCCGAGGCGGCGTGCAAGGGCGACGAGGTGCTGCTGCGGAGGGTGAGGCATGCGCGACTGCCGGTCGACCGCGCGGTCGTGGTGCTCTATCCGCGGATGATGGGCCGCTGGGTCGGCGCGGGCAACAAGCCGGACAAGATGCCCCTCGACCGCGACGCCATCGCCGCGCGAGCGAAGGCGACGTGGCTCGCGCAGGCCGACTTCCGCCTGCCAGCGGGTGGCGAGCGTGATGGTGAGAAGGCGTCGGCCGAGGCGGAGATCACAGCGCTGACGGCGCGGAAGGCCTACGTGCCCTTGCCCGAGAAGTTTCGCAGCCTGCCCGCCGGCACGGTTTTCGACTTCACCGCCGAGACGACGCGGAACTGGATGGACGAGGCCAAGGTCGTCCCTGACGCCGCCACCGAGTGCGGCATCACCGATCGCCTGGAACTCCGCGACGATGACCAGGACCCGAGCCTGAAGAAGTATGGGCTACCCATCGTCTGGGGGCTGTACGATCAGATCGGCAAGAGCGAACCCGCCAACGGGACGATCAAGGCGGAGGACGTGCCGGGGCCGGGGTATAACTGGTACAAGCTCGGGACCAGCAAGGTCGGGCCGTCGGTCTACCTCTACTTCTTCTGGAGCTGGATCATCCAGATCGACGTTGACAGCATCAGCGACCCGAAGCACGCGGATCAGCAGTTCGACATCTGGGCGAAGATGAAGTTCGAGGGACCGGCCTTCCCCCACGGCAAGGCCGGCGAGAAGAACGCGATCTCGGTCGAGCGGATTGTGTTCGTGAAGGCGAAAGCTTAGGGCAAGGAGGCCACCGCAACGCAAACAACCTCCGCCGCCACCGCAGATCCTTCGCTCGGGGGTTCGTGCCACGGGCGTTTGGCGGTGCGCTCAGGATGACGGCTAGGGGAGACGCCGCATTTCTGTAGGGCGGGGATTCATCCCCGCCGCGCCTTAGTCGCTCCAGAACCCGCGCCGGCGGGCTTCGTCGAGGGCGCGCTCGGGATCTTCCACCACGCGTCGGAGCAGCGCCGAGTAGTACGTGTAGTTGTCGAGCGACACATCCGGCGGCGTCAGGTGGTCCACCTGCGGGAAGTAGCCGCCCTGCAGGCACAGCCACGGGACCTTCGACAGCACCTCGCGGTCGATGGCCTCGCGCCCCCGTGCGAGAGGACGCTTGTCGAGGCCGCCCTGGATTATCAGATCGCGCCCGTACAGCTTCCGCGTCGCCACCGGGTCGCAGTTCGCCGCGATCTCGAAGGGCCGCAGCCCGTTCACCCCGGCCTCCAGCCATAGCGGGATCAGCACATCGTTGTTGCCGTCGCTGTCGACGATGATGATCTCGACCCCATGCCCGCGCAGCGTCTCGACCACGCGCTTCAGCGGCGGCAGCGAGAACTCGCGATACATCTTCGGCGAGCATAGCGGCCCGGCCTTGCCCGCCATGTCCTCCCAGATGAAGGCGAAGTCGAACTTCACGCGCTCCAAGATCGGCGTGAGCGCCTCGATCACGAAGTCGCCGATGTGCTCGCACATCTCGTGGACAAGCCCCGGGTCGTCGAAGAACATCGTCGATATCCTCTCGACGCCCATCAGGCTACGCGGCCATCCGTAGAACGAGCCGGTCCACAGCCCCAGCGGATAGTCGCGCACGCGGACGCTCTCGGCGTAGCGGTCGAGGTCTTCGCCCTGCGGGCAGCGGCCGGGCGCCGACGCGTTGAGGCGGGGCTTCGCGATCCGCTCCCAGTCGGCGCGATCCTTCACCGGGTACTCGATCCACTCCGGCATCGATCGCAGCGGATCGTCGATGAAGAGGCGGACGGTGTTGCCCTCCTCGTCGCGGACGATGCGGTACTCATCCGTCTCTTCGAGGACCGTGCGCTCCAGGGGCGGCAGGAGGTGCGGACCATACGGCCCCTGCATGAAGACCGGCGCGCAGTGCTCGACATCGGTGCCGAAATGCGCCGCGAGGTCAGCGTCAGCGGGCAGGCCTTCCTCCCGCCAACGCGCCAGCGTCTCACCCCACATCCAGGGCGCGAGCAGGAAGGCGCGGTCAACGGGCTGGAAGCTCGCGGTGGCGACGAAGCGTTCGCGTGACGTCATGCGCGGGTTGTGCCTCCGTCGGGGCTAGTCGGTGTGGAAGACCTCTTCCATGCTGGCCCACCACTCGCCCGGCTTGCGCGTGTCGAGGGGCTCCTGCATGGGCTCGGTGAGCTTCCACCACTTCTGCGTGGTCTTGTCGGCGGCCATCTTAGCCATGTCGGCCTTGAAGTTGCTGCCCGTATACTCGAAGTAGCTGAAGAGGTAGCCGTCCTTGTAGTAGATCGAGTAGTTGTGGATGTGGGACCTGCGGATCTGCCTGAGCACAGCCGGCCAGACCGCCGCGTGGAGCTTCTTGTACTCGGCGAGGCTGTCGGGCTTGACCTTGATGACCGAGCCGTAGCGGTGGGCCTTGGGCGAGGCATCCAGACGCCCGGAGCCGACGAGGAACAAGGCGACGGTCACTGCGATAGCACAACCTAGCGCAAGGGTACGCATGACGATTCCTCCAAGAGACACGGATCACTTCAACCACGCAAGTGGCAGTCTGCTCCCTGTAGGGCGGCCATTTATGGCCGCCGCCGACAACGGCAACAACTCGGCGGGGATGAATCCCCGCCCTACAGGAAAGCCAAGCCCAGGGTAGTCCGCCTACAGCTCGAGGATGATGGGCTCCCTGCCGCCCTCTTGCAGCGCCAGGATCTCGATCTTCTGCGTGTCGAAGCGCACGACGCCGAACTCGGGATCGTCGGGGCCTGACATGTGCTTGGAGAGCTGCGGGATGGCCTCCCACAGCTTCTGCCTGATAGACAGGTCGTCGAGGACCTGGCAGTTGCCGTAGAGCGTGATGACCTTGGAGAAGTCGGGCGCCTGGAACATGAGCTGGCCCAAGGGATCCCGGTGGATCTGAGCCATCTTCCGCGCCCTGGCTCCGCCGGCCATGTAGATGATCAGCGGCTCCTCGAGGTAGAGCCCACCCATCCACCGCATGCGCGGCCCGTCGTCCTCGCCCACCGTCGCCAACACGAAGGGCGCTCCCACCTTGCAGATGTCCTGCGCCGCCTTGATGATCTCCTCACGTTCCATGCCGTCTCCCTCCAGTACCGCGTTTTCACTCTGCCGCCCGGCGGCACGTCCGTCATTATAGCGGATTGTCGGCGCGAGCCCTTCGGTCGTACCATGCCCTCCGGCGCGTGGCACCGCAGAGAGGTGGGGAGCATGGAAGCTGACGAGATCCACGAGAGAGCGACTGAGACCATGGAGGCCCGGCACCACACGGGCATTAACCGCACCATCGCGATCACGGTTTCCTTCGTCGCGCTGGTGATGGTCCTGGGCAAGGTTAAGGACGACAACATCATGCGGCGCATGTTCGCCGCTCAGACCGCCGAGCTTGACGACTGGAACTACTATCAGGCGCGCAGCATCAAGGCCCACATGTTCGAGCTGCAGGCCCAGCAGTGGCAGCTTGCGTCGGCCACCATGCCCGCCCCGCTCTCCGACGCCCAACGCGCGCGCATCGGCGCCGCGGTGAAGAAATGGCAGGGCGAGGCCGACCGCGAGAACGCCGGGAAGGACTCGCTCCAGAAGAAGGCTGAGGGCGAGGAGAAGGAGTACGAGTCTCTGCACCTCACCGACCACCAGTTCCACTTCTCCGAGGCGCTGCTAACGCTTGCGGTGACGCTCTTCGCCGTGGCCGCGCTCACTCAGGGCACGGCGCTCTACATCGTCGGCGTTGTCGTGGCCGCGATGGGATGCATCGTAACACTGGGCGGATTCCTGGGCTGGCAGATCGAGCTAACCTTCCTCAAGTTCCTGACCTGACGGCGGGGCGCGGCTGAGGGAGGATGGGCGGGCAGGCGAGCGAACCGCGCAGGCGCCATGTCGCCATCCAAACGTGCCGCCCTTTCATGCTTCGTGCTGGCAGCCTGCGCCTGCGCCGCGCTGGGCTTGTCGCCGACGACGACCTCGTCGGATTGGTCCGTCCCCAGGCGCTACGCCGGCCATGTAGTCAACAGTCGCCTGCGCTTCTTCCCGACGAAGCTCCTCGCCCTCACCTTCGATGACGGCCCCGACCCGGTCAACACACCGCAGGTCCTCAAGGCCCTCGCGGCCTATCACGCCCACGCGACCTTCTTCGTCATCGGCGGCATCGCCAAGCGCCATCCCGAGCTTCTCCGCAAGATCGTGGCGGGCGGCAACTGCGTCGGCAACCACAGCTTCACCCACCCCATAAGTGTCAGCGCCGCCGGCGCCCGGCGCGAACTGGACGACACCGCAGCGGCGATCAAGAAGGCTATCGGCCGCAACCCGACCTGCTTCCGCCCACCCTACGGCATCATCAAGGGCAACCTCGCCCACACGGCGCAGAGCCTCGGCTATCCGGTCATCACCTGGACGGTAAGCTCTGCCGACACGCGCCCGATCGACTCGCGGTTCATCGCCAACAACGTCATCCACACGCCCAACCCCGGCGACATCGTCCTCATGCACGACGGCGCAGGCCACAAGGCGACGGCCGCTGCGGTGCCGATGATCCTGCGCGAGTTGAGCGCGGCCGGCTTCCGCTTCGTGACGCTGCCCGAGCTATTCCGCGCGTGGGATCAGTGGCTGCGGACGCACGCGGCGAAGGCCCCCGCGAAGCCGCATTTGGTCAAGGGAAGGAAGTGATCGCGACGATGTCGGCAATGATGATGGTGCTCATGTTTGGGGTCGCGGCAGCGCCTCGGCTTCCCGGCCCGGAGCTTAACCTCAAGCTTGCTGCGCCCATCGATCGCTGGGATGAGGCGATCCCCCTCGGCAACGGCCTGCTCGGCGGGCTGCTGTGGGGGCAGGGCAACACCATCCGCCTCTCCCTCGACCGTGGCGATCTTTGGGATGAGCGACCGGCCCGCAACGTCCCGTGGGACCAGTTCAACTACGCGACTCTCCGGCGCCTCGTCGCCGAGGGCAGGAACGACGATTCGAACCGCATCTTCGACGGGGCGTACGGCGACTCGCATCCGACGAAGCTCCCTGCCGGACGCCTGGAGATCACCCTCGACCCGGCGCGGCAGGTCAAGTCCTTCGAGCTTGACCTCGCAACGGCTCAGGGGCGAGCGTTCTTCGCCGAGGGCCGCCCGATCGAGACGTTCTTCAGCGCCGCCGAGCCCGTCGCCCTGATGCGCATACCCGGCCCCGAGCCGCAGGCTCTCAAGCTTCGTCCGCCGGGCGCGGTGTCGGTCCTCGGCTATCCCGCGGCGAAGATCGGCAGCGATGGCCGCGCGCAGTGGTTCCTCCAGGAGGCCGCCGACGGGCTGAGCTATTGCGTCTCAGTCGAGACGCGGCGCGACGCCGATGAGACCCTCCTCGCGGTCACGGTCGCCTCGACGCAGGATGGGCCCGACCCGGTGAGGATTGCCCGCGCCCGCACGTCCTCCGCCCTCGCGCGCGGGTACGAGAAGATGCTCGTCCCCCATCGCGCCTATTGGAAATCGTTCTGGGAAAAGTCGTCCGTGAGCATCCCCGACGCCGACATCCTCCGCCACTATTACCTCGTCCAATACTTCTACGGCGCGGCCTCACGACGTGGTGCGCCGCCCATGCCGCTGCAGGGCGTGTGGACCGCCGATGAGGACGGCCTGCCTCCGTGGAAGGGCGATTACCACAACGACCTCAACACGCAGATGACCTACATCGCCTACCAGACGGCCGGGCGATTCGATGAGGGCGCCTGCTACCTCGACTTCCTGTGGAACCTCCTGCCCACCTTCCGCCGCTTCGCCAAGGACTTCTACGACGCGCCCGGGGCGGCCCTGCCCGGGGTCATGAGCCTCGCCGGCAGACCTCTCGGCGGATGGTGCCAGTACAGCCTCTCGCCCACGATGGGCGCGTGGACGGGTCACCTCTTCTATCTCCATTGGCGCTACACGGACGACGACAAATTCCTCCGCACGCGCGCCTATCCGTGGTGCCGCGAGATGGGCCAGTGCCTCCGCTCGCTGCTCAAGCCTGACGAGCATGGCATCCTCAAGCTCCCGCTCTCGACCTCGCCGGAGATCAACGACGCGAGCGCGGCCTCGTGGCTTGTGCCGAACAGCAACTTCGATATCGCGTGCCTGCGCATGTTCTTCCTCGGCTGCGCGGAGATGGCCGACGCCTGCGGTCAGCCTGCCGAGGCGAAGCAGTGGACCGCCGATGCCGATGCTCTCGGGCCTCTCTCGACCGACCCCGACGGCACGCTCAAGATCGACGCGAAATCCGACCTGCCCTATAGCCACCGGCACCTGTCCAACATCATGTCGATGTACCCCTTCAACCTCGTGACGACCGACGGCGGGGCGGCCGACCGGCGCATCATCGACGCGTCGCTCAAGCAGTGGGACAAGCTCGGCACCATGGCCTGGTGCGGCTATAGCTTCGGGTGGATGTCGTGTCTGCGGGCGCGGGTGGGCGAGCCCGAGGAGGCGCTGCGCAACCTCGACATCTACGTGAAGGCCTTCATCCTCCGCAACGGTTTCCACTGCAACGGCGACCAGAGCGGGATGGGCTTCTCGGGCTTCGGCTATCGGCCCTTCACGCTGGAGGGCAACTTCCTCGGGGCGCAGGCCGTGCAGGAGATGCTGCTGCAAAGCTGGAGCCCCACGCCCGGGCATGGCGGGACCGAAGTCCTTCGCATCTTCCCGGCGACGCCGTGGCGATGGCATGACGCATCCTTCGACGACCTCCGCGCTGAGGGCGGGGCGCGGGTGTCGGCCCGGCGCGAGAACAATGCGACGGTGTGGCTGCACGTGGTCGCGGGGCATGACGGCGTCGTGCGAATCCGCGACAACTTCGGTGGTCGCGCGCCGAAATGGAATCGCAGCGGCGTGCGCAAGATCGGGCAGGACTTCCAGATCGCCCTCACGCGCGGGCAGACGATCGAGGCGACCTTCACCCGCCCGGCCGCCCTTCCGCCGAAGCCTGCCGATGCCTACGAGCCGATCGTGATCAAGCCTCTGCCCTTCCTTCGGCCGAACAAGCTGCCTGTGCGCATCGGCGCCGACAGCCTCGGCGGCGACCTCTTCCGCGGAGAGATCGCGGCCCCGGCGGTCTTCAACCGCGCCCTCTCGCCCACCGAGATCGCCCAACTCGCGGCCGACCGCGCGGGCGGCGTGCCGATCAGGAGCGGCCTCCTGATCGCTCTCGACCTCACCGCCCCCGCTGGCGACACTATCCCCAACCTCGGCCTCACCGATCTCGTCGCCCGCATGGTCGGAAAAGTATCGATCGTCGACGCGCCCGAGGGTNNCGTGACCATGGCGGCGTGGATTCGCCCCCACGTCCTCCCGCCTTCGGGCTCGCGCGTGATCGATAAGTCGCCCGTCGGCGAGGCGACCGCCTACCTGCTCGATACCTGCCCGGGCAACTCGGTGCGGCTCATCACGCGCGACCCGCACCTCATCTTCTACGCCAACCTGCCGCTCGATCAGTGGACCCACATCGCCGCGACTGCCGACTCCGAGAGCCGCCACCAGGTCCTCTACGTCAACGGCAAGGCCGTCGCCCAATCCCCTTAGCTGGCGATAGTTCCGTCACCGCCGCGCAGACTATTAGGCGTTTTTCGCGTTAGGGCTTGAGCGGGACTTGAGTTCGTACTATAGTTACATTTACGGCGTAAGGCCGGGTGCGACCAGCGTTAGCTTTGCCAGCATCGAGCCCTTCGGGGGAGGTGGCGAAATGCTTGAAACGGATGTGCTGCGCCGCGAAGTACTCATTGTGAATGCCTGCATCACAGGCATGATTCCGCGTAAGTCCGATACTCCGCACGTTCCCACGACACC
>PMZA01000070.1 GCA_003170595.1 Armatimonadota bacterium
AACTCGCCGGGGGCGCGCTGGGCTGCGACGCGTTTGGCAGCGGCGACCTCCGCGCTGGGGATGGAGGGATCTGCGACCCAGGCGACGTTGGCTGCGAGCATCTCGAGCTTGTCGGTCGCGACGTCGAAGGCGGAGACGACGACGACCGGGACCTGGTTCTCCTTGTGGAGCGGGCGGATGTACTTCTCGGCGACTTCCTTGAGACGCTGGGCGCGGGCGGCATTGCGGGCCTCGGCGAGCATCTCGTAGATCTGCATCGGGGTTTCGGCCGCGCGGCAGCGGGCCATGAGATCGGTGACGTCGTCACCGAAACGGTTCTGGCCCTGAAGGGTGCGCCCCCCGAATTTGATGACAGGCGTGGACAACATGACGGGCATCGTAGAAACCTCCTGAGAAAAACGGACGTCCCCCAACGACAAGAGACGTTCAGGCGGAACATACAACTTCCGCGCGGAGGAGGCGAGTCCTTCTGCCGTCGAGCGCCCGCGTCAGAGGATGGCGACGAGCTTGATCGGCCCGCTGATGCCACCCTCGGGCGCCTCGCGATGCCAGTCGAGGGTCATGCGATAGTAGGGGTTCTGCCACCCTCGGGCGGCGGCCTCGTCGATATTGTCCGGGCGGAGGACCTGGGCGGCGAGGGTATTGGTGACCTCGACGACAAGGTCGTTGTGGCCAGCAACAATGCAGCCTGTGACGGGAAGGCGGTAGGGCGGCCAGAGAGCATCGCCCACGTGGCAACCATTCAGCCAGACCGAGGCGGCGACGTCGAGATGGCCGAGGTCGAGCCACAGATCGCGGTCGAGGTACTCCTCGGCGACGGTGAGAACGAAGCTATATCGAATCGTGCCGGCGAAGTCGGGCAGGTCGAGGTCGGCGAAGCAGCCCAGCCGAGGCGGGTTAACGAGGCCGGCGTCCGTCTCTGAGAACATCGTGCCGTGCTCGATGAACGACTGTTCAGCAACGGCGACCTGGTGGGGCGGCTCGCAAACGAAGAGCGTGAACTCGCGGCCGGCGGGCGGGAGTTGGGGTGCGCCGGACTCGGGCATGGGGTAGGTGGCGATGATCGTGAGGTTGCCAGGCTGGAGCGTGAGCGGGAAGCGCGTCGGCTCGCTGACCTCGGTGTGGACGGCCAGGAGGCGCCGGTGGCCGGTCAGCGGATCCCACTGTTCGAGAACCGAGGGCTGCTCAGAGATGAGGTTGAGGCGGACCTGAAGCTCCTCGGTGCCCTCGTTGAAGACGAGGTGGAGCCACGTGTCCTCGGTGAGCCAGCGCGAGGAGATGCGCAGGTCGGCCGCGTCCTCCTCGGGCGCGATAGAGCAGCGGCCGACCATCGCCGCCAGGAGCATGCCGAGGCGGCCCACCTCATCGTCGGGCGCGAGGAGTACGGCATCTGGCGCGAGCGCGTAGGGCGAGAAGGCGCCACGCGGCGTGGGCCCTCGGTAGGCCGCCGTCGCTCCGTCCCAGACGGATCCGGGCATGCCCGCGAGTCCGGGGCCGAGGGTGGTCGTCCAGTTGTGGCGATCGGCGCGGTCGTCGAGCATGAGCCTGACATCGGCGAGGATATCTCGGGCCGCGACGAAGCGATCGCGCTCGGACTGGTGAGTGGGGAACTGCGGCAGATCGTCGCCGAGGAAGACCACGCGTCCGCCGGACTTGTGCAGCGCGAGCAGCTTCTCCATGACCTCGGCGGGAAGGCAGCAGCAGTCTGGAACGATGACCGTCGAGTAGTCCTGGCCCGGGGTTTCGATCAGGCCCCCATCGATCGTCGCGCCGGTGATCGCGTCCGCGTCGAGGAAGTCGAAGCACATCTGCTCGGCCTCGAGCGTCTCGGAGAGGACGCGCAGAGTCTGCCAGGCGCGGCCGGCTTCGGGGCGTCCACGATAGGCCCAGGCGGCTTCGACGGGATAGTAAACCGCGAGGTCGGCTGGGTGGCCGGTGGAGGCGACGGCGGCTGAGACGCGCGCAAGATAGGTGTTGAAGGCGGGCCAGTGGCGATAGAGGGGATTGCCCGGGCCGAGGTGCGACATCGTCCCATAGCAGAGGCCGTCGGATACGTCGTAATGGTAGCCGATGGGCCAGACGCGGTTGATGCCGCGGACGAACTGGAAGTTGGCGACGTAGGCAAACTGGCTGAAGTCGGCGCCGTAACCATAGACCGCGTAGCTCTCGGAGGGGGCGATATTCTGGCGAGCGGGATCGGGCGGCGGCTCGGTGCCGTGAGGGCGAAGGTGGAGGGCCGAGGAAGCGAGGGCGGGGAAGCTGAAGTTCCTCCTGCCGGGGAAGACCTGACGCCAGATGACGTCGACGCCGGGGGCGTGAAGCGCGCCGGCCGTGCGGAAGAACTGGAAGAAGTTGGCGGCGTGCTCGGGAAGCGCGTCCTCGCCGCCGACGTGGCCCGTGTGGATGAGATTGTGGGCCTCGCACCAGCGGTTGATCTGCTGGAAATACGCCGCGCCGTACTGGTGAGATACGCAATCGCCCCACGAGCAGCGGGCATCGACAACGGCGGCCTCGCCGAGGAGTTGGAAAGGATCGAAGCCAAGCGACTCTGAGCCGAAGAGGGCCGGGAGCCAGGACTGCCAATCGGGCTGGTGAGAGTTGAGGCAGGCGGCGAGGGCAGGGCTCCACGGGGCCTGGTCGGCGCCGAAGGTTCCTGCCACGCGGCACTCATCGGTGAAGATGCCGGGGATGACGCTGCCGAAAAAGTCGCCCAGGGCCTCGGCGTAGCGATCGTGAGTCAACTCGACAAAGCGTGCGACGGCGGCGGGGTTGAGCAGGTCGGGATAGACGAGGTCAGCGACGGTGTCCTCGAAGGCGAGGAGATGACGGGCGCCGGTGGGTGCGGATTGACCGCGCGCGATGGGGAGCAGGACGCCGTCAGGTGTGACCCCTACGACGGCGACGAGGTTGGAGGATGGATCGGCGGCGACGCCAAGATCGCCAGGCCTCGCGGCGCGGCAGGTCAGCACGCGCGAGCGGAACTCGGGGTGATCGGCGACGACGCGTCCCTGAGCCGATCCGCTGGGCCAACCGCCCTCATCGTAGAGCCAGACGCGGAGGCCGACGGAGGCGGCGTGGGTGACCGCGCCGCGCATGAGGTCGAGGAACTCGTCGGAGAGATACGGGACGCTCATGCCGCGGAGGAAGTCGTGCAGGCGGAAGTGTTCGTCCATGGGGAGGACGCTGAAGCCGCCGAAGCCGTGGTTGGCGAAGTCGTCGATCTGGTGGCGCAGGCGCTCGGGGTCGAGGTCGCCCTGCCAGATCCAGAAGACGACCGGGCGAAAATCGAGGGCGGGATCGGAGAAGGCTGGCCAGAAAAGCTCGGCGGCGTTCTGCGGCAGGCTGAGGTCATCGTCCATGAATATACTCCTCCCCAATAGGACCGGCTCTGCGCCGGAACTAAGACCTTGCCAAGAACAGCAGCGACAGACGGACAATCCACGCGCCCAGGTACAAGATGAGCAAGGCGACGAGGAAGCTGCGCCGCCGGAACAGATGCGTGGCCGACGGGAATCCCAGAGCCGCCGCCAGTATCGACCAGATAAGGATAATCCACCCGGCGAAGTATAGGAAGGGGCCGAGGTAATGGCTGTGGAAGGCGAGGTCGAGACGGCCGTGGGCGGTCCAGGTGACCGAGGTAGTCAGGCCGCAGCCCGGGCAGGGGATATGGGTGACGAGGAGGAAGATGCAGGGGATGGGGATTAGCTGGCGGTGGGTGCCGAAGCCGGAAGGATCGGGCGTGAGGAGATGCGCCGCGAGTAGAAAGGCAGCTGCGCCGAGAGCGATATACGCGTCGGTCGCCCGGCGGGAGCGAAGGATGGGCAAGTCGGATGTGGAAGCGGCATCTTGCGCCATGGTTGGGGGCTAGGCCAGCTGGTCCGTGCCGAAGACCAACACGAGGCCAATGCGGAGCAGGTCTGCATCGCCGAGGACGCCGCGCAGGACGTCCCACACCTCGGACTGCTTGGTGGCCTCATCCTTGCGATTGAAGTGGCGGCCGATGACGCGAACGAGGATGCGTCCCCCGTCCAAGGGGCGCGTGTCCACGGCGGCATGGTCGAAGGCCTTCTCCAAGGCCGTCACAATGCGCCGGCGGACGGCGCTCGTCTGGGTGCTCGCGCTAGTCTGTGCCATTCGTCACTCCTCCGTAGTCGTCGGAAGCCTGTGCCGTTGGTTGTATACCCAGCTACGAACTGCCTCGCACCCGTCAACGAAGGTCTCGACGTAGGTCGTGACGGTCTCGTGAGGCATATCCATCGGCCGGTCGGTGTACCGCACCTCGGGGTTCCACTTCTTGCACTCTGTCCAGCACAGGTTGATGGCGAGGTTCGCGCGGACGCAGTCCTCAAGTTCAGCGCAGGCCAGCAGCCTGCCCAGGTTGTGACCCTGCTTACCCGACACGTTGAAAGGAACCGAGCCCTTGACCTGCGACCATCTGGAGACGTGGGTGCCCTGTAGGCGCCTGTAGAGCCGGATGATGTGGGCCTTAAGAGCACACTCAACCGCGTAGCCGGCGAGGTAGTAGGCAGCCTGCAAGTGGCGTCGCCCCGCGTCCTTGCGGCCAGGCTTAAGATACGGCGGAGTCAGCAACTCCCGTGCATCGGCTATCCGCCGCTGGGCCAAGGTCCATAGAAGATCCTCGTCGACATCGATATCCACGGCTGACCAGTATCTAGGGGCGAGAGGGCGGGGGATGTCAAGCGTCCCCGCGGACGGCGCAGGTGCGGCCAGGATAAAGGGGGGACCATCGTGGTGGCGAAGATGAACTGGAGAGGGAAGGAGGGTGGCGCATGAGGATCGTGCTGATCGGTGCGGTGCTATGTGGGGCGGCTGCGATCGCAGGTTGTCAGCCGCTGCAATACACCGGGGTCAACCTCGCGGGCGGCGACTTCTATGACCCCGTGAAGGTCGCCGAGCCCGTGTTCGGGACGAACTTCATCTACCCCAACAAGGCGGAGTTCGAATACTTCGCCGCGAAGGGGATGAACGTCTTCCGCCTGCCGTTCATGTGGGAGACGATTCAACCGAAGGCGAAGGGACCGTTCCGTGAGGCTGAGATCGCCCGGTTGAAGGCGGTCGTGAAGACTGGGACCGATATGGGGCTGACGGTTCTTCTCGATCCGCACAACTATGCGCGGTACTACGGCAAGGTCGTGGGCGGGCCGGAGGTCGGGATCGATGCCTTCGCCGATCTCTGGGGGAAGCTGGCGGCGGAGTTCGCGAACGATGAGCACGTGTGGTTCGGCCTCGTGAATGAGCCGCACGACATGCCAACGGAGCAGTGGCTCAACGCGGCGAACGCGGCCATCGCGGCGATACGTTCTGCGGGGGCGAAGAACCTGATCCTCGTGCCGGGGAATGCGTGGACGGGGGCGAGCGGTTGGCTGGGCGACTGGTACGGCGGGGCGAACGGGACGTGGATGCTGAAGATCGAGGACCCGGCGGACAACTATGCGTATGAGGTGCACCAGTATCTCGACTCGGATGGGTCGGGGTCGCATCCGGAAGTGGTCAGCGCGACGATCGGCAGCGAGCGACTGAAGGCGTTCGTGCAGTGGTGTCGCGATCACAAGAAGCGGGCGTTCCTGGGCGAATTCGGAACCGGAGTAGGGGACATGCAGAAGCAGGCGATCGAGGACATGCTGTCGGCGATGGAGCGCGACCGGGATGTGTGGCTCGGCTGGACGTGGTGGGCGGCGGGAGCGTGGTGGGGCGAGTACATGTTCACCCTCGAGCCGAAGGACGGGAAAGACCGCCCGCAGATGGAGTGGCTGCAGAAGCACCTGCAGAAGACGGTAGCCAAGTAGCACGTGGCGAGCCCGAGACACCACACGGGGCCGGCAACGGGAGTTGCGTGACCGAGCTAGGAAGTCGCCGTCGGAGGGTTCGCGTCGTGGATTGCCCTTGCGAGGAGGTCCGCGAGCTCCTCGGGCTTGAGCGTGGCGTTCCCTGACGCGGGCCGGTTGACTGCGCCCCGGAAGAGATCGGCTACGTGATCGCCGAGCGAGCTCCTCCGCTCCTCGATTCGCTCCAACGTCCACGCCTGTACGGCCTCACGCTTGTTGGACAACTCGCCTCTCTTGTCGGGTGGGGCGTCGTCCAGGGCCACCTCGGCGTCATGGAAGACGAACAGAAGCCAGAACCAAACCCAGAACCATGCAGTTGGCGATTGGCACGCATCCAAGCCTTGCAGGACGGACGACCGGAGGGTGTATGAGAACGTGGACGGCTCTCCAGCCAACCGAGAGAGAACGCGCTTAGCGTAGCTCGCCCACGCTCCGATCAGGTCGACCCCTGTCGTCAGCCTGACCGTCTCGCCGAGGTCGGCGAGAGGGCTCGGGTCGCCATTGCCCGTGCGGATACCGACGCGCGCAGCGACCAGGTGGAAGGTATACCACAACTGGCTCGCGGTAGGTTCAGTAGCCGCAGCGCGGTCGGAGGCCAGCAGGAAGTCTTGCGTGTGTCGCCAGAGGGGCTGGCAGAGGAGGTCTGCGGACGCACTGTCCCCGCGCTCGGACGCCCTGTCCAGAGCGCTGCGAGCGAGGTGCACGGCCTGGAAGAGGGAGGAAGGGGCCAGGGTTCCAGCGGGCGGGCGTGGGTCAAGCAGGTCGTCGATCGTGTCTATCACTGTGTCAACGTCGGCTAGGCGGGCGAGCCACGCGGCGTGGAACGCGACACAGACCAGCTGAGGTAGGATGACGACCCACCCAAACCGCAGGGGGATGTCCGACCCAAGAAGGTAAAGCGGCGCCACGACCGCGACCGCCGCTGCTCCAACGGTCATACTGACGGCGCGGCGGCGAGAGAGGGTCCCGGCGAAGGCGTCTCCCCAAAGGTCCTTAGCCCAAGGTAATGCGGCCAGGGACGCGAGGAAGGAAACGAGCATAAGGGCCGCTGCGCACTCAGCGGTGGCTGCCAGGGCGTATTGTGTGGCGGACGCCTGCTGCGACGTCGCGGGGGCCTCAAACCGGTACCGGAGATACGCCCAGCTCGTGAAAGCCAAAGCCTGTGTCGCACCGAAGAAGACACCATCGGAGAAGTCGTTCTCAGGTCGCGCGAGGTAACGGGGCCACCCTATCAGCCGCCGAAGCAACCACAGGAATGGCCAGCCGAAGGCCCTCTTTGCCGCCTTCGCTGGACGCCAGATGCACCACAGGTATAGCCAGGAGAAGGCTCTCTTCAACCGGCTGCTCTTGGCGGTCCCGGGATCCTCCGTCGTTTGTTTCACGGTTGCGCTCACCTAGCCCCTCGGTTGTGTGGTGACATCCCGATGCCAGAGGTCGGAGCGTCGTCCCGCGCGGCGGCAAGGGGACCTGGCTATTCGGTCGGCGGTTCGGGTGCCTCAGGGTCGGTCGGCGGCTGGTCATCCTCAGGCATGGCGTCGGCGTCGGGATCCTCAAGGCGCGGGGCGTGGACCTTCGCGATGTGCAGCAGTTCGCCCGTCTCCGTATAGGACACCCGCTCGG
Organism: Armatimonadota bacterium; assembly: GCA_003170595.1. Classification (GTDB taxonomy): domain Bacteria; phylum Armatimonadota; class Zipacnadia; order Zipacnadales; family FEN-943; genus FEN-943. The sequence continues at coordinate 7,467 of PMZA01000070.1, forward strand.
CGATGTTCGTCGCGTGGTCGGCGATGCGCTCGAGGTAACGCGCCGCGAGCAGGAGTGCCACCGCTTGCCGCGTGATCCACGGCTCCTTCTCCATGTGCTCGATCAGCTCGGCGAGGAGCGCGTGCCAGAGGTGGTCGACCTCGGCGTCGCGCTCGCACACCTCACGCACGAGTTGGAGGTCGCGCTCGATGAAGCTGCGCAACGCATCGCGGACGATGCTCTGGGCGACGGCGCCCATCTGCGGGATGTCGACGAGGGGCTTGAAGTACGGCTCGTGGGCGAGAGACTTCGCGAGGCGGGCGATGTCCACCGCGTAGTCGCCGATGCGCTCGAGGTCGGTGATGATCTTGAGCGCCGTGCCGACGGTGCGCAGGTCCTTGGCGAGAGGCTGCTGGAGGGCGAGGAGGCGCATGCAAAGGTGCTCGATGGAGACATCCATCTCATCGACAATGTCGTCGCGCAGGATGACCTCGTTGGCGAGATTTTCGTTCTGCTCGACGAGGGACTTGATCGCGGAGCCCAGCATGTTCTCGACGAAGCTCCCCATGCGGAGGAGTTGCTTGTCGAGATTCTCCAACTCGGCCGTGAACGTTGTGCGCAGCATGGTGGTTGCCATCTCCTCTAACCGACCCGGCCGCGGATGTAGTCTTCGGTGCGCTGGTCGCGCGGTCGTTCGAAGATGTCCGGGGTCGGGCCGTACTCGATCAACTGCCCATCCATGAGAACTGCGGTGGTGTCGGCCACGCGCGACGCCTGGAACATGTTGCGCGTGACCAGAACGATCGTGTAGGCCTGCTTGAGATGGAGCATCAATTCCTCGATGTGGTAGGCGCTGATGGGGTCGAGGGCCGACGCGGGTTCGTCCATGAGGATGACCTCGGGCTGGACCGCGAGGGTGCGGGCGATGACCAGGCGCTGCTGCTGGCCGCCGGAAAGGCTCTGGCCGGAGCGGTGGAGGCCGTCCTTCACCTCATCCCACAGGGCTGCGCGGCGGAGGCTGTCCTCGACGATCTCCTCAAGCTTGGCGCGATCGGAAAGACCGTGGCGGCGCGGGCCGTAGGCGACGTTCTCGAAGATGGACATCGAGAAGGGATTCCACACCTGAAAGACCATGCCCACGCGTTTGCGGAGGAGGGCGGGGTCGCATTCTTCGCAGTAAATGTCCTCCCCGTCGAGGAGGACGCGGCCGGTGACGGTGATCTCGGGGACGAGGTCGTTCATGCGATTGAGCGACCAGAGAAGTGAGGATTTGCCGCTCCCCGAGGGGCCGATGATCGACGTGATTTCATGCTCGCGGATGCCGATATCCACGCCGCGGAGCACCGGGTGGTGGCCGTAGGCGACCGAAAGGCCCAGGGTCTGCATCTTCCAGCGAGGCTCGGCCGGGGGATCGGTGGTCTGGTTGTCGGCGGAATCGGAAGCCATGGTCGTAAGTTATCGAGCGATTACCAACGGCGATTCTCAAGCAGACGCTGGCGGAGAAGAATGGCCGCGAGGTTGAGGATAAGCACGACAGCGACGAGAACGAGGGCCGTGCCCCAGGCGATCTCGGAGGGGACGTTGGGCACCTGCGTCGCGAGGACATAGAGGTGATAGGGCAGGGCCATGACCGGCGAGAAGATGGACTTGGGCGCGCGCGGGAGATAGTAGGCGGCGGCGGTGAACATGATGGGCGCGGTCTCACCGGCGGCGCGACTGAGGGCGAGGACGGTGCCGGTGAGAATGCCGGGGAGGGCGTTCGGAAGGACGATGCGGCGGACGGTCTGCCAGCGTGTGGCGCCGAGGGCGAGGCTGGCGCCGCGGAAGTCGGCAGGGACTTGGCGAAGGGCCTCCTCGGTCGCCGTGATGACCACGGGGAGGACGAGGAGGGCGAGGGTGCACGAGCCGGAGAGGAGCGAGGTGTCGAAGTGGAGGATCGTGACGAAGGCTGCGAGGCCGAAGAGGCCGTAGACCACCGACGGCACCCCGGCGAGATTCGTCAAGGCGAGGCGGACGAGGCGCAGCAGCGGGCCGGGCCGAGCGAATTCATGAAGATAAACCGCCGCGAGAACGCCCAGCGGAACGGCGATGATCATAGTGCCGAAGGCGAGATAAACGGTGCCGAGAAGAGGGGTGAGGATGCCGCCCTCACGCATGCCGTTGAGGGGCGGCTGGGTGAGAAAGGTCCACGTCAGGGCACGGCCGCCGCGGGCGATGCAATAACCCACGACGAGGACGACGGGGGCGAGGATGATGACCATGCAAAGGCGCAGCACGAGAAGCCAGGCGCCCTCGATGCGGCGCTGGCGGCGCATCCAAAGCTCAGCGGGCGTCATCGCTGCGCCTCCGTGCGGCGGACCGCGTAGTCGGCGATGAAGTTGATCACGAAGGTGATGAGGAAGAGGAGCGCGCCGAGCATGAAGAGGGCGTGGAAGTGATCGGAGCCGCGGGCGGCCTCGCCCATCTCGGCGGCGATCGTGCCGGTCATGGAGCGCATCGGCTGGAAGAGCGAATGGGGGATGATGCCGGCCATGCCCGCGACCATCAGGACGGTCATCGTCTCACCGATGGCGCGGCCGATGCCGAGCATTACCGCCGGAAGGAGCCCCGGCCGAGCGGCGGGAAGGACGGCGAAGCGGATGGTCTGCCACCGGGTAGTCCCGAGGGCCATGCTGCCGAGGCGGATCCCGCGCGGGACGGCGCGGAGGGCGTCGTCGGAGAGGGAGAGGATGGTCGGGAGGGCCATGTAGGCGAGCATGATCGAAGCCGTGAACCCGGTCAGGCCCGTCGAGAGATGGAAGACCTGGCGGACCAGGGGAGCGAGTAGTACGAGACCGATGAACCCGAAGACGACCGAGGGCACCGCCGCGAGAAGCTCGACGGCGGGCTTGAGGATCGCCTGCGCGCGAGGGGTGGCGATCTCAGCGATGTAGATCGCGCCGGCGAGGCCGAGAGGAATCGCGATGGCGCACGAGGCTGCCGTGAGGAGTAAGCTGCCGACGATCATCGGCAGGAAGCCGAACTTCGGCGGCTCCGAAGTGGGATGCCACTTGGCCCCGAAGAGCATGGCGAAGAGCGGCACCTTATGAAGGATGGGGATAGCCTCGTAGAAGAGGAAGACGAAGAGGGCAAGGACGATGAGGATGGCGAGCGAGCCGGCGGACGTGACGACGGCGCGCATGAAGGCGTCCCACACGCGTCCGAGGCGACGCCGTGAGCTGGACTGCTCCCACATGGGCTTGGAGGCGGGCGAGCCGCCCTCAACGGCCATGAGTTGCACCTGATCGCGCGGCGGGTTTGGGCACGGGCACGAAGCCCATCTCGGTCACAAGCTTCTGGCCCTCGGGGCCGAGGATGAAGTCCATATACTGCTTCACGACGCCGGTCGGCGCGTGGGCGAGGTAGTTGTACAGCGGGCGGGCGATGGGGTAGGTCTTGTCGAGGATGTTGTCGGTATGCGGCTGGAGGAAGGGGCCCTTCGCATCATGGGCGACGGCGAGAGTGCGAACCTTATCGTCGACGAAGGCGAGGCCGACGTAGCCGACGGCGTTGGGATTGGCGGCGACCTCATCGTGGATGGTGACGTTGGAGGTCGAGAGGATGGCGCTATCGGTGTAGTCAGCGTCCTTGAGCTTGCCGCCGAGCTGAAGGACGGTCTTCTTGAAGAAGGCGTAGGTGCCCGAGGAGGTCTCGCGGGCGAGGAGGACTATCTCGGCGTCGGGGCCGCCGAGGTCGCGCCAGTTGGTGATCTTGCCGGTGTACATGTCGGAGAGCTGGGCGAGGGTGATCTGGTGGATCGGGTTGGCGGGATTGACGATGACGGAGATGCCGTCCCAGGCGACGACATACTCGAGGGCGTCGTTGCCGATGGCCGCCTTGATCTTCTGCTGCTCGTCGGCCTTGATCTCGCGGGAGGCCTGGGCCACGTCGCAGGACCCCTCCTCGCAGGAGGCGATGCCGGTGCCGGAGCCGCCGCCGGTGACGGAGATGAAGACCTCGGGATGGAGGGCGATGAAGGCCTCCGCCCAGCGCTGGCCGAGGCCGACGAGGGTATCGGAGCCCTTGATGCGGATCTGCTGATCGGCCGATGGGGCGCCGCTGTGGCAGCCGGGGAGGGCGATGAGAACAGCCGCCGCGAGGCACACGACGAGGCTGGGAACGGGCAAACGGGACACCGTCAGGAATTCCTCCGCGAGGACGGGCTGGATGCTTCGCCGCCCGGGGCGGATTGTAGAGGAGAAGGCGGCGGAACACAACGGGCGGCCTACCAGGTGAAGGCTCTCGCTTCCTCGGGCGTGCTGAGCTTCGTGTGGCCGTCCACGAAGGCGAAGACCATCGATCCGAAGTGGCGATAGGCGGGCTTGCCCGAGGCGTCGACCTCGTAGAGGAGGATCGTCGTCGAGGGCGAGGCGACGGACTTGGACGTGCGGCCGGTGAGCTTGGCGTTCATCGCGTAGGCGCCGCCGGCCGGGCACTGGAAGACCTTGTCGTTCTTGACGTAGGGGAAGATGAGCGGGCGGAACTCGCCGGAGCGTGGGAAGTGCTCGTCGTAGTCCTGCACGTACATCAACTCCGCGAGGGCAAGCTGCTTCATGTTCGACTCGCAGGAGGAAGCGAGGGCTTTGTCCCGGGCATGACCGAAGGCGGGAATCAGTCCCGGGGGAAGGGCGGAAGGGCTGGGCTGAGGCGCTGATTGGGGCACGGATTGGGGCACAGGCATGGGCAAAGCCTGGGGCGTGGCGACGCCCATCCGTGAGTAGAGAGACCGCGCGTTCTCCTGGTTGAACCACTTCACGTGACCGTCGACGAAGCAGACATCCGCTCCCTCGTTGTGCGGGAAGATCGGCTGGCCCGAGGCGTCGACCTCGTAGAAGAGGACGGTCTCGCTGGGCTGTGCGACCGTGGCCAGATTGGCGCCGGAGAGGGTGGGATTCATGGCGTAGCCGCCGCCCTGGTTGGAGGGGCACTGCCAGATAAGGTCGTTCTTGATGTACGGGTTGAGAAGGGTGCGGGCGGTTGGGGTGAAGGGGAGGCGCTGGTCGTGATCCTGCGCGTACATGAGCGCGGCGAGGCCGATCTGCTTGAGATTGCTTTCGCAGGATACCTGGCGGGCCTTCTCGCGGGCACGGGCGAAGACCGGGAAGACGATGGCGGCGGGGATGGGCGCGAGGAAGCCGCCCACGAGGAGGACGATGGCGAAGATGGCGCCGCCGTTGTTCCACGCACGCATGGTCACGCGGTACTCCTCGGGCGAGGCAAAGCGACGATGCTGCCAGGCGAGGGCGTGGCCGTTGATGCCCAGCCATATCGCGAGGCCAAGAAAGAACAGCCAGCCGACGATGGGGACGATGGCGAGGAGTGCGAAAAGGGCGATCCACACGCTGTTGGCGATGCCCCAGATCCAGGTGAGGCCGCAGGCTCCCCAGCACCAGCCCATGTCGCGGACCCAGGTGGGCGCGGGCGCATCGGTGCCGGAGGTGGAGGCATCCTCGGGGGGCTTGGGGGCGGCAGACATGGAAGCGAGTAGGGCGTCGATATCGGCGTCGGCCCAACCTGAGGTGCGGAAGGCCTCGCGGATGTCATCATCCGAGCGACCCTCGGCGCGCATGCGAAGGACATAGGTGTAAGCGGCGTCCCTGCTCATGGCGAGCCCCTCCGTGCAGGCGATATTGACCGGTTCGGCGCGTCCGAAGGCCCATGCCCTGGCCGGGCAGAGCCCCTCGTCAGATCGGGATGAGCGGCGTGTTCAGCCAGTCGATGAAGTAGTCGAACTCTGACTTCGCCGGCGCGGTCTCCGGCGGGATCTCATGCGAGATGGGCGGCCCGGCAGGTGGGGCTTCGGCGAGGATCGTGTCGATGTCCGCCTCCGAGACGTCGCAGGCCCGGAGGGCGTCGCGGATGAAGTCGTCGGCGCGGCCGTCGTGGCGCATCTTCGCCGCGAGGGCCACCGCGTGCTCTTTCGGGGTGCCGGACGTGACAGGGGCGTCCACCGGCTCCGCCGGAAGGCTCGCGAGGGTCTGGTCGATGGTGGCGTCGTCGACGTGCCAGGCGTGGAGCATGTCACGGATCTGGTCGTCGGGCTTGCCCTGACTGCGCATGCGTTGAGCGATGGCGGTGGCCTGGGTGGCGTCGCCCATGGTGAACTCCTCCGTGAAGCTGTATAAGAGTGCTCCCCCGCGGGACTGGGGGCCTAGTGCCGCCTGTTCATCCAATAGGCGAACCACTCGGCCTCAGTCTTCTCCTGGACTGTGACCTCGTGGCGGACGGGCGTACCCGTAGGCGGTGCGCCGGCGAGAATGGCGTCGATGTCGGCGTCCGAAAGATCGCACGCGCGCAGGGAGTCGCGGATGAAATCGTCGGCGCGACCGTCGTTGCGCATCTTCGCCGCGAGGCCGACGGCGTAGGCGTGAGGATCGGCTGGGGCGGAAGTCGCAGCGGCGTCGGTCGGCGCAGGGAGGCCTGCGAGAAGGTCGTCGATGGCCGCGTCGTCGAGGTCCCAGGAGCGGAGGGTGTCGCGGATCTGGTCGTCGGGCTTGCCCTTCTCGCGCATGCGTTGAGCGATGACTGTCGCCTGGCTCACGTCGCCCATGGTGCGCCTCCCGAAGATGTTATGGAAAGGATAGCACTATCGGGCCGACCGTGCCTCAGCGCGGGTTGGCCAGGCCGCTCAGATAGACCCACGCGAAGAAGATGAACGCGAGGACCTTGAGCGCGAAGGCGATGATGCCCACCGTGTTCCACGACTCCATCGTCTCGCGGAAGTGGTGAAGGTTCTTGAAGCGGCGCGATCGCCACGCGAGGGCGTGGCCTCTGACGCCGAGGAATACCGCGAAGAGGACGGAGACGGCCCCGCCGAGGTAGAACCCATCCGGGCTCATGCGCCCGCCGTAGTAGGCGAGGAAGCAGAAGAGGCCCGGGGCCGCGAGGGCGAGCCAGACGCGGTTGCCGATGCCCCAGATCCACGTGAGGCCGAGGGCTCCCCAGCAGAAGCCGAGGGCGCTGACCTCGGGCGGGAGGTCGCTGAGGTCGTCCGATACGTCGAGGTCGTCCGCGGGGTCGATGGGCATGGGCGATCAGTTGTCGCGGTCGTCCTCGGTAGGTGCGTCGCCGCGATGCTCGAGGCGATCGAGGGCTTCCGTGAGGCGGTCGAGCTTGGCGTTGAGAGTGGCCATCTCCGAGCGCGTGTCCTGGTGGATGAAGTGGGCGGCGATGGTGGCTGAGACTATGCCGAAGACGCCGATACCGACGACCATGAAGACGCCGGCGACCACGCGTCCCCAAACCGTCTGTGGCGAGGCATCGCCATAGCCGACAGTGGTCATCGTCACCAGCGCCCACCAGAGCGCGAGGCCGTAGGAGGCGAAACTCTGGTTAGTCGGATGCTCGACGAGGTACATGACATACGCGCCCACGAGCAGGACGACGACTACGCCCGCGCCGGCGAAGGCCACGCCGCGACGGTGGGCGAGATGGCGGATCTCCGACCACTCGCGCGCGGCCATCGAGACCGACGAGCCGCCCCGGAGTGGGTAGAGCAAGCGCACGAGGCCGAAGGCTCGCAGCAGTCGGACAATGCGGAGGGCGGGGATGACGACGGCGACAAGCTGGAAGAGATGCGTGCGGAAGTAGTGGCGGCGGTCGGTTGCGAGGGCTAAGAGGAAAAGATACTCGGCGGCGAAGATGCCCCAGACGGACCAGTCGACGATGGCGGCGATACGGCTCCAGTTCGCCGGGACGGAGGGCTCGATCTCGGCGACGAGGGCGACGAGGAAGATGAGCGCGAGAACCATCATCGGCCAGTCGAGCAGGCGCTCGAGGCGAGCGTAGAGCTCGCCCTGAGTCTGGGGCTGGTGGTCGGGGGTGCTGTTGGCGTCAGGCACGACGCAGTCACCTCTCCTCCGCGGGCGGTCAGAAACTCCACTGCTCGCGCGCGACCAGGTCGGGGATTCGCATATATGGTATCCCGTAGTGTCGGCAAGCGTCAGGGATTCGGATGCGCCCTGGTCGCATCTCCTCGTGCGTGACCACCACGTTCGTCGGGGCGGAGAAGAGAGCCATCTGGCTTGGGGCCCGAGCGAGGGCGACGACGAATGGATCCGCGTCCTCCGTGAGTTTCTCGGGATCGAACAGCCCGGGGAAAGCGTCGATCACCTCGCGCGCGCAGGCGGCGTCGGCCTCGCGGAACATCGCTTCATGGAGCGTGACCCATGCCAGCAGTTCATCGTCTCTACGCTCTAGTTCGTGGAGAACCTGCGTAGGCGCGACAGCCCGTCCTTCCGCGATGAGGGCGGCGATCTGGTCCCACAGTGATGGGAAATTCGACTGACGGTAGTTGATCCTCAGGTCGACCAAGGCGCTCGTGTCGATGACATAGCAGGGGTCATCCACCAGATGGGCGCCTCCCTAGCAGCGCGCGGAGCCGAGGGAGGTGCGCGACGCGGACCGCAAGGTAGTCTAACGCCTCGTTGTTCGTAATGACGCCGCGGTCTGCGGCCCCGAGTACCAGGCCCGTCAGGAGAGGCCCGTTTTGGGCGAGGCTATGGACAGCGACCGGGATAGGCCGCTTCGTGGCCTGAATAGGTGTCTTCGCGCCCGACTCTTGCAGTCTGCGGGCAACCGGCCAGTACCGCCGCTTATCGACGAGCCCCACGTCCAGCATTCGCCGCCAAACGACCTGCGTGCTCACGCCAAACCGACGGGCGGCCCTCACCAAGTCGCGAATGTCCAGGTCGCCCTTGCGGGCCGTCTCAGCTATGTGCGTGGATAACTCGTCTTCAAGAAGCCCTTCCTGCGGCACGAGGATGGCACCGGCCAGTTGGCTACAGAAGTCCTCGAGGGGCTCTCCCCTTACCGATTGCTCGCTAGGGATGCAGAGCCCGGCGCGATCCACAAGTATGTGGGCGTATTCATGCAGTAGGCTAAAGATACGCCCCGCCACGGCATCCTGGCTGCTTACCACAACGGTAGGAAGCCCAGGATTCCCGGAAAGAGAGAACCCTCGCGCCTCACCCAGTGGCAGACTCATCTGCAAGACCAGGACGCCGAGCTCCTCGATGGACGATCGCCAAGCCCTGAAAGCCTGGCGGAGGTCGCGACACGAGTACTGCGCCTCGAGGGAAACGCCGAGACGGTTCCTCTCGCGCGCGGCGACCTCCTCTGGAGGCTGGTCTGGGTTGATAGTTGGGAACGCGCGCGGTGGCACGGCGCCCGAGGCCGTAAGAAGGTCGGCCCCTACGCGGCTCAGCCAGCGCGCGCGCCGGATCGCGAGCCGAAGGCGCGGCGATGGTGGTGGGGCCGGCAATCCTGCCAGTGTACGGAAGTCGACCATGGGCACCGGCTCCGCCGGTGGGGTCTGCATCAACAGGGCGGCAAGAGGACGCCGATAGTGTCGCGCCATAGCTTCCAGCGCGCCCCACGTCGTTGGCTCAGCTCCCGACTCCCAGGCCGCGACGAGTCCCGGCTGCCGCTTGAGGCGTACGGCCGCCTGCTCGAGAGTCAACCCGGACTCTTCTCGTGCCCACCTTAGGACGGCGGGGGTGGCTCGTACGATGGAGGAGTCATCTTTCATTGAGTTACCCTTCTTGGACTGACGATCATGCCCATACGCCGCGAGTCTTCTAGACGGCGCTGTATTCACCGGGCATCCCAGCTTCCCTCCAGTCAGCGCCAAGCGGGTGGTGCCCAGGTGGTGATTCGGCGCACAGATCGCGCCACCCTACTCGGCCCCTCGGCAAACCAGGCCGCTACTTGGCGACGCCGATTTTGGGGCAGAGGTCCTCGAGCACGCAGTCCGGACAGCGCGGCTTCCTCGCGATGCACACGTATCGCCCGTGCAGGACCAGCGTCTGGCTGAAGACGATCCACTTGTCGCGCGGGTAGATGTCCAGCAGCGCCTGCTCGATCTTCTCCGGTGGCTTCATCGTCGTCGCGACCAGGCCGAGGCGTTTGCTCACCCGGTCGACATGCGTGTCCACGACGATGCCCGAGGGCTCGCCGAAGGCGATCTGCATCACGACGTTCCCAGTTTTGCGCTGCACGCCCGGGAGGCGGAGAAGCTCCTCCATCGTATGCGGGACCTCGCCGCCGAACTCGTCGATCACCATCCGCGCCGCGCCGAGGACGGATTTCGTCTTGTTGCGGAAGAAGCCGGTCGAGTGGATCTCCTGCTCGAAGATCGCGGGGTCGGCGGAGGCGAAGTCCTGAGGCTTGCGGTACTTGCGGAAGAGGGTCTCCGTCACCTTGTTCACCGCGACGTCGGTGCACTGGGCGGAGAGGATGACTGCGACGAGAAGGTGGAAGGGGTCGGACCAGCGGAGTTCGGTGGTGGCATGGGGGTAGCTGCGCTCAAGGCGGCTGACGATCTCGAGGGCGCGGGCTTTGCGGTTCGCTTTGGATTCGCGCGGCATGAAGGTAGCCTCCGGGGGTGAGTCTACATCGGTGACGCCCAGGGAGGAAGGCGCACCGGGGCGTCATGTGGAAGAAGGGACCGCGGTCGAGTAAACTCGAACCAGTACGACATGCAGGGCAAGGGAGAGATGTTCATGAACCGCCGCCTCAGCCTCGTGTTCTTGTGCCTCGGAGTGATCGTTGCCGCCGGTTGTTCCGCCGATGAGAAGAACCTCGTGCCGAACGCGAGCTTCGAAGTCGTGGGCGATAACAAGATGCCGATCGCGTGGGAGTTTCATACGATCGGCGACTCGGGCGCGACCTGCGTCGTCGATGGAACGGTCGCTCGCAGCGGGACCCATAGCGTAAAGCTTGTGAATCCCCACGTCTTCCAGCCTCAGGTCTATGGGACGATGGACTGCTCGGTGCGCGTCAAGCCCGGCACGACGTATACCCTCTCGCTCTACGCCAGGTCCGACGATCCCGGCACGGCGTGGTTCGGATGCGGGAAGGACTGGGAGCACCGGACGGACATCACCGCAACCGGTGGCGAGTGGAAGCGGTTCTCGGTCACCTTCAAGACGAACGCTGACGAGACGACGGTCGACCCGCGCGTGAATGTGGATGCGGTGACGGCGGGACTCTGGATCGATGACGTCCAGCTTGAGGAGGGCGACAAGGCGACGGATTTCGAGGCGCCGATACCCCTCGAGAAGGGGCAGACGATCATGAAGGTGAGCCCGGAGAAGGTGGGCGATAATCTCCTCAAGAACGGTTCCTTCGAGGATGTGGGAGCGGATGGAACGCCCGCCGGCTGGGCGTGGAACCAGCACACGAGCGAGGCGAAGTTCAAGGTGGATGACACGCGGGCTCATTCGGGCAAGCGGTCGTTCTTCTTCAGCAGCACGACGCCCTTCCAGCCCGAGGTCTACAGCACCCTCTTCTACAACGGTCCGGTCAAAGTGAAGCCCAATACGATGTACACCTTCTCGGCCTTCGTGCGGACGGACAATCCGGGGATGGGATTCTTCGGCGGAGGGAAGGCTTGGGCGCATCGGGCGACGTACCCGCAGGTGCCGACGGGTGAGCAGTGGGTGCGAATCAGCACGACCTGGATGACCGAACCTGACGAGACCGAGATACCGGTCATGTGCAGCGTCGAGGGCGCGACAACTGGCATGTGGATCGATGACTGTAAGCTCGAGGAGGGCGCTGAGGCGACGCCCTTCGTTGAGGCGGGCGTGGCCGGGACGCAGCTTTACGCGAACCCGGAGGGACGGAGGGCGGATGGGACGCCGGACCCGGAGTGGATGCCGGACGTGTATGTGCCCGGGAAGTACGTCTTCGCGGGCTCGGAGTTGGCCGCCGCCGGGCAGACGGTTAACGCGGCCGGCGATACCGTGCATGCGAGGCTGGTGGTGGGCGGGAAGGAGATCGCCAGCGACAAGCAGGTGATCCCCGCGGGGCCGTGCGCGAAGTTTGAGCTGCGGCGGGATCTGACGGGCATCACCGGCGGGGCGGCGAAGATGGAGGTGTGGCTCGAGGGGCATCCCGAGGCGAAGGTGACCCGGGAGTTCACGCTGGTCACGCCGGAGGAAGTGACGGCGCGGCTCGATGCCCTGCAGCCGAAGTTGACCGAACTTGAGGCGAAGGTGAAGGCGCTGGGGAGAGATGGCGGGGACTATCCGCTGACCACGCTGACCACGGCGCGGCAGTTCACCGCCTTCGTGCGGGAGGATGTGGCGAACCGGTACATCGCGCGGGCCTACGCCCAGGTCGAGGCGATGGGGAAGATGGTGGATGCGGCGCTGGCGAGGAAGACATGGCCCAGCGCGCCGAAGATCACGAGCAGTTCGATGACCATCGACGGCCCGAGCTTCGTGACGGAGCAGAAGTGGCCGGATGGAAAGACTGAGCGGCGGCCGACGTTCTTCGTGGGGATGGGCGCCTTCGATCAGGTACGCAAGGACGTGCCGATCCTCCCCGACTATGGGATGAACATCATCCAGATCGAGTTCGGGCCCAGCAGCGTTCTGCCCACCGAGGACACGTATTCGGACACGACGATCAACGCGTTTCTGGCCGTGTGCGATAAGGCGCAGAAGGCCGGCGTGAAGGTGAACCTGCTCATCAGCCCGCACTACTTCCCTGACTGGGCGATGAAGAAGTGGCCTCACCTGGCGGATGCGAGCGGTGGCTTCCTCGGCTACGACGTCTATGCGCCCGAGTCTCGGGCCGTGATCGAGAAGTTCCTGCGGTATGCGATCCCGAAGGTCATGAACCATCCGGCGCTGCACAGCATCTGCCTGAGCAACGAGCCGGTGTGCACCGATGTCGTGAGGTCGGAGCCCTTCCGGCAACTGTGGCACGCGTGGCTGAAGGCGAAGTATGGGACCGTCGCCGACATGAACGCGGCGTGGGGCGGCGGACCCGCAGGGTCGCCCGGCGAGAAGTTCGCGAGCTTCGAGGACGTGCCGGCGATGGCCACGAACTTCAAGCCGAGCCCGATGTTCTTCGACTTCACGCGGTGCCTTCAGGAGAGCTTCGCGAACTTTCACAAGTTCATGGCCGACATCATCCATGAGTACAAGCCGACCATGCCGGTGCACGCGAAGATGATGATCCACGCCGTCTTCGATCCTTCACCGTGGGGACCGGGGAGCATCGCGCCGGACCTGTTCGCCAAGTTCTGCCAGATCAATGGCAACGACGGGTGCAAGTGGTACGCGGGGAAGGCGGGCGAGTGGGCGACCTGGTGGCAGGACGAGACGATGGGGTACGAGCTGCAAAGGTCGGCCCGCGAGGCGCCGGTGTTCAACAGCGAAGACCACATCATCGTGGACCGCAGCTCTAACTACAACCCGCCGGCGTATATCTACAACTGCTTCTGGCAGGGGGCGATGCATGGGCGTGGGGCGTCGACGGTTTGGGTGTGGGAGCGGACCTTCGACCCGAAGGGCGACGCCTGGGGGTCGATCCTCCAGCGGCCGGAGTGCGTGGAGGCGACCGGGCGGGCGGGCCTCGACCTCAACCGACTGTCGCCGGAGGTGACGGCGGTCGAGACTGTGCGGCCGAAGGTGGCCGTCGTGTACGCGCTGTCGGGCTATGTGTGGGACGGGGCCTATCCCGATGGCCTGCGGAAGATGTACCGCGTGTCGACCTTCCTCGGGCAGAAGACGGGGTTCGTGTATGAGCGGCAGCTTGAGGCAATGGCGGATGGGGCGAAGCTCGAGGGGTATCTCGCCGACGTGAAAGTCATCATGCTGCCGGCGATGAAGCACCTGAGCGCGAAGGCGATGCGCGGGCTGGAGAAGTTCGTCGCGGGCGGAGGGAAGATCGTCTCGCTGGGCGCGCTGCCTGAGGCCGATGAGCATGGCCTGGCCGCGGGGCTGAATGATGAGACGAAGGCTGCGGCGACGGTGATCGACGGGAAGGGCGATGAGGACCTCGCGGAGCCGATGGCGAAGGCGATGGCCGCAGCGGGAGTCGAGCCGGCAGTGCAACTGATCGATGCGGACGGCAAGCCGGTGTACGGCGTCGACTACTGGGCGGCACCGTGGCAGGGCGGATGGCTGGTGAACGTGAGCAACTACCGGAACGCCGAGGCGAAGGTGCGGATGAGAATCGCGGGGAAGGCGGTGGCGGGCGCGACCGATCTCATCAGCGGAGAGAAGTTGGGCGCGACGTGGATCGCGGCGGCGCTGATACCGAGGTTGGTGTACGTGAAGTAAGGAGGCACGATGCGCCGGACAGGGGACGTGGTGATGGTTGTATGCACTGTGCTGGCTATCGCCGGCATGGTCTGCAACGTCGCCGCGTGGTGGTCGCTCCCCAGTTGGGCCAGGGCAACAAGCCTGCCCGGGATCGAGAAGCGGGTGAAGCTTCGCTTTCCGACCGGAACTGAACTGGTCCAGGCCAAGTTCCAGCAGGCCATGGATTGGGAGATGTTTGTCAAACTGCGCATGCCCCGCGAAGCGGCCGATAGCTTCCTCAAGGCCCCGCCGCTGAGTGGCAAAACGGAGTTAGGGGATCGCCCCTGGCCGGAGGGTAAGGAGATAGCCGAGGCAGGAATGAGCGAGTGGCGGCCTGAGGCGGCAAAGCATAGCGTCTGGAGCGGGGCCGGCCAAGCGTACTATGGGCCGGTCGCTTCCATCATGATCGATCTCGACGATCCCAGGACCGCGGTGGTGTATCTGTATGCCGTGGTCTTCTGACGAGGCGCGAGACGTTGGTGAAGAGGAGGTCCGGCGCGACCTCCAAGCGCGCGGACGGCGATCGGCGGTGAGTGCACTTGCGATAGCTCTGGGCATGTTCTCTGCGCTACTGGCAGCAGTACTTGCCGCTTCGCGGGCTTTTCCGTTCGGCACCTGGGCGCACGGGAACGTGGCACAGCTCGGGCTCGAGGTGCCCGCGCGTGCCACGGAGTTGGCCTGGATAGCGGCTATGGCCAGCCCAGCGGGGATCGTGGCCGTGTGGCTTGGCGCGCGAGGACTTGGGATGAAGTGGTGGTGGGCCCTGATCGTGATGATACCGGCCGTGGTGTGGCTGTGGTTCGGGGAGACAGCGACTGTGAGATTCGCGATGGCGCGGTGAGGAAAGAGGCCACAGCGGTCCACCCCCGCGGCCTGGAAGGCCGCGGCTACAAGGCATTGACTGGCTTGCTGTAGGGCGGGCATTCACGCCCGCCGCGACGGAAAAGGACGAGAACACTCATGCTGATGATGATCGCGATGGCGGTTCTTGGCGCAGGGCAGATCACCTACGACTGGTACCCCTCCGGCAGCGCCGTTGAGGTCAAGGTCGATGGCAAGCAGGCGTTCATCGTCGGCGATATCGGCCTCGTCATCCGCGGGGTCGTGAAGACGCCAGGCGACACAACGGCCGAGGAAGTCCTCGACCTTAGCGAGGTGCCGAACGGTCACCACGTCAACTATCGCGCACCGAATGGTGTCGCGTGGACCGTCCACGCGCGGCCGGGGAAGATCGGTGACTACGAGGTCGAGTTGTCCGGCGACGACCATCGCATCGACGAGATGGCCCCCGGCTTCGTGCAGGCCGGGCCGTGGACCGGCCTCGACCTCAACCAGTACGGCATCGCCCACGGTCAGCCTGGCTGGCCCAAGACCTATTGGCTCCGCGAGGCCGGGCTCTGGCTCTGCGTCTGGTGGGAGTTGGACAAGTCGAACGCGAGCGTCCCCGACTGGGCGGAGAACGTCACGGATCAGCGCAGCGGCGACGGGGTCCTCCAGCCGGCCTGCATGATGCGATACATCAGCGGCCCGGACGGCAAGCATGCGCCGATGCGTGAGGTCCTCCACGTCCGCGCGGCGCGATCGCTGTGGGATGCCGCGCTGCCGTCGATGTGTGAGCCGAGCGAGTACGCCCGCGATATGGCCTCGATGATGTACCTCGATTTGTGGGGCATCAAATCGGCTGCGGAGATGACGCGGGACCTGCGCAATCTGGGGCGGCTGGTCGGGCCGTACGTGAAGGTGCTCACCATACTCCAGGATTGGGAGACGGGCGGGTTCGATTCGCTCTTGCCCGATAGCGTGTGGATGCCGGACTATCCGCCGAATCCGGTGCTCGGATCGGTCGATGACGTGCGGAAGGTGTGCGACGCGGGGAAGGCCATCGGACGGTTCGGGTTCAGGACGAACTACTCGGTCCTGCGTACGAAGGCGCCGAGCTTCCTCAAGGGCATCGTCGGCTTCCCCCTGGCCTCGGATGGCAAGCCGCAATGGTACACACAGCCAGCGAAGTGGACGGCCCTTGCGCGGCGTCAGGAGGATGAGATCGAGAGGCTGTGGCATCCGACGGCCGCCTTCACCGACCAGCTTGCCTCTGGCGGAGGAGGCTGGGCGTACCTCGACTTCGATCGCGAGGCGGGCGGCGATGGGACGATTGCGACGGCGATGAAGCATCAGCATGAACTCGCGCGGCTGATCAAGGATACGCATCACGGGCCGCTCGGATCGGAGACGCTTAATCAGCAGGACCTAATCGGGCGGTACTGCGACTTCGGCGACTACGGGATCATGGGCGGGCATGACCGCATGTTCTCGCCCGAGTACAAGCTGCGGCGGCTGCAGCAGACGACGGTGAACTACGGGTTGGGGCTGAGCTACCGGTTCTTCGAGCTGCCGCCGTTCCCGAAGTTCCATGCCGGGCAGCTCGACATCTGGGCGGATCGGGCGATGATGGATGACTACCGGGCGTGCGAGGTGATGCTCGGGAACGGGGCGTACGTCATGTGGGACGCGCCGTGGGAGTGGCTCTTGAGCGAGGCGATGGTGGTGGGGCGGCTGCAGAGATACTACGCGCTCGTGCCGGTGAAGGAGGTCGAGTACATGAGCACGGACGGCGTGTGGCGGACGCTGGAGGAGATGGTGCGCGGCGGATTCGAGCTGCAGACGCGGCCGTGGAATCAGAAACAGGCGGAGCTGGCGAGGGTCAGGGTGAAGTACGCGAACGGGCTGACGGTCGTGGTCAACCGCGCGGAGAAGGAGATGGACGTCGACGCGGCGGGGAAGACGATGACGCTGCCCTGGTACGGGTGGGTGGCGTGGATGCCGAAAGCTGAGGTCGTGGCGTGCTCGGCGTATCTGCCAGGGACGAAGACAAGGGTCGATGCGATCGAGGAGAAAGCCTCGGGGCTGCGATTCCTCAACCCGCGCGGGGCGGAGGTCGATGGGGCGAAGACGCTGCGGCTATGGGTGAAGGGGAAGCTCGCGTGGAGCATGGACCCGGCGACGGATGTGGCCACGATTGGCGGGGAGAAGGTGGAGCTATCGCCGAAGGTCGCCCCGGCGACGGATCTGCAGGTCGACTTCCGGCAGGGCATGAGCGGATGGTTGCCCATCGCGGGGATCCTGGGCGTCGAGACGACGGCGGAGGGTACGCGGCTGAGGACAAGCTCGCCGGATCCGCAGACTGTATCGCCGCCGATGGCGATCGAGGGGCGGGCGGGGGATGTGGTGGAGGTGACCGAGGCGGCCGACGGGGGCGAGATCGGGCAGTTCTACTTCGCCACGCCGGAGGACACGATCAGCGAGCGGCAGGACGTGACGTTCCACGTGATCCCGGACGGGAAGATGCACACGTATGAGGCGGCGGTGGGCGAGCGGAAGGAGTGGGCGGGGCACAAGATCACACTCATCCGCCTCGACCCGATACACGGGCCGGAAAGCGCGAACGTGACGCTGCAGAGCGTGTTGCTGAAGCGGCGGTGAAGGCTCACTTGAGAACGCGTGGCGGCTAAGTGATTCCTTGCTCTAA
>PMZA01000063.1 GCA_003170595.1 Armatimonadota bacterium
CATCAGTCCTGCCACTGACTAGATGCAGGAACACGTCATCCAGCGTCGGATCGACCGGCTCGACTGCCTGCACGGTCCCACCGGCCGCCTCGACGACCTTCCGCGCCTCATCCGCCGCGTCCGCCGCATCGCCATCTATTTCCACCCGCACCCATCGCCCGACGATCGCCACCGCCTTCGCTCGCGGCCAGGCTTTCAGCGCCCGCAGACTCGGCCCGATGGGGTCGGCTTGCACGCCCAGCACCCGCCCGCGCAGGGTCTCCTCGAGGCTCTGCGGCGTCCCCTGCCCCACGACCTTCCCGGCCGCGATGACGCACACCCGCTCGCACCGCTCGGCCTCGCCCATCTGATGCGTCGTGACCAGCACCGCCGCCCCGGCCCGGGCCTGCCGCGCGCAGAGCTGCCAGAGGAGGTCGCTGGTCTCCAGGTCGACGCCGCTGGTCGGTTCATCGAGGANNGCGACGATCTTTCCCTTGTTGATGATGCAGACCGTCCGGCAGAGCGTGTTTGCCTCTTCGATGTTGTGCGTGGTGAGAAAGATCGTGCTGCCCTGTTCGTTCATGCGACGGATCGTATCGATCACGAGCCTTCGGCTCTGCACGTCAAGGCCGCTGGTCGGTTCATCGAGGATGAGGACCGGCGGCTCGGCGATGACCGCGCAGGCGAAGCCGACCCGCCTCACCCACCCCGGCGGCATCTCAGCCATCGGCCTATCAGCGAAGCTGTCGAGGGCGAGGACGGACATCCACCGCCCCATGGCGTCGGCGCGGGCCTGACTGCGGAGGCCGTAGAGGGCGGCATAGAACTCGATGTTCTCGGCGACGGTGAGGTCGGAGTAGAGGGAGTTGTGCTGGGTGAGGTAGCCGATGCGGGCTTTGACGGCGAGGGGATGATGGACGGGATCGGCGCCGGCGACGGAGATGGTGCCGGCGGTCGGGCCGAGGAGGCCGCAGATCATGCGGATGGTGGTGGACTTGCCGGCGCCATTGGGACCGAGGAGGCCAACGACCTCGCCCTGACGGACCTCGAGGTCGACGCCATCGACGGCCCAGAAGGCGCCGAACCGCCTCCTGAGTCCCCTGACCTCAACCACCGCCGTCTCCTCGCTCATCTGCCTTTCGCCTTTGCCTTTCGCTTTCGCCTTTCCGCCTTCTGTAGGGCTTGGGGTTCGCTTCGCGAACCCAGATTCACTCCCCGCCGGCCTTTGCCTTGCTTGGCTTGCGGAGGGGCCGAATCAGATGGCGCCCATGGGGCGTCATCAAATCCGGCCCTGCTTTTCGCCTTTGCCTTTCCGCTTGCTGTAGGGCGGGGATTCACTCCCCGCCGCGCCTCACTTCCCTTTCGAAGCCCCCACCGGCACCACCGGCCAGACGTGCTCGGACTCTAGCGTCTTCTGGTTCTGCTTGAGGATCGCCCTCGTATACTCCGGCGAAAGGGCGAGTGCGCGACCGAGGTCGTTCTGCGCGGCCTCCCGCTCTCCCTGCTCCGCGCGCGCAAGGCCCCTGGCGCAATACGCGCGGACATACTCCGGCACCAGCTCAAGGCAGCAGGTCAGGTCGGAAACCGCGTGAGTGAGGTCGTGCATCTTCCGGTATGCCTCCCCGCGTATTAGGTAGGCGTTCCAATCGCGGTCGTCGAGGTCGATGGCACGGTTTGCGTCCCGCATTGCCTGCTCCCAATCGCCAAGGCCGGCGTAAATCTCGGCGCGGTAGTCGAACCCCGCAAAATCCCACGGCAGAAGCTCCACGAACTTGTTCGCGTCCCTGAGTGCCGACTTGAAGTCACCTAGCGCGCAAAGGGCGCAGGACCGTACCGAGTAGCCCCCGTCGCCGTCTGGGTCGAGGCCAATCTCCCGGTTGGCTTCCGCCAGCGCCCTGTCGAGTTGGCGCCTGCCCAGATAGACCTGAGCCAGATCGCCGTGCGGCGAGGGGGCGCGAGGCGCGAGCTCTATCTCTCGGTTGACGTCCGCGACGCCCTGATCGACCTCGCCTAGGGCAAGATATGCGCGCGCCCTGGCCCCGTAGAGATACGCGGCGGCGGGCTTGCAGGAGAGCCCGCGCGTGAAGTCCTTTACCGCGGCCCCTTGGTCCTTCTCGGTCATGCCGCGCACTGCCCACGAAGCCCAGTCCTCCGGGCCGAGGCGTACGGCTTCCTTTGCCGCCTTCTCGGCCTCGTCGTACTGACCCGACCATCGGTACCCGTCGGCGGCCACCTGCCACGCTCTCGCGCTGTCGGGGTTCCGCTTCGTGAGGCCCGCGACCCATTGGGGGATCACGCGCAAGTCGGGGCGCTTCGGTTGCCTGGTTCCCACCAGGACGTGTCCGGCCGCCACGGTCCCTTGTACATCGCCCAGGTGCCATGACGCCTCCCACCTCAGGAAGGCCATGAACGGGTCGTTCGGGTATCGAGCCTGGCCGGTGTTTGCGGTCTCCCGTATCCTTTGCCAGTCCCCTTCCCCGATGGCGTGGTCGAGCCTGGCCTCGCCACGGCCCTCGGACATCTTGCCGCAGCCCGAGAGCAGCGGCACCGCAAGCACCAAAATCACCAGAGGCTTTCTCATCCCTTCGCCCCCTTGACCAGCACCAGCGCATCCTCCAACCCCGGCGTTGCTTCCTTCACCTCTCCCCCGCCGCCTGCCCTCGATAGCTGTTCCCGTGCGGAAGCCCTCATCTCCTCCCGCACGACCGCCCTCAGCATCGGCA
>PMZA01000427.1 GCA_003170595.1 Armatimonadota bacterium
AACCAGCTTCGCGACCCAGCGCGCGTTCTCAAGATCGGCGCCGATCTCTTTCCCAAGTTGAAGATCCTGGCCACCGGCTCATCAACCCTGGCGGCCAGCAAGAAGTTCCGCGACACCCTGACCGGGCGCAAGGAAGAGATCTGGCTGACGCCCATGATGAGCACCGACCTCGCCGACTTCGGCGACACCGACCTTCCCCACCGCCTCAGCCACGGCGGCCTCCCGCCCTTCTTCCTCAGCAGACAGATCCCCGACCGCCAGTTCGAGGAATGGCTTGACTCGTTCTGGGCGCGCGATATCCAGGAGCTGTTCCGCCTGGAGCGCCGCTGGGGCTTCCAACGCTGTCTCGAACTCCTCCTTGCGCAGAGCGGTGGCATGTTCGAGGCCACCAGCTTCGCCACGCCGTGCGAGATCAGCCGCACCACCGTCGCCGCCTACCTCGACGTCCTCGAGGCCACGCGCGTCGTCCACGTCGTCCGCCCCTTCTCGTCTCATCCCGCCACCGAGATCGTCAAGGCGCCCAAGGTCTACGGCTTCGATACCGGCTTCGTCTGCCACCATCGCGGCTGGTCCGAACTCCGCCCCGAGGACCTCGGCAATCTGTGGGAGCATTTCGTGCTCAACGAGATCCACGCCCGCGCCCCCGGGCAAGCCATCCGCTACTGGCGGGACAAGCGATCCCACGAGATCGACTTCATCCTGCCGGGGCGGAAGCGTCGTCCCGTCGCCATCGAGTGCAAGTGGACCTCCGCAGCCTTCGACCCGCGAAACCTTGCGGCTTTCAGACGCCAGTACCCTGCCGGCGAGAATTGGCTCGTCGCGGCCGACCTTGACGCGCCCTATCGGCGCACCCTCGACGGCCTCGACGTCGATTTCCTCGGCGTGTCCGACCTCGCCACCAAGCTTGCAGACACCTCTTGACGCCCCGCCCGCTGGCGATTCCTTCCCCGCATGGGTATGATATCCGTGTCCTTTCCCTGCCGGAGGTTCTTCTTTGGCCCCAGGCCCACCGCGTGACTACAACGACTGGTTCGGCCTTGACCCCGCACCCGGCCAGCGCCGCTGGTGGCAGGACCTCTGGGCCGGCTTCGGCGTCGTCGGCCGCGCCATCGGCAACGTCCAGGGCTACATCCTCCTCACGGTCATCTACTTCACCGCGATCATGCTCACCCGCCTCGCGACTGCCCTTTTCGGCATCCATCTTCTCGACAAGTCCCGCCCCGGCGCCGAGTCCTATTACGTCCCGCGCCCGCCGCAGGACACCTCCCTCGACGAGATGAGCATCCAGTCTTAACCGCGCCCTCACCATGCGAATCCTCGGCCTCGCCTGCCATTATCATGACGCCGCCGCCTGCCTCCTCGAGGACGGCGTGCCCACCGCCGCGGCCGCCGAGGAACGTTTCACCAGACGCAAGCATGACGCCGAGTTCCCCGTCCAGGCCGCCACCTGGGCCCTCCGCTCCCGCGGCCTCATTGCCAACGACCTCGATTATGTCGTCTTCTACGACAAGCCTTTCCTCAAATTCGCCCGCATCATCTCCTGCTACACCGACACCTTCCCGCGCTCGCTGCGGTCCTTCCTCACCGCCATGCCCGCCTGGTTTCACGAGAAGCTGTGGCTCCGCAGCCTCATACGCTCGAAGCTCGACTACGACGGCCCCATCCTCTTCAGCGAGCATCACCGCGCCCACGCCGCCTCCGCCTTCTTCGCCTCACCCTTCCGCGACGCCGCCATCCTCACCGCCGACGGCGTCGGCGAGTGGTCCACGGGCGCCCGCGGCGAGGGCGAGGATAACCATTTCCAGATCTTCGACGAGACCCGTTTCCCCCACTCCCTAGGCATCCTCTATACCGCCTTCACCTACTTCCTCGGCTTCCGCGTCAACTCCGCCGAGTACAAGGTGATGGGCCTCGCGCCCTACGGCGAGCCCTCCTTCCGCAAGCTCATCTTCGACGAACTCGTTGACCTCCGCGAGGACGGCAGCTTCCGCCTCAACCTCAAGTACTTCGCCTATCACTACGGCCTGACGATGACCAACCGCCGCATGGAGGACCTCTTCGGCGTCCCGCGCCGCCTCCCCGACGACGAGGTCACGAAGCCCTACCGCGACATCGCCGCTTCGATCCAATCGGTCACCGAGGAGATCATGGTCCGCCAGGCCGCCGACCTTCTCCGCCGCACGGGCCGCAAGAATCTCTGCATCGCCGGCGGCGTGGGTCTCAACTGCGTGGCCAACCGCGCCATCCTCGACCGCGTCCCCTTCGATGAGCTGTTCATCCAGCCCACGGCCGGCGACGACGGCGGCGCCCTCGGCGCAGCCCTCGAGGTCCACTACTCCGCCCTCGGCAATCCGCGCACGCCCGGCCGCTTCTCGCCCTATCTCGGCCCATCGTTCACGCCCGACGAGATCCGCGAGTACCTGAGCTTCCGCGGCCTCGCCTTCCGCGAATTCTCCTCCCCGCGCGACCTCCTCCCCCTCACCGTCGCCGCCCTCGAGCGCAACGCGGTCATCGGCTGGTTCCAGGGCCGCCTCGCGTACGGCCCCCGCGCTCTCGGCTCGCGCAGCATCCTCGCCGACCCTCGCTTCGAGGAAAACAAGGAGCGGGTCAACGCGAAGATCAAGTTCCGCGAGGAGTTCCGCCCCTTCGCACCCTCCGTCGCCGCCGAATCCGCCGCCGATTTCTTCGAGATGCCCCGCGCGACCGGCTGCAGCGCCGAGAGCCCCTACATGCTCCTCACCGCCCAGGTCCGTCCCGACCGCCGCGTGATCCCGGCCATCACCCACGTCGACGGCTCCGCCCGCGTGCAGACCGTCGCCGCCCAGGATAACCCGCTCTACCACGATCTCATCGCCGAGTTTGGCCGCCGCACGGGCGTGCCGGTCCTCCTCAACACATCCTTCAACATCCGCGGCCAGCCCATCGTCTGCACGCCCCACGACGCGGTGAACACGTTCCTGGCCACCGACATCGACTACCTCGTCCTCGACCGTTTCCTCCTGGACAAGTCGGAGATGTCGCGAGAAGACGCGCAGGAGTGGCGATCCCAGTTTGAGCCCGACTAGCGATAGCCCCGGCGGCCCTGCCGATCAGCCCCGCGGAAGCTGTCTCACCGGGCTGGCTGTCGTCCTGGCCAGCACCGTCGCGACCTTGCTCCTTCTCGAGCTGGGCCTGCGCCTGCTCGCGCCCCAGCCTCTCCTCGATTCCGACACCTTCCTCCAGGCGCTCGCCAGCGAGCCCGCGCTCAACTCCGCCCGCGCCCAGGCCCGATCCGTCGCGCGATCCCTCCGCCCGGGCACCGACGTCGTCCACGAAACGACCGAGTGGCGCGTCCGCGTCCACATCAACTCCCACGGCCTCCGCGACGAGGAAATCCCCTACGAGAAGCCGCCTCACACCCAGCGCGTCCTCTTCCTCGGCGACTCGATGACCTTCGGCTATGGAGTCGAGGCCGAGCAATCCTTCCCCAAGCTCGTCCAGAGCAAGCTCCCCCACGTGCAGACGATCAATACCGGCTGCCCAAGCTTCGGCACCTGCGACGAACTCGACTTCTTCCGCGCCGAGGGTATCAAGTACCACCCCGATGTGGTCGTCGTCGTATTCTTCCGCAACGACGTCCGCGACAACGTCGATCGCAGCACCTACCGCCTCGTCGCCGGTCACCTCCAGCACGTCGCCCAGGAAGTCCCTTCCTCCACGACGAAGGCCGACGGCTTCACGGCCACCGGCGACGCCTTCGATCGCAACATCCTGACCCTCGGCGCCGCGCACCAGACAGCCAGCCTCGCGCCACCACCCGCCCAGCCCTCCTTCCTCGTCCGCCATAGCCATCTCGCCCGCCTTATCCGCCTGCGCATCGCCCTCCTCACGCACAAAATCGCCCCGCCGGAGCAGGCCCTGGAGCGGCGGACGAAGGCGGAGATCGACCTCTCGGCGGCGATCATGGGCGAGTTGGTGCGCCAGATACGCGCCTCCGGGGCGAAGGCGCTGGTCGTCTTCATGCCGCAGAAGGAAGTCGTCCATCAGCCGACCCACCTTCAGCCGCCCTCGGTGGAATTCGCGCCCATCGCGGAAGCGGCGAAGGCGCAGGGCGCGGCCGTCCTCGATTTGACTGACGCGATGCGGGCAGCGAACAAGACTCGCGACCCGTATTTCGTGAAGGACCCGCACCCAAACACCTGGGGCCACCAAGCCGCGGCGCATGCCCTCCTCCCCGCCCTTTACCCCTTGCTGACTCCGTAGTCGCGGTCTTTCAGACCGCAGCAGCGGCCCACAGGGCCGCCCGGGGGTGGAAGGCTGTGGCCTATTCGTCCTTCTGCTTGCTGTAAGGCTTGGGGCTCGCACAGCGAACCCAGATTTACTCCCCGCCGCGCCTTTGCTTTCCGTCTTCGCCTTTCGCTCTTCCGCCCCTATCCGTCATCCTGAGGAGGGCGCTCTATGCCCGACGAAGGACCTGCGGTGGCATCCCTCGCCTTTCGCCTTTGGATGTCATCCTGAGCGAGGCGCTGTCTGCCGAGCGAAGCGATCCCTGAAGCGCAGAAGGCCCCCCGGCACCCGTCCGCCCCTCATCTTGGCGGGTGCCTTCCCCCGGGGTACAATCCTTACGATGAAACTGTGGCGTAACCTTCGTGAGAGGCTTTCCGTCTTCGGGGAGTTCGGCCGGCTGCTGCGCCGCCACCGCCTGTACTGGCTGGCGCCAGTCCTGATCATCCTCTTGCTCTTCCTCATTCTGATCGCCCTGACGCAAAGCTCGGCGATTGCGCCGTTCATCTACACGCTGTTCTAAGTCTCAGTGCGCATTCTAGGCATCTCCGCTTTCTACCATGACAGCGCCGCCGCCCTGATTCACGACGGACAGATCGTCGCGGCCGCGCAGGAGGAGCGCTTCACGCG
>PMZA01000458.1 GCA_003170595.1 Armatimonadota bacterium
TCGGCTTCAACGCCCTGCCCGGCGGCGGCCTATATATCGCCCGCCACTTCAAGACCGAGCCCGAGATCGTCAACGTCCTCGCGAACTCCGTCGTCGAGAACGGTCGCCTCAAGGGGCGCAAGCTCGACCACGGCGCCTTCGTCTCGCCCGACCTCAGCTACGATGGCAAGACTATCCTCTTCGCTTGGACCGAGAACTCCGAGCACCAGTGGATCTGGTCGGAGAAGACGGCCTTCCACATCTTCCGCGTGAACGTCGACGGCTCGCACCTCGTCCAGCTCACCGATGGCCCCTACGACGACTTCGCCCCCTGCTGGCTGCCCGACGGCCGCATCGCCTTCATCTCCGAGCGCCGCAGCGGGCACATCCGCTGCTTCGCCGCCGCGCTCAAAGTCCGCACGCACGGCCTCTTCTCGATGAAGGACGACGGCTCCGACCTCGTCCCTATCAGCTACTTCGAGACCAGCGAGTGGAACCCGAGCGTCGACAACGACGGCCGCCTCGTCTATACGCGCTGGGACTACGTCGACCGCGAGAATTGCCTCGGCACGCGCTTCTGGATCAGCCGCCCCGACGGCACCGACCCGCGCTCGCCTCACGGCAACTATCCGCATCCCTACGACACCTTCCCCGACCACCAACTCTTCGGCACCTTCCCCGACGGCCACGAGCGCGACAGCCGCGTCGGCACGCCCGTCGTCGAGATGGGCATCCGCGCCGTCCCCAATTCGCCGCTCTACATCTGCACCGCCTCGCCCCATCACGGCGAGCAGTTCGGGTCGCTGTGCATGCTCGACCTCCGCCGCGACGACGACGGCTACATGTCGCAGGTCAAGCGCATCACGCCCGACGAGCCCTTCCCCGAGCTGGAGAACTTCGGCCGCCGCCACTACAAGTACGGCACGCCCTGGCCCCTCAGCGAGGACTTCTACCTCTGCAACATCTGGGAGAACCTCGCCCTCGTCGATCGCTACGGCAACAGCGAAATCCTCGCCGACGTGCGCTCACTCCCCTGCGTCCAGGACGAACGCCTGCGCATGATCGACCCCATCCCCCTCCGCCCGCGACCGAAGCCGCCGATCATCCCGACCCGCACCTACCAGGGCGAGCGCGCCACTCCCGACGCGCCGAAGGCCACCCTCTCGGTGGTCAATGTCTACGACACCGACCAGCCCTTCCCGAAGGGCACGAAGATCAAGTGGCTCCGCCTCGTCCAGGATTGCCTGAAGAGCAATCACACCATGGGCGAGCCGATGATGGGCTACGAGCGCGAGGCCACGCCGCGCATCCCCCTCGGTGTCGTCCCGGTCGAGGCCGACGGTAGCGCCTACTTCCAGGCCCCGGTCGCGAAGGAGCTTATCTTCCAGGCCCTCGACGAGAACTATCGCGCCGTCCAGTCCATGCGCGCCGTGGCCTTCGTCCATCCCGGCGAGCAGCTCACCTGTCAGGGCTGCCACGAGCCGACCCATCGCGCGCCGTCGACTCATGGCACGCCCCTCGCCATGACCCGCGCTCCCTCGCCCGTCCAACCCGAGGTCGGCCCCATCGAGCCCATCAGTTACTTCCGCACGGTCAAGCCCATCGTCGACCACACCTGCGTCCCCTGCCACCTCCACCACGCCAACGGCCACGCGCCGACGGACATGAGCTACGAGGCCCTGCGCGACTCGGCCTTCTGGTTCTCGGGCGCCATGCTCCTCGACATGACCACGGCCTACAGCGGCATCCACGGTGGCTCCCGCACGATCCCCGGCCGCTTCGGCGCACGCTACTGCAAGCTCGGCCGCGCGCTCATGGACGAGACCCACATGAAGGCCGTCTCCGCCGAGGATCGCCGCAAGATCAACCTCTGGCTCGACTGCAATTCCCTGCGCCTCACCGCCTATCACAACGAGGCCGCCCAGCTTCGCGGCGAACTCGTCTGGCCCGAACTCGACGTCGATCCGGCCAACCCCCTCGGCACCGAATTCGCCGGCGCGCCTCTCCGCCACAACTTCTGGCACGAGAACCTTTATGGCCCCCACGCCTTCCTCGGCACGAGTCACTCGAAGGCCATGATCTATCTCATGGACGAGCACGGCGAGATCGTGTGGAGCTACCCGGTCCAGAACCCCCAGGACGTGTGGATGTTATCGAACGGCAACATCCTCACGACCTGGCTCCACGGCGTGAAGGAGATCACCCGCGACAAGCGCGTCGTCTGGGAATATACCGTCGAGGCGCCGAATGAGGTGCCGACCTGCCAGCCTCTCCCCGACGGCAATGTCCTGATCGGCATCGTCGGCCAGTGCCGCCTTATCGAGGTCAACCGCCAGGGCCAGATCGTCCACGAGGTCAAGCTCTCCACGCCCGTGAAGGAGCCGCACGCCCAGTTCCGCATGTGCCGCAAGACCGCCGAGGGCACCTACCTCGTCCCCTTCACGGCCGAGGGCGCCGTCCGCGAGTACGACCGCGACGGCAAGGTCCTGCACGACTTCTTCTGCGGCTCGACGCCCATCTGCGCCCTCCGCCTGGACAGCGGAAACACGCTCATCTCGTCCGGCGGCAACGTGACCGAGTACGACCCGAACGGCCAGATCGCGTGGGAACTTACGGCGACGGACATCCCCGACATCAACATCGCCATCCTCGCCGGCGTCCAGCGCCTCGCCAACGGCGACACCATCGTCTGCAACTGGAACGCCACGGACGCCGGCGACAAGGTCGGCGCCCACATCTTCGAGGTCACGCCCGACAAGCGCGTCGTCTGGCAGGTGAGCGGCGACAAGGTCGGCCAGGTCGCCCAGTGCCAGCTTCTCACCGCCGACCTGAAGCCCATCCTCACCGGCATCGAACGCTGATAGATCGCGGCGTGGGTTTGGCTTGCTGTAGGGCGGGGCTTTATGCCCCGCCGCGCCTTTCGGACATGCCGGCCGGGTGGCGCGCTTGGCTTGTGGAGGGGCCGAATGGGTGGCGCGGTCTGTGCGCCGGGACCCATCCGGCCCGCGCTTTTCGCCTTTGGCCTTTGCCGTTCCGCTTTCTGCGCGGACGCTCGCGTCCGCCGGGCGGGGATTTACTCCCCGCCGCGCTTTCCCATCGCATCTGGGGAGGCTTCCCATGAAGACTCCGTTCCTTTCGCTCGTCGCAATAGCCTTGCTTTCCACCTCGCTCCACCAGCAGGAGGCGAAGGCCATGTCCGTCACGGTCGCAAGCCACGAGCGCACGACGATCTACCACTCGCCCCAGTCCCCCGGCTACACCTGCTGGGTCGGTCTGTGGACCATGCCCGACGGCTCCGTGATGGTCTCCTTCACCCAGGCCACCGGCCCCATCGACGGCTGGCGTCCGCGGGCGCCGGGCGACGTCCTCAAGCGCATGCCCTCCGCCCAGCAGGACAACCCCGCCTACGACTTCACCGGCCTCAGCCAGGAGAACGTCTACCTGCGCTCAACCGACGGCGGCAAGACCTGGGCGAAGGTCCACACCGAGCCCTTCGCCTCGGCGCTCAACGGCTTCTGCTCTGGCGGCGTCCTCGCCCTCGCCAATGGCACGATCGTCCGCCTCGCCTGGGGGCAGTCGCTCACCTACTCCGACCTGCGCCCGACCGGCTTCCTCCAGCGCTCGACCGACGGTTGCGCCACCTGGGGCCCGCCCGAGTATTTCAACGCCGACCCCCACGTCCAGGCCTTCCCCACCCGCCTCCACCAACTCCGCGACGGCCGCCTCCTCATCACCGGCGGCGTCGCCCCCTTCGACCCGGACAACTGGCAGTGGAACGATCTCTGCCTCAAGACTCGCCACTGCCTCTGGGTGAGCAAGGACCCCGCCGGCCACGCCTGGTCGCCGCCTCTCTTCGTGACGCCCGACAACGCCGGTTTCGTCTGCGAGGAATGGGACAGCGCCGAACTCGATGGGGGAGGCCTGCTCGCCGTCTTCCGCGGCATCGTCTACAAGCCCGACGGCAAGCTCGTCGGCCAGGATCGCCGCCAGAGCGTCCTCGCGCCCGACGGCCCGACGTGGCGCCCGGGGCCGGTATCCGTCCTGCCGCTCCCGCACGACGGCCATCCCGAGCTCGTGCGCACGGCCGACGGGGTGATCCTCTACGTCTCGCCCTCGGGCATCTTCTGGACGGACCAGACCCTCGCGCCGTGGACGCATCTCGACACGCCCGGCACGGGCTACTATCCGCGCGCCGTCCAGTTACCCGACGGCACCATCCTCGCGGCCAGCCATATCGGCAACGACGACGCCTACGGCCACACCGACCAGGCCATCGTGATGGACCGCTACCGCCTCACCATCCACCGCTAGCCCCAGCCTTCGCGCTTTTCGGAGGGGCCGAAGCAGTGAGGCCGCGCTCTCGCGTGCCCTTTCGAATCCGGCCCTGCTTTTCTCTTTACACGTCGACGAACGCTACCCCCCGACGACTTCCATCGCCACCTTCGCCCATTCGCTCAGCCGCGCGGGATCGTACCTCACCGTGCTGATGTCCTTCAGGATGATCTCCAGCGGGCAGCCATGCCGCTCGCACACTTCCTTCGTCGCCTTCAGATCCGCCCGCACCTGTTCCGCATGGAAGTCATCCGTCGCGAGCGTCGCCGGATTTGGTTTCCTGGAGAACACGTAGTCGCCACCGATCTCCGACGCGCCCAGTTCCTGATCCACCCACGCGCTCATCGACACCTTCCGCACCTTGGGGATCATCCGCACCTCCGCCATCTTCCTATCCAGCGGATCGCAGCACCCGTAGTACACGAGCCCGAACCGCCCGAGGGTGCGGCTGACGTAGTCCACCTCGAACTCTTTGAACATCTTCGGCGACACGGTCGAGAACATCTGCGCGAGGCCCATCCCCCAGAGGTCCTTGCAGCGCGGCTTATCCGGGTCATACCCCGCCGCCGGCAGCTCGTCGGTCCACGCGCCGGTGCAGTGGATGAGGCTCTGCGGCCCGCAGAGGTGGCCCCCTGTCTCGAGCTGGTCGATCATGCTCATGTACCCGTCCGTCATCCGCCCGACGAGCGCGTGCATCAGCTCCGGCTTATCGGCGAGCGCCCACAGCGCGCCCTCGACGCTCATCCACGTCGAGATCGGATCCCACAGGCTCAGGTTCAGGTCCACGCCGTCCGCCCGCACTTCGAGCGCCCCGTCGTAGATCTCGTGCGCCACGCTCATCCGCCGGTCGGTCTCCGCCGGGTCGTGGCTGATCACGGGCATCTGGATCCTCTCGACGTCTTCCTCGGTGAGGATCTGGTTGAGGAACCTGTGCCCCACGACTGAGTTCGTCGGATCGCCGACGGCGATCTCCTCCTGCGCGCCGACGCCGAAGCCCGTGTTCCCGACCGCCTTGGGCACGCGCACGAAGGGCTCGACGACCATGTCGACGCGGAAGTGCTTCCACTGAAAGAGCACGCTGCGCAGGGACCACTCGTGCCCGCGAAGCTCGGGGTCCTCGCAACGCAGCGTTAGCTCGTCGTCGATGTTCATCTCGTTCCAGCAGACCTGGTCGATCATGACCATGGGCCGCTCGGGCTTGAGGCCATTCAGCCGCCGCCACATCCGCCGCTTCTCCTCTTGCACGGGGAGAGCGGCGATCTCGGCCACTCGCCCGGCGAGGTCTCGCACGATTGTCAGGTCATCGTTTCTCGGCATGGTTCACCACTCCTGGAAGGTGCTGCTCGCCCACTGCCTTCTCCCTCCACCCGCCGCCACCTTCGGCCTTTGCTCAGGGCGGATGGTCTGCCGTGGGAGGTGGTGGGCCTTTGCTTTGCCTTTCAGCTTTCGCCCTAGGCCGTCATCCTGAGCGCACAACTCACCGTCCCCGGGCGACGTCCCCGCGAAGCGACGCTAAGCGTCGCAGAAGGATCTGGCGGTGGCCGCTTTTCTGCCCTGCGACCGCGGGGCCCTTGCCTTGTCCCTACACCGGCATCCTATGCGGCACATTGGTGCACACCATATCGACGCCCATACCCGCGAATTCCTTCCATCGCGCGGGGTCGTCCATCGTCCAGATCATCACCTTCACCCCAGCCCCATGCGCCCGCCGCATGACCGCCTCATCAACCTCCCAATAGCCGACGTTGAACCACTGAAGCCGATGTTCGATCACGACGTCCAGGTCAGCCGCCCTTGCGGTGATCAGCGCCAACAGCCCCTCCGGCCAATGCTTCCTTGTCTCGACCAAGGCCTCCAGCCCGAACGACGAGACCATGCTCCACTCGAGCACGCCGCCCTCCTTCAGCACCTCGACGACCTTCAGGCTGCTCATGGGATCGGCGGCCGACTTGATCTCCACGTTGATGCGCACGCGATCGCCGACGAGCGCGACCACCTCGGCGAGTGTGGGCACTTTCTCCCCCGCGAACTCGACTCCGAACCAACTCCCCGCGTCGAGAGCTTTGATCTCGGCGAGGGTCATCTCCGCGATGGCGCCGCTACCGTTGGTGCAGCGATCGACGGTGTCGTCGTGCATGACGACGACCTCGCCATCAGCGGAGAGATGGACGTCGAGTTCGATCCACTCGGCCTTTGTCTCCATCGCCCGCGCGAACGCCGCGAGCGTATTCTCAGGCGCGACGCCCGAATTCCCTCGATGAGCCATGACTGCCGGTTGCATGTCATCTCCCCTTGCCCTCGCCATGCCCTTGGCTTTCGCTTGCTGTAGGGCTTGGGGTTCGCTACGCGAACCCAGATTTACTCCCCGCCGCGCCTTCGCTTTTCTGCTTTTCGATGTCATCCTGAGGAAGGCGAATTGTGCCGACCGAAGGATCCCCGGCACCCGTCCGCCACACCCCGCCCTTTGGGTTCCTTCCCTTCACGCGCTATACTATCCCCCAGCTTGGGCCTGTCGCCTGCGCACGGTCAAGGGGCAGGTTGTGTATTCCCGCCGCCCACCAGGAGAACTCAATGAACATCACGCTGATCTTCATCCTTCTCGTCAGCCTCACCGCCGTATCCCTCGCCGCCGCCATGCC
>PMZA01000516.1 GCA_003170595.1 Armatimonadota bacterium
ATGGCCAGGTACTGCGGGATCGCTCATAGCACCATATTTGTTTAATGGCCATAAGGGTGCGGGGGTGGCCATGTGGTGGGCCTTTCATGTGAGGCAAGCAGAACCAAGGCCCACCACGCATCCACAGCCGCACCCTAAAGGGTGCGACTACGGCGGCAACGCGGTTCGCAGAGGCGCAGTGCTCCGGTGATTGAAGGAATCGGTGAACCGTAGTCGCAGGCTTCAGCTAAGCGGACCGCAGGTCCGCACGGCTGTGGAGGGGTGGTGGGCTTTTGTCTTTAGCCCTTCGATGTGCGCGAAACGAAGAGGAGCACGCTTGGCGCGCTCCTCACGAATCCGGCCCTGCTTTTCGCCTTTGCCCTCTAAGGAATCGTCAGCGTCTGCCTCAGCGCCCACCCCGGCGATTCTTCCCGCGCCGGCAGGCCGTTCAGATAGTCCCGCGTCCCGAACTCCGCGAAGGCCTCGGCCATCGCCCGGATGTTCTCGATCGGCACGTCGCCTGCCACCTCGCCGTGCATGATGAGCCCGCCCTCGAGCGTCCCGAGGTTGTCGATGACGTCCTTCACGTGCGCCCGCATCTCCGCCGGTGTCCCATGCGGGAGAATGTGCTGGCGATCGAGGTCCGTCCGGATCGCGACGAGCCCGCGGTACTTCGCCGCCCAGCGCGCGTGGCCCATGATCGTGTGCTGCGGGTTGAGGATCGTCACGCCGGCCTCGACGAAGTCCGGCACGACGTCCCACGTGAACCCGTCGGTGTGGAACATGGCGACCTTCCGCGCCTTCACGCACGAGGCCATGAGGCGCATGTACGCCGGCTTGAAGAACTGCCGCCACTTGTCCGGGTGGATGATGAGCCCGCGCTGCGTGCCCCAGTCATCGGCGAAGCCCGCCCCGTCGATGCACTCGTACTCCATCCACGGGTCGGTGCACGCCATGAAGTACTCGGTCACCATGTCGCGCAGGCGATAGACCATGGAATCGTCGAGCGCGATCTCCATCATCATCTTCTCGTAGCCGCGGAGGAACTGCATGCGCTCGAAGACATTGCCGCCGCCCCCGAAGACGAAGTGTTGCGGGTTGGCCGCGCAGAGGTTCTCGGCGCCCTTGCGCACGTCCTCGAGGCTCGGTGCCGGCGGAAACTGGTAGGTATCGAAGGCCGCGTCCTCGGCGAGAGGATGTCCCACGGGGATTCCGACGACGCCGTCCTGCGCCATTTCCCACGTGATGCCCCAGCCGTCGGTCCAGGTGCCGGTCTTGTAGTCGGGCGGCATCTGGTAGTCGCCCCAGCCCTGGAAGCCCGGCCCGCCCGAGCCGAAGTCGTCGGGGAACTCGCGCAGGATCTCGGCGAGCTTATCGCCGTGCCGCGCGATGCCTCCGGGCAGGATGCTCCAGTGCGTCGCCAGCCGGTCCACCGGCTGAAACGCCGCCACCGCCTTCACGCGTTCTTTGCTCGTCATCGGTAACCCTCCGCTTTGATGCCTGCTCTTCTACCCCGCCCGCACTTCTGCGCCAACGTCTGCCAGCGCCGCGAACACTCGCGCCATGGCCCCATCGACTTCCTCATCCGTGAGCGTCCGGTCAGCCGCGCGCCATGACAGGTGGAACGCCAGCGACCTCTTGCCCGCCCCGAGCTTGCTTGCGTCGGCAAACACATCGAACAGCCGCGCTTCCTCGAAGTCCTCGCCCGCCGCGTCGCGGATCAGATCGACCAGGGCCGCCGCCGCATGCTTCTCATCATCGGCCACGACGACCGCCACGTCTCTCCGCGCCGCCGGGAATCTCGGCAGCGGACGGTACGGCTTCAGCTCCGCCGTCGCCGCCGTCAGCGCATCGAGGTCCATCTCGAAGGCATAGACGTCATGACGCAGGTCGAAAGCCTCGATCACCGACGCCGCCACTCGCCCCACGACCCCGACCTGCACGTCGCCCAGCATGACCCACGCGCTCTGCCCCGCCTGGAAGCTCGGATGCGTCGCCGGCGTCCAGCTTGCCTCGACGCCAAGCTCTCCAGCAAGCTGTTCCACGACGCCCTTCGCCCAGAAGAAGTCGAGCCCGCCCTCGGGCAGGCCCCACTCGGCAGTGAAGGGGTTGCCCATCAGCACGCCTGCCAGCCGCTTCGGCTCCTCGGGCAGCTCTTTCTCCCCGCGCACGTGGTAGACCTTGCCGACCTCGAACAGCGCGACATTCTCGACGCCCTGATTCTGATTGTTCGCGCACGCCCGCAAGAGCCCCGGCAGCAGCACCGTCCGCAGCACCGCCGCGTCCGCTGACATCGGATTCAAGAGCCGCACCATCCTCGTCGCCACGGCATCCCCGCCCAGCCCCAGCCGCTCGACGTCCGCCGGATCCATGAACGAGAAGCTCAGCGCCTCATCGAGCCCGCAGTTGCGCAGCACCTCGCGCACGCGCCGCTCGAGCTTCTGCGCCCGCGTGAGGCCGCCGGTGTCGGCGAGATTGCCGTGGATGGTCATCGGTATCTGCTGGTATCCCTCGACGATGGCGACCTCTTCGATGAGGTCGACCTCGCGCTCAACCTCGGGCCGCGCCGTGGGGACCGTAACCTCGAGCCCCACGTCGTCCGGCCGCACCGTCATCCCGAGCCGCACCAGGTGCTCGGTGATCTGCGCCTCCGTCAGCTTCGTGCCGAGGAGGGCGTTACACCTCGCCGGCCGCAGCGTGACGATCCTCGGCTCAAACTCGCGCGTGCGCACATCCGCCGCCGGAGCGACGATCTGTCCGCCCGCCGTCTCGACGATGAGCTGCCCGACCCGCGCCAGCGCCGGCAGCGTCAGGTTCGGATCGACGCCGCGCTCGAAGCGGTACGACGCCTCGGTGCTCAGGCCGATCCGCAGCGAAGTCTTGCGGATGGTCGTCGCATCGAAGTTCGCCGACTCGATGAGCAGCCGCGTCGTCTTAGCCCCGACCTCGCTCTCCATGCCGCCCATGACGCCCGCGAGCGCGATGGCGCCCTCCGGGTCAGTGATGACGAGGTCGTCGGCGCTCAAGACGCGCTCCTGCTCGTCGATAGTTTTCATCTTCTCGCCGGGCCGCGCCATGCGGATGATGACATGCCCCTCGGCGATCAGATCGAAGTCGAAGGCATGCAGCGGCTGGCCCAGCTCCCACAGCACATAGTTCGTGCAATCGACGACATTGTTGATCGAGCGCACGCCAGCAGCCTCAAGCCGCGCCCGCATCCAGTCCGGCGACGACCCGACCTTCACGCCATCGATCAGCAGACCCGAGTACCTCGGGCAGGCCGCCGGGGCATCGATCTCCACCGTCAGGTCGCGCACCTTCACGATCTTCGGATCGACCACCGGCGCATCGGTCTCGGGCAGCGCATACCTCGGCGTCGCCATCTCGACCTGCATCAGCGCCGCCGCATGACGCGCGACGCCGATCATGTTCAGCAGGTCGCCGCGGTTGGCGGTCACCGACGTCACGAGGACCGTCTCCTCGACGCCGTAGCCGCTCCACGACACGACGTCCTCGACCTCGAGCCCGCCCATCGTCAGGATGTGCGCAAGCTCCTCCGCCGGAGGGGCATCGCCGATCAATTCCTTGAGCCAACCGTAGGGCACTCGCATGGTCGTCTCCCGTACCTAGAACTGCTCCAGGAATCTCATGTCGCTGCCGTAGAACAGCCGGATGTCGTCGATCCCATACCGCAGCATCGCGAACCGCTCGATGCCGCAGCCGAAGGCCCAGCCCGTGTACCGCTCGGGGTCATATCCGACGCCCGCCAGCACGTTCGGATCGACCATCCCCGACCCGCCGACCTCAAGCCACCCGCTGCCCCGGCACACGCGGCACATCTCGCCCGCGTTCTGCCCGGCCCCGCGGCACTTCACGCACGTCAGCGCGAACTCGGCGCTCGGCTCGGTGAAGGGGAAGAAGTCGGGGCGGAAGCGCGTGTGGATGTCGGGCCCGAACATCTCTCGGGCGAAGATCTCCAGGGCGCCCTTGAGGTCCGCGAAGGTCACGCCCTCATCCACGAGCAGCCCCTCGATCTGATAGAAGGTGTGCGAATGCGTCGCATCGACTGTGTCGCGCCGGAAGCATCGCCCCGGCACAACCACGCGCACCGGCGGCTCCTGGTTCTCCATCACGCGGATCTGCACCGTCGAGGTCTGGCTCCGCAGGAGGACGTCGTCGTTGACGTAGAAGGTCATCTGCGAGTCCATCGCCGGGTGCCACTCGGGGTAGTTGAGCTTGGGGAAGCTGTAGTAGTAGGTCTCGACCTCGGGCCCCTCGGCGACCTTGAAGCCCATGCCGACGAAGACGTCGACCATGTCCTCGAGGGTCGTGAGGAGGGGGTTGCGCTTGCCGATGCGCGGCATGCGACCGGGCATCGTGACGTCCACGTCCTCGGCAGCGACGTGTCCCGGCTTGGTCACGTCCAGGTGGTACTTGTCCGCGATCATGTCGGAGACTGTCTGAGCCTTCTCCAGTGCCGTCTCGACGTTCGCCCGCACCTCGTTGAGCCGCCGACCTATCCCGGCTCGTGCGCCTTCGGGCAACCCCGGGACGAGCGCGTAGAGCGCACGCAAACTGCCCTTGCGGCCCAGGTAATGGATCCGCAGGTCGGGCAACTCCCACGACTCGGCGCGCTCGATGGTCCTGAGCGCCTCCTCCTCGAACTCGCGGATGTTCTCGGTCAGCGCCACCATCTCTTGGGTCTGGTCATCCATTTCGGCCTCACCCTCCTGCAAAATGAAGAACCCCCGGTCGTCGCAGGGACGAGCCGAGGGCATACCTCAGCCGTACCACCCTGTTGGTGGCAGCTTGCCCCTCTAACGGTGGGCATCCGGCTCGGCCTAATGGCGCCCTCCGGGGCGCCATTAGGCCCTCTTGGGTCGTTCAGCCTGCGGCTCCGGAGTGAACTTCAGCGGCACGCTCGCGAGGGGCGCTTTCAGCCCACGACGCCCCCTCTCTGTCACAGCGCTCTCCGCCTACTCCTCTCCTTCTCAGCCTTTGTCTTTCGTATTCACTTGTCTCGCGGCGGCATACAGCACGATCCCCGCCGCCACGCCTGCATTCAAGCTCTCGACCTGCCCGCCGCGCGGTATGGTGATCCTCGCCTGCGCCCGCCTTGCCACAGCCTCGGGCAAGCCATGCGCCTCGCTGCCGATCACCACGGCCACCGGCCCCTCGGCTGACATCTGCTCGGGAGGCGAACCACCCTCACTCACCGTCGCCGCGACCGTCACGCTCTGCGCCTCGGCCCACGCCCAGAACTCGTCGGGCTTCACCTCAGCCAGCGGCAGGCGAAAGATCGCCCCCGCCGTCGCGCGCACTACCTTGGGTTCGAAGAGGTCCACGCAATCGCCGACAGCCACCAGGGCCTTGCACCCGAGGAACTCCGCCGTCCGCACCAGCGTCCCC
Organism: Armatimonadota bacterium; assembly: GCA_003170595.1. Classification (GTDB taxonomy): domain Bacteria; phylum Armatimonadota; class Zipacnadia; order Zipacnadales; family FEN-943; genus FEN-943. Next base: position 5,389 of record PMZA01000516.1, read on the forward strand.
ATGTTCCCCGGATCGCGAAGCTCCCACGCCACCGCCAACACGTCGCCCGGCGCGGCCGCGATCTCGTCGAGCCGCGCCCGCCCGATCGATGCCGCGATGGCCACGCCTTGCGGCGATTGCTCATCGGACAGCGACCGGAAAGCTCGCGCGGTCAGCTCAAGACAGGGCCACTTGCCGCCCTGCAGCGCCCTCGCGATCTCCATCGCCGCAAGCGCCGGAGTCTCGCTCACGGCCGCCGCCACGATGGGCCACTCGGCCGCCAGCGCTTCGCCGATCAGCCGCGCGCCCTCGGCCAGGAAAGCGCCGTGCTCGGCACGGCCTTTGGCCTCGCGGAGTTCGCGGAAGAACTTGACGTGCTGGTTGTGCGGGCTATCAAGGATCACAGGGGTTCATCACCCGCGAGCCTGATCAAGCTACGCCACAGCCGGCGCGGCCTGCGCCAGGCCCTGCTGGGCAACTTCCACCAGGTTGGCGAAGCTCTCGGGCTCCTCCAGGGCGAGGTGAGCGAGAACCTTGCGGTCCAGGGTCGTCCCGGCCTTGGTGAGCCCGTTCATGAACTCGTTGTACTTCATGCCATGGCTTCGGGCCGCCGCGGAAATCCTGGCGATCCAGAGCGAGCGCATTTCGCGCTTGCGCTCCTTGCGATGCCGGTACGCGAAGATCTCAGCGCGCTGTACGTTCTCTTTGGCGACCTTGTACCAAATATGGCGCTTGCCCCAGTAACCTGCGGCCTTCGCGATAATGGCCTTATGCCGTCGCCTGGTAGTAGTTCCGCTCTTTACTCTTGGCATTGCTCGTCACCTTGCCTTGCTACTTTACGCCGTACGGCAGCAGCCGGTCCATCTTGGTCGCGTACCGTGTCTTCACGGTGTCCGGCACCTTCAGCCGGCGCTTCCGACGCGAACTCTTGCTCGACCGGAGGTGGCTCATTCCCGCCGGTTCGTGCATGATCTTGCCAGTGCCCGAGATCTTGTATCTCTTGGCAACCCCGCGATGGGTCTTCATCTTCGGCATGTCTTTTCACTCCAGTGCCAGGCTCGAAAAAAGGCGGCCCAGGCCCAGGCCTGGGCTCCCTTGATGCTCTTCGCTAGACCTCACTGCCCTGCCCTGCGCTTGCTTCGGCCCTACTCCTGGCCGTCGCCCCCGGAGCCGATGACTTCTCCGTCGGCCTCGATCTCAGGCAGGTCCTCGTCATCCTCATCCTCGTCTTCATCCTCAACGTCTTCCACGTATTCTTCCTCTTCGCCCTCCATCCCGGCGCCGGCCATTGCCTCTTCCATTGCGGTGCGAGGCTCACGGCCTTCTCTTTCGGCGGAATCTTCAGCACGCTTCTGCTGCTTGCGCGCCTCAGCGAGCTTGGCGTAGATCTCCGGCTTCGGCTCCATGATCAGGAGCATCTGCCGCCCCTCCATGTGAGGGGACTGCGAGATGGTCGCGATGTCCGAAAGCCCTTCGACGAACCGCGCAAGCTGCCTTTCGCCGATCTCCCGGTGCCGCAGTTCCGGCCCGCGGAAGATGACGTTGAACTTGACTTTGTTCCCCTTGACGAGGAACCGGCGAGCGTTGCGCAGCTTGTACTCTATGTCGTGGTCGTCCGTATTGGGACGCACGCGCAGATGCTTGATCTCAACCTGGCGCGACTTCTTCTGCGCGTCGCGCGATTTCTTCTGCTGCTCGTAGCGGAACTTGCCCCAGTCTACGATTCGGCATACCGGGGGCTCGCCTTGCGGCGCCACCTCGATTAGATCGAGCCCGGCAGCCCGTGCGTGGTCCAGCGCCGCCTGCAGAGTCAGCACTCCGAGCTGTTGCCCGTCAGCGTCGATGACCCGCACTTCTCGCGAACGTATACGATCGTTGATCCGATACCGCTTAGTGTCGATCGAGTCTCACTCCCTACGCAAGGAAAATCCGCCACGGCCTTCAGCCGGGCCGTAATGCGCCAGAATACCAACGCTGAGGGGCGGTGTCAAGGCTACAGCCCCTTCTCACCCGCCGATTCTACCGCCTTCGCCACCCCTTCCGCAAGCGCGGCGAACTCCTCGATTCCCAAAGTCTCCGGCCGCTGCTTCGGATCAAGCCCCGCCGCCGCGATTCCCGCCGCGATCTCTTCCTCGCTCGCACCCATCGGCGCAGCCGTCGCCAGCGCCCGCAGCAGCGTCTTCCGTCTATACCCGAAGGCCCCGCGCACCACCTCGAAGAATCGCCCCGCGTCCTTCACCGCCTCATGCGCGCCCTCGCGCAGGTCCAGCCGCACCACCGACGAGCTTACCTTCGGCTGCGGCCAGAAGCTCCCGGGCTTGAGTTCCATCACCGGCTGAATCTCATGGCAATAGAATCGCGCGAATACGCTCAGGCTCCCGTATGTCCGCGACCCCGGCCCCGCCGCCATCCGCTGCGCGAACTCCTTCTGCACCATCACCAGCAGCGTCTTCCACGCGGGCGGCCCGAGGAACAGCTTCTCCAGAATCGGCGTCGTCACCGAGTAGGGAAGATTCCCCATCGCCACCCACCCATCGCCCGCGCCATCCGCTGCCGGGTCGGCCTCGAGGAAGTCGCCGCCCACCAGCTTCGCCCGCTCGCCGGCAGGGGAGAGCAGGTGCGTCAGCGCCTCACATAGCAGCGGGTCGATCTCATACACGATCAGCTTCGGCGCCGTCCTCACCAGAGGCACCGTCAGCGCGCCCAGGCCTCCGCCGATCTCAACGATTCCCGGCGCCCCAAGCTCGGCCACCATCCCGGCCAGCCTTTCCGCCGCCGGGTCGTTGATGAGGAAGCTCTGGCTCAGGCTCTTCCGCGGGGTCACGCCAAACGACCGCGCCAGCCAGCGCGTCCGCTTCGCCAGCGGCCAATCCCAAAGCTCAGCCGCCGTCGGCGTCGCAGCCGGGAGGTCGTCGATGCCATCCTTCTTCAAGCCTGCGATTCCCTCCCTGCATCCTTCGGCGCCGCTAGGCCTTGGACGGGAACTCCGCCTTGCCCTCGAAGATCGCTACGGCCTGCTCGACCGTCGCATCGGCCAGCGTCACCGCGGCGATGGCGTCGGCCAGGCGGACGGCGTCTTCGAGATTGTGCTGGTGGATGTTGCGACCGGTCGCGTTGCCACTCGTCTTCGCGATGTCGAGTTGCCGGCGAAGCTGCGCGAGGAACTTGTCCGGCTCAGCCTTCGACCCGCCCGCGCAGATGATCCCCACGGGCCTGGCCATCTCCACAGCCTCACCCAGCGCACGCTCATCGGCGCCCACATCAGCCGGGTCGGCGAGGCCAAGCTGGCTCGGGTGACACGGGTTGATCTTGCCGAAGTCGGGGCTCAGCACCGTCAGCACCGCCGCCGCCGTGAGGGCGACCTTCGGATGCTTTTCAGCCTCGCGTGCGCCGAACTTCTCCGGCAGCGCGACGCCCGCCTCGCCCATCCACTTCTTCGCCTTATCGATGACGGCCTGCCCGCGCGGGTAGCACCACACGACGGTGATGAGCCCGCCCTCGTGGGCCTCGCGGATGATCTGCCGCGCCTCGTGGTACATCTGGTCCTCATACTCCGAGCCGGGGTAGACGGTGAGGCCGACGCCGACGATGTTGAGCCCCTCGCTCCGTGCCTCAAGCACCGCCTCGACGGGATCGAGCACCGCCGAGTAGGGCTCGCCCCCGCGATAGTTCGTCCGGCTCGTCAGCTTCACGAGCGTCGGCACGCGCCCATAGTCCTCGTTCACGCCCGCGAAGCGCACCAGCGGCCCAAGCTGCGTCGCGATGACGCCCACATGCGCGTTCACCGCGATGTCGAACAGGTGCCGCATCGAGGTGTCGTCATGGTCCTCGCCGTAGAAGTCCTCGAAGAGGTGCTCGAAGTACTGGTCCATGGCGAACAGCGACAGCCGCCCGGTCGCGGCCGTGGCCTCAAGATAGTTGGTGATGTAGTTGTCACGGCTGTAGGACGGCACCGACCGGGGCACTACCACATCCTTACGCGCTAGTGGACCGAAGCTCTGTCTGTTGAACTTCATCATATCCGCCTCCCTCCCGCCTTCGGCACAGCTATTAATTAATGCGCCTTTTGCGCCGGCGCATGACTGCATGGTATTCTACCACTCGGCCTCACGGCCAGACTAACCGGCTATCGCACCACGTACCGACGTTGCACTAGCACCGAATCATGCCTATGCCTAAGCTTGCGATGGTCCTCGATCCAGCCGATCCGAAGATGTCCCCGCGCCAGATGGCGCAGCGCGATAAGCTCTTCGTCGTCGGCGCCGTGGCGCTCCTCTTCCTCATCGTCGTGGGCGCGATGAAGCTGAACCATCTCCGCCAGAACCGGGGCGCCTTCCGTGCCGCCGAGGCCCGCCTCCGCGCCATTCCCGCCTTCAAAGACATCAGGCTCAAGGCCGCCCAGGTCAAGCTCTCCTCCGCGGGCGCGGCCGACATGGTCGATTCCGACGGCAAGATCCTCGGCACCGTGGCCATCCAGGGCAAGGGTGACATCTACATCGGCTTCGAGCCGCCGGGCCAGTCCTACAAGCCTCTCTCCGCCGCTAAGCTCGCTCCCTACATGTTCTCCGGCGAACAGCTCGACCCCGAGGCCACTCGTTTCGCGGGCGAGGCCGCGGGAGCGCTGCTCCTCCTCTGGCCGGACCTCGGCCACGAGGCGATCCGCTACGAGAAGGTCGAGACCACCTCGCTCGCCGCTCCCACAGGCACCGTGGACGCGGGGGTTACGCTCGACGATGGCCAGCGCGTGGGGATATCCGTCGAGCTAGACCTCAAAGACCACCACCTCCTCTCGCTCAACCTTCGGAAACGCTAACGACCGACGTTGACGTGGGTTTCGCTTGCTGTAGGGCGCGCCCCCGCTCAGTCCGCCACCGCCATGTTCGTCCACGCCCGCCGCCCGTGGTGATCGACGACCTCAACCCGGAAGCCGCGCTCACCGTCGTGCAGAGGCAAGTCGATCTCCACGATCCTCGGATCCTCCGCCCCCTGTTCCCGCAGCCTTCCCGTCGACCATCCGCACCCCGGCCACGGGGTCACCAGCGCCACCGTCCGCACCGGCGAGCATTCCACGTGCACGGTGTCGTCCCGCACCTCGACCACCTTGATCTCCGGCCCGGTCGTCGCATAGAACTGCCCGGCCTCGATCGCGTCGAGGAGGCTCGGCACGTCAAGCTGGGCCGCCCGCACCATCACCCACGCCCCCAGCCCATCCCAGTACCCGAAGTGCGCGTCATCCACCGCCGTCAGCAGTATCTTCCGCCCGCGCGCTAGCAGCGCATCCACGTGCGGCTCCGAATGCCCGCGCCCGATCCCGCACTCGCACGTGTTGTTGTAGATCTCCACGCCGTTGAACCCGTCGATGTCGATGAGGTCCCGCGTGGTCAGCGACGACCAGTATGGGTGCGCCGCGAAGACCAGCCTCCCCGCCGCCCGCACGTAGTCCACCGCCTCCTGCGCCGTCCCGGGAGGGATGGGCAGCGTCGGCCCATGCGCGCCGATGCACACGAGGTGGTAGTCCTGCCCCATCTCGGCGACGCCGCCATGTAGCTCCACCGACGGGATCAGGGCCATCCCGCGCGGGTCCAGGTCGGCGACGTCAGTGACGTGGTTGTGGTCGCTGATCGCCAGGAAGTCGTAGCCGCCCTGGGCGTAGAGGTCCACGGTGGCCTGCGGCGCGAAGCGCCCGTCGGAGTTGGTGGTATGCGTGTGCAGGTTGCCCTTGTACCACGGGCCCTTCGCGGTAAACGCCGCTAGCTGCATGATCTGCTACCTCACGATTACTGTGGGCTGGGCCTCAGCCGAGTCGATGGACATCAGGTTCGTCCAGGCCTTGCGCCCGGCGCCATCGATGATCTCCATGCGGAAGGCCGCCCCATCGCCTGGGGGCGCGATCTCGGCCTCGGTCACGACCGTCGGGCACGGTGGCCGCTCGCAGGTCCAGTGGTTCGTCCAGCCCATCCCCGGCCCGGGCCGCAACATCCGTATTCCCGCGACCTCCGAGCAGCGCAGGTAGAGCCTGTCCGCCGCGACGTCCAACTCCTCGATCGTCGGCCCGGTGCTTGAGTAGAAGCTCCCGGCCTTCAGCGCAGCCAGGATCGCCCCGGCCGACCTCTCCTCCGATCGCACCATGACCCACCCGCCGGCGCCGTCCCAGAAGCCCCAGTGCGAGTCATCCACGGCCACGCCCAGGGGCCTCTTCCCGGTCGCGGTCACCCAGTCCCAGTGCTGCCCGGAGTCGCCGTGCTGGGTCTCATATTCGCACCCGGCGTTGAACACCTCGACGCCGTCGCACTCGACCGCCCGCAGGTCCACCTCATCCAGCAGCGACCAGTAGGGGTGCGCCACGAACACCAGCGCGCCCTTGGCCCGCAGGCCATCCACCGCCCGCTGCGCCGTTGTCGTGTCGATCTCGCCCTCGGCCAGGTCGTCGAGCCCGACCGCCAGGAGGTGATAGTTGGACCCGAGCACCGATTTCCCCGCGCCGATCTCGGCCCCCCCAATCGCAACGAGGCCCTTGCCGTCGACGCTGGAGGGCTGGGTCACCTTCCCGTGGTCGCTGAATACGACGAAGTCGTAGCCGCACGCCGCGTAGGTATCGATGACCTCTTGGGGTGTGAGTCGCCCATCGGAATTCGTGGTGTGGACATGCAGCGCGCCCTTGAGCCATTCACCGGGCAGGTGCCATGGGCTGTCCAAAGCTGTTCGGCCCCCTTCGGGATCAGGTACTGCAGCAGCTCAGTCTTCGGCCAGGGCCCGCCCCAGATTCTCGGCAACATCCGTCGCCACGATCGAGCGCGGGTCAACGCCCTCCGACGCCTTTTCCGCCGCCAGCCCATGGTAGTAAACCCCCGCGAGGGCAGCCTCGTCAACGCCTGCCCCACCCGCTACGAACGCCGCGATTATCCCGGTCAGCACATCGCCCGTCCCGCCCTTGGCGAGACCGTCATTGCCGGTCATGTTCACCCAGGCCACACCGTCGGGGCGTGCAACAATCGTGCCGGCCCCCTTGAGCACGACGACGGCGCCAAACCTAGCCGCCGCCTCTCTCGCGACAGCCATCCGGTCGGCCTGCACCACAGCCGCGTCGATGCCCATAAGCGTTGCCATCTCGCCCGGGTGCGGGGTCAGGATCGTCGGCCCCTGCCGCGCGATGAGCACCTCTGGCTGCGATGCCAGAGCGTTGAGCGCGTCCGCATCGATGACCAGCGGCCCCTCCACGTCAGCCACGATCCGCGCCACCAGCTTCCGCGTGCTTGCCTCGCGCCCGAGGCCCGGCCCGATCGCCACAGCCTCACACTCCCGCGCCGCGGCAAGGATGCTCTCCGCCGCTTCCTCCGCCAGGCCGCCCGCCTCGGTCTCGGCCACGACGATCCGGATGCACTCGGGCCAGTGGGCCGCCACCACATCGGCCACTTCCCGCGTCGCCGCGAGGAACGTCAGTCCCGCCCCCGCCCTCAGCGCCCCACGCGTCGCCAGCACCGCTGCGCCCGTGTATTTCCGCGACCCCGCCACTATCAGCACTCGGCCGGCGTCGCCCTTGTGCATGTCCGGCGCGCGTTCAGGCAGGCACGCTCGCGCCACATCCGCTGTCAGAAGATTCGTCTTGAGGGCCGGGTCGTCCATGAGGTCGGACGGCAGGCAGATGTCGGCGACTTGCAGGTCTCCGCATCGCGCCGACCCGAGGTGTAGCACCGTCCCGACCTTGGGCAGGCCGAAGGTCACGGTCACGTCCGCCCACACCGCCGCCCCGAGGATCGCGCCCGTATCGGCATCCACGCCCGAGGGTATGTCCACGGCTACGACAGGGGCGTCCGCGTCGTTTATCGCGTCGATGGCCTCACGCGCCGGACCGGTGACCTCGCCCTTGATGCCCGTCCCGAGGATAGCGTCCACGACGATGTCGGCCCCTGCCAGCGCCTCAGCAAGCTCCTCCGCGCCACAGCCCTCGGTGACATGCACGTCGTACGCCAGGGCCGCCGCCAGGTTCTCCGCCGCATCGCCCTTCAGGTCCCAGCCCTTACACAGCAGGCACACCGCCACGTCCACGCCCTGATTGTGCAGGTGCCGCGCGACCACCAGCCCGTCGCCGCCATTGTTGCCCTTCCCCGCGACGACAAGCACGGACGGGCTGCCATGGATGTCCTCGGCCAGTTCGAGCACCGCCCGCACCACGGCCCGCCCGGCATTCTCCATCAGCACGCGACCGGGCACACCGCGCTCGGCGGCCGCTTGGTCAAGGGCACGCATCTCTTTTGCCGTGACAATCTTCGTGGGCTCCACCCTCCCGTGGACCTCATTATACACGAAGGACGTGGGCGAATTCCCGGGCTACAGGCCTACTCCTGCCCGGCCTCTTCCGCTCGCCTGGTCAGCTTGTGGAATACCGCGCAGCCGTTGCAGATCTCCTGCTTGGCGTCCCAGTCATGCATGCGCTTGCCGCCGCAGAGCGTCCCGGTGAGGAACCAACACAGGTGCCCCTGCCGCGAACGGTAGGCGATGCATTCATCGCGCACCTCCGGCGGGCAGTTCGTCTCCTCCCAGCACTTGATGGCGCCGAAGTTAGGCCCCTGCTCCTCGGCGATCAGCAGCAGCGTCGCCATCCGGCACAGCGACGGGCTCGGCTGCCGCCAGCCCTGCTCGCAGCTCTGCACCGTCCGCGGCGAGAAACCCAGCATCTCGGCGAATTGTGACTGGCTCAGGCCCAGCCGCTCGCGGATGCTCTTGATGTCAAGGCAGTTGCCCTGCTGACCTTTTTTTGGCATGTCCCACACTCCCGAATCAACTGCCACTGAGTGGTATTTTCGCCAGCATACCTCAGCTTAAAGAAAAAAGTAACAAGGAGTTGCCTGGAACATCTTGACTCCCCCTCGTGAAATGCTTTACTATCACTCAGCAGTAGTCACGTAGTAGCAGTCACGCAGTCGCAGTGCGCCCGCTTTGTGCCTGGCGGAATTCTTGGCAAGAGGAGGTTTGTCAGCCTTGACAAAACTGAACTTGCGCGGCCTTCGGTGTCCTTTTGTCTTGCTGGAGATCATCGAGGCTCTCGACGAGAATCCCAACGATTCCATGCTGATCGAGTGCGACGACGAGCGAACTGTCCGGCAGACCGTGCCGGCCTTCTGCGTCGTCCGCGGCTACAAGTGCGAAGTCGAAAGCTCGTGGGGATCGGTCTACCGCCTGCGCCTGGAACCCATGCCCGTACCCGCTTGATTCTGGTCCTGCGACGAGGAGTCTGTGCCCATGCACGGTTCGGCCGGCCCATGGAGACCCGTCGTTTTCCAACTGCTTCCTGTTGCGCTGATGTTGGTGCTGACGGGTGCGGTAGCGGTTCAGTTCGGCGCCGTGGAGGCTGCTGAGGCTGGGCCCACTGCCGCCGCCGCACCCGTCAAATCCCCCGCGCAGGTGAAGCCCTCTCCGCCGGCAGCGCCAAAGTACGCCGGCGCCGACCTCTGCACCGCCTGCCACGCCGAGGTCCCCGACGCCCAGAAGCAGGAATGGCACGCCCGCCTGATCGCCAAACGCCCCGGCTCCTCCAACTGCGAGGAGTGCCACGGCCCGAGTTCCGCTCACACCGAAGACCCCGGCAAAGTCCGCACCCTCAACGACGTCACCCACGCCCACGCCGACCGCTCCGCCCAGGCCTGCCTGCGCTGCCACGAGGATCGCATCAAGCCTGCCCTCTGGAAGAGCAGCGAGCACTCGCAGGCCGGCGTCCGCTGCTGGGATTGCCACAGCCAGGGCGGCACGCCCCACAACAAAATGATCCGTCGGCCCGGCCCCGAGGCCTGCTACTCCTGCCATCCTGAGCAGCGCGCCACCTTCGAGATGACCAGCCACCATCCCGTCCGTGAGGGCCGCGTCGATTGTGCCGACTGTCACAATCCCCACCAGCACCAGTCCACTCTCGACAAGACCAAGGCCTGCCTCAACTGCCACGCCGATCACCGTGGCCCCTTCGTCTTCGAGCACGGCGCCCTTTCCGGCGAGCTGACCGACGGCTGTCTCGACTGCCACAAGCCTCACGGCTCGCCCAATGAGCACCTGCAGAAGTATTCCGACCGCGGCCTGTGTCTGCAGTGCCACGCCGACCACACCCTGCATTTCGTGGGGCGCACCTGCTGGGATTCCGGCTGTCATGTGGATCAGCACGGATCGAATACCGATCCCCTGTTCCTGGGCAACTAACTGTCCGCAGGCCAAGGAGAAAGGTCGATGTCAGGGAGGAAGCCGAACAACGTGCGGCTTACGCTGGCGATCCTGGCGGGAGCGCTGGGCGCCACTTTGTGGGCAGCCGGCGGCGCTGCTGCCGCGCCGAAGCCGCCCCCCGAATACTCCACCAGCGACTTCACCCTTAACCTCGGCTCGATGTACCAGTCCGTCGGCGGCAACGAGCGCCGCTTCGACCAGTACGTCGTCCAGCCCTCGGGCACCTACCTCGACACCCTCAGCTGGCGCACCTGGTCGCCGGGGCCCACGTCCTCCTACCTAGATCTCAGCCTTCGCGACCTCGGCGAGCCCGGCCCCTCCGGCGACATGTACCTCGTCTGGGGCGACGACCTGGTCTTCGACGGTCGCTTCCGCCGCTCAGCCTTCTACCCTAGCTTCGAGTCTGACGAACCCCAGGGCGCCAAGCGCGATTACAGCCTGAGCCTGGGGTCGTCGGCCGGACCCGACCGCCGTTTCCTGTGGCGCTCCACCTACGACAACTGGGCCCTCGAGGCCGAGGACGCCTGGAAGCAGAGTTCGTGGAACAACAGCGCCGGCTTCCGCGCCGGCAACTACGACGTGAGCCTCGACTACCGCCACGACGCCTTCAACTTCCTCACCCAGCCCATCTTCTCCGGCGCCGCCAACCGCTATGGGTTCTCCTTCGCCTCGACGGGATACTCGGCCACCTCTCTCGCCGGATCCTTCGCCGTCGACACCGTTGATCTCGACGGCCTGGGCAGGAGCTTCCGCTCCACCGAGGGCAACGTCACGATGACCCACGTCCTACGCGACAACCTCAGCTTCTGGGCCCAGTTCCGCCGCCACGCCATCACCCAGACGATCAACGAGAACGCCTACGCCCAGGCCCACACCTCGGCCCACTTCGAGGCCCGCTTCACTCCTCGCCCGCGCACGAGCCTCGTCGGTTTCTGGGAGACGGGCCAGGTCGACTACGTTGACGGCACGCAGACCTCGACGGTCGATGTGCCCACCAACACCTTCGGCTTCGACCTCCACACGCGCCCCAGCCCCGCCCTCAGCCTCCGCGCCCGCTACCAGGACACGACCAACACCAACCGCCCGCTCTACCACACGGTCGAGGGGCCTCTCGCCAACACCCTGATCTTCGGCACCAAGACCCGCCTCGACTTCTCGGCTTCGTGGACGCCGCGGGGCAAACCCTTCGGCCTGACCGCCGATTGGCTCCGCGATGCCTGGACCAATGACGCCCAGAGCATCGACAACCAGATCAAGACCAAGGCTCTGACCGCCTGGTGGCAGAGGCCCAGCAGCCGCCTCTCCCTGAATGGCTCGTGGATGCGCCAGAACTTCGACCTGCCGCTCGTCGACATCGTCACCTCCCTGCCCTACACGACCGAGGCCCAGGTCTGGACCCTCGGTGCCAACTACCAGTACTCGCCGCGCACCAGTCTCACCGCCACCTACGTCCAGGCCAAATCGATCGGCGCCATCACCGCCGACTACGCCCGCACCCTTCTCGGCCTCAGCCATCACGCCGGCCGCCACGACAACTTCTCCGCCGAGGTCACGCTCGGCAACTTCCAGGACGCCACCGACAGCTCGCTGGCTTACGACGCCGATCTTTACCGCTTCAACTGGCAGCGAGAGTTCTGAATCCTAGGGGTTTGAGCAATGTCTTTGTTTAGCCGGCTGCGGTCTTCCGCTGCCTGGGTTTTCAGCATACTCAACCGTCTGGGCGTCACGCGCCTGACGCTTGCGCTTTTGGCGCTCCTTGTCATCCTGGCAAGCAGTTGGGGCTTTCAGGCCAGCAGCAGCCCGCAGTTCTGCGCGTCCTGCCACGAGATGACCTACTACTTCGATACGTGGCACGCCTCCTCGCACCAGGGGATCACCTGCGAGGAATGCCACCTCGGCGCCAGCCTCGGGCAGATGATCGGCATCAAGATCGGCGCCCTCAAGGAGATCGGCATCCACAATCTCCGCAAGCCCGTCGCAGCCGAGGTGCCTCGCGCCGCCCACGTCAACGACGACGTCTGCCGCAAGTGTCACCAGCCGCCCACCGGCGAGCTTCACTACCACGTCAATCGCATCACCCACCAGCGCCATCTCGACCGCGGCATGCACTGCACCCAGTGCCACTCCAACGTAGTCCACGGCGGCCGCACCGGCTACATCAACACCCCGACCATGGCAAGCTGCTTCACCTGCCATGACGGCGAGAAGGCGCCGAACCAATGCAGCCTCTGCCACCTCAAGCTCGGGGAAATCAAGCCCGCCGTCTATAACCCGGCCTGGGTCGACGCCCATCGGGCGAACCTAAAAGAGAGCGGCCAGGATAGCTGCCGCATATGCCACGGCGAGCAGTTCTGCAAATCCTGCCACGAGACTGTCCCGCCCCATCCCGAGGACTGGCTCCAGAAGCACGAGTCGACGACCAAAGACCAGCTCACGAACTGCGCCACCTGCCACGTGCCGCGCCAGGGCGAGGAGATGGCCCGCTTCTGCCTTGACTGCCACACCGCCCGCCACGCCCACGGGCCGCAGTACTTGCTCACGCACCCGAAGGAGTTCCAGGCGAAGCCCGACACTTGCCGCCTCTGCCACGACGAGAAGTTCTGCGATAGTTGCCACCAGATCTACCGGCCGCACCCGCTCGATTGGCTCAGCAAGCACGGCGTCGCCTCTCAGCAGAAGCAGAGCACCTGCGTGACGTGCCATCCCGCGCGCTTCTGCGAGGAGTGCCACACCCACGGCCGGCCCGCCTCCCACGACGCCAAGTGGGTCGCCGAGCACGGCAAGGCCGCGGCCGCCGGCGTTCAGGACTGCAAGGAATGTCACACGCCGGCGATGTGCAACCAGTGCCACAGCCACCAGCCGCCCGAGTCGCACCGCGAGCCCAACTGGCGGAAGACCCACGGCCCCTTCGCCCTGGCCCAGCCCAAGGTCTGCACCACCTGCCACGATCAGCAGATGTGCACAAGCTGCCACGGCGGGCTGGAGATGCCCCACCCGGCCAACTGGCGCACCGAGCACAGCCACAATCCGGCCTCGCGGGATGAGCGTCACTGCGCTTCCTGCCACGACCAGAAGTTCTGCAACAGCTGCCATGGCGGGAGCCAGCCGCCCTCCCACGGCAGTAACTGGCTCCAGAACCACGGGCCGGCGTCGCTGAGGTCCGGCGCGAACTGCAAGATGTGCCACACGGACACTCGCCTGTGCTCAGCCTGCCACGCGCTGCCCATGCCTCACCCGAAGGGCTGGGCATCAGGATCGGCCCACGGCTCCGTCGCCGAGGACAGGCCCGCCCTGTGCACCACCTGCCACAAGAGCGCCGACTGCATGAGGTGCCACACGGGCAAGCCGCCCACGTCGCACCACAAGCAGTCCTTTGAAACTCAGCACGCTTCCCAGGGAGCCGACGGTGCCCTCTGCAGCCTCTGCCACGGTCACAAGCCGTGCCAGACGTGCCACCAGGGGCTACCCATGCCCCACGACAAGTCTTTCACGAAGCAGCACGGCGCGATCTACCAGAGCAAGCCCAAGGTCTGCGCCGCCTGCCATAAGACGAACGACCAGTGCGTTGCTTGCCACGCGCAGATCAAGAAGAGCCCGCATCCCGATGACTTCGCCATGAACCACAAGTCCAAGGCGAGCTTCGCCCGCGGCGCTCCCTGTTTCCTGTGCCACAAGTTCGACTTTTGCCAGCAGTGCCATCCGGATGCCAAGCAGAAGTAGCGTTCCGGGCCCAAAGTCAGGAGATGACCAGAGTGAGACTGAGACGAGACGTCTTGCTTTCCGTAGCCGTGATGGGCGGCCTGCTGGCCGCGCTGGTCTCGCATCCGAGCCTGGGTGACGAGCCGGTGCCCCACTGGGTCAAGGGCATGCTATGCCTTGCCTGCCATAAGTCGCTCAACAAGGACCTGGTCGACCGCTTCCAGACGACGAAGCACTCCAAGGTCCAGCCCGACGACAAGATGGCGCCGGTGGACATCTATCGCCGCAGCGTCGGCTTCAACCCGGCCGACAACACCTACTTCGAGGCCGGCCTCGGCTGCCAGACTTGCCACGGCCCCGGCTCGGCTCACCTGGCGGCCAAGGGCAACGACGAGAAGCTCGCCACCATGCCCCGCCCCGACCAGCTCAAGACGGCCAACCAGAAGCTCTCCATCTGCGGCCGCTGCCACGCCGACTACACCTACAAAGGCCAGCCCTTCGCCCCCGACTTCCGCCCCGGCGACGACCTGATCAAGGATCCCGACTTCAAGCTCGCCGTTGTCACCAAGCCTGCCGATTTCCAGCAGCTCAACGACTTCATGGGCAGCAAGCACGCCGCCAACGACGTGACCTGCATCACCTGCCACACGTCGCACGAGCAGATGACCGAGGACCACCAGCTCCGCAAGCCGGTCCCGGACGTCTGCCTGCAGTGCCACGCCACTGCCCACCCGTGCAAGTTGCCTGAGGCGCAATGGCCGAAAGACTCCACTTGCGTCACCTGCCACATGCCCGGCGGCAGGCACGTGTTCGCCGTCCAGAAGTAGTCGAGTAGATACCTATCTTGCAGATGCCTTCGCCCTATAACTCGTTTCGATTCTCATCGGAGGTGGCCGGCATGGGATTGCGCACGGTCTTGCTCATCGCGGTACCTGTTCTCGCAATGGTAGTGGTCCTCGGAGGGTGTGGTGGTGGCAGCAACGGTCAGGCTCCCATCAGCGGAGGCGTAGGCGCCGCTGGTGCGACCTATGTGGGCAATGCGGTGTGCGGCGCAGCCTGCCACACGGACATTGTCAACAATCAGTTCACTCACACGGCCCATGGCCAGAATTTCAAGAACACCCATGGCACGAACTTCTTCGACGGTGCCCACGCATCCTGCGAGCCGTGCCACACCGTTGGCTACGGCAACACGGGTGGGTACGTCTCCATCGCCGCGACGCCGCAGTTTGAGGGCATTGGCTGCGAGGACTGCCATGGTCCCGGCAGCAAGCACGCGGGCTCGCCGTCAACCAATGCCATGCCCATGCCCGTGCCCGATGCCTCGAGCACCTGCTTCAACTGCCACCTGAACACCTACAAGCTCATGACGAAGAACCCTGGGCAGGTCTACGACGCGGACCTCTACGCCACGGTGGCCAACAAGGTCAAGGGCCCCTCCCATCCGCAGACGCTTGAGCTTATGGGCGTGCTAGCGGCCGACCTGCCGGTCACACCGTCTCCCCACTCGCTGATCGACAACACGTGCGTCTCGTGCCACCTGAACAAAAACCAGGGCACCCTCGTCCTCGACCCCACCATCACCGGCACCTTTGGCGACCTCAGCATTCCCTCCGGCGCCGACCCACTTCACGGCCAGGGAGCTCTCGCCGTCGACCCGCCCACCTGCATCCCTTGCCACGGAAGCGAAGCGGCCGCCCAGACCCTCTACTCCGGCCACAAGAACGAGTTCCTCAGCGAAATGATCGCCCTCGGCGGCGTGAATCCCACGGCTCTGGGCAGTCCCGACCCCGCCTGCGGCGGTGGCATGTTCGCGGCCTTCGTGACCAGGCACAGCATCAACATCGCCACCAACACCACCGCGCAGCAAGCCGACCCTATGGTCCAGGCCTACAAGGCGGCCCGGTGGAACTACAACTACCTCATCTCAGACCTGAGCTTCGGCACCCACAATCCAACACTCGCAGACAACATCATCGCCCAGTGCCAGTCCTTACTTAGCCAATAGAGTGGGCAAGTCACGTCCCGGTCCGGGGGCGCCCTCGTCCCCAGCGCCCCTGGACCGGGTTGAGTTGCGGGAGGGTGTTAAGCCTTCGCAAGGCGGAAGCGGGGCAAAAAGTTGGGTCCCTCTGCAGATCCCAGTCGCCGCAATGATCGAGGGATGATCGTACCGTCTCTCATGTTATTATCACTTAGTGACATAGATCACCTGGTCAAGAGGGTATACCTGAGTCTGAAGACGCTCCCCTCTGGGGACGCCCGCGAGCGCTTGGAGGTCGTCTAGGGCCACATGCTCGGTAGTGATAGAGGGCACAACTCTGATAGTCATCTGATCTCCGGTCGCCGCCCCCGGCGCTTCGGGGGCGGTTGGCTACTGGCCATCGTTGGTGCAGTGCTTTTCCTGCTGCCGCGCGGTGCCGCCCTTGCCGACGACCAGGAGTGCTTGGCGTGCCATCCGGCGACGGGCCTCCTGCAGCGCCTTCAGACCGGCCTGAATCTTGCCCCCGGCCATGAGCTTGCCCGGTATTTTGGGAGCGCCCACCGGGACCTCACCTGTGACTCCTGCCACCCGGGCGCGCGCCCCGAGAAGCACCAGTCACCGCCGGCCACGCGCCCGTGTCTCGACTGCCACGGCGCCACCGGCGCCCATGCCGGCGAGGGCGGAGCCCCGATCGCGCCCGAGCAGCATCCTCTCACCGCCAAGTCCTCGCCGCGCTGCGAGCAGTGCCACGGCCACCATGGCGTCGGCCGCACCGACGACCGGACCAGCACCGTCTATTGGGCCAACATCCCGCGCCTCTGCGCTGGCTGCCACGTCAAGTCTTCCATGGCTGGCATCGCGCCCCAGGTCGACGGCTACATCTCGAGCGTCCACGGCCAGGCCGCCGCCGCCGGCAAAGCCGGCGTCCGACCCGCGATCTGCACCGACTGCCACGCCATCCACCCCGTCGACCGCCCCGGCGGCGACCACATCAAGCCCACCCGCGCCGAGGTGCCCACCATCT
>PMZA01000298.1 GCA_003170595.1 Armatimonadota bacterium
CCATCACGTACGCGTAGTCGACGATTCCCCGCGCCCCATGCACGAGCGAGAGGTACCGCATGCACCGGTGCTCGGCCGGCGTCGGGGGGCGCCCCGCACCGGTCTTCGCCAGGCTCTTATCCCACGACCACGCATGGCCTAGCGTCTGTATGATTGCCCACACCGGCCGCGGAGCCACCGCCTCTCTCGCCCCATCGAGGAGCATCGCCACGGCCTCGGGCCCGCTCTCGGGGATGGGGTCAGTCCACACCAACGCGATGTCGCACCCCGGCGCGTATTGGCCCATCAGCGACGGCATCGTCAGCGACGTCACGACCGGATGGTGCGGATCGAGCTGGGCGATCTTGTCATGCACCTCGATCATCGTGGAAGGGTAGTTCAACTCGGCGTCAGGCTTGCCGGCAAGATGCCACGCCAGCAGCGCCGGATGGGGGTGCGAGGCGAACTTGTCGACGGCGTGCTCCCAGAACGAGTCCTCGAAGCTTCGCGAGTGGATCATCACCTTCATCCCCAGCTTTGCCGCGTAGTCCATCGTCTCCGTCGACGCCAGTTGCCAGGGTATGACCGAGAAGTTGTAGCCCGCCGCCTTCGCCTTTTTCAGGTCGTCCTGCGCCGTGGCGAAGTAGATCCCCACCGGCAGTCGCGGCTTACCGTTGATGTACAATGTCCCGGTCGCATCGTAGCCGACCTGCTCGCCGCTTTCCGGCGCGACAAGCACCGGCAGGTCAAGCTGGCTGATCTTTCCGTCCAGCTCAGCCTCGACGTGCATCGAGTACTTGCCCATCAGCAGATTCGTCGCATCGATCGACGCCGTCCACGTCCCCGGCGTCGGCCCCTCGAGGCCACTGCCTAGCGCCGCCACTCGATCGCTGCCGGCCAGCCGTGCGCTCAGCTTCACCCGCGCCGCCACATCATCCGCCGCATTGATGGTCCCCGATGCAACGATCTGCGGGCAGGGCACGCCCCTCAGGATCGTCCCTCGGAACGCCGGCCGCGTCAGTTCACCGTCCACCAGCGCCGACACGTCCACGGGCTGCGCGTCATACACCTCATCCGCCGCAGCGCCCGTGATGGTCAGCATCCCCTGCGCCGTCTGATCGAAGGGCCACGTGTACTTCCCCTTCACTGTCGTCTCTCCGCTCGCCGAAAACTTCTGCTGCCACGCGGTCCACGTCTTCATCTTCGACCAGAGCTGCAGGGACGCGGTGAGCATCGCCGGCCCATTCCCGGTGGGCTTGACCTGGACGGAGATGGTCCGCTGGTTGGGCATCATCGTAACCTGCCCGGCCAAGACGACCTTGCACGCCGCCGCCTGGGGATAGGGCCGCAGCGAGACGTCGTCGACATACAGCACGCCGTCGCCCGCCCCACGGAAGACTACGAGCGCCTGCTTCACGCCCGGCACGATCTTGAACCGCCAGGCCATCAGGCTCCAGCCCGGGCTCTGCGGAACGGCCCGATCCTCGATCTGCACAGACGGCGTCTGCCACATCTTCTCGGCGAAGTTGGTCTTGAAGAGGAGGATGGACACGTCCGGCTGAGGGATGCGCTCGGTGCGCACGTAGAAACTGAGGATCAACTCCTGCGTCCCGGTGGGGAGATCGGCGGGCTGCGAGTATGCGCCATAGACGACCTTCGTCGCCTTGCACGCGAGCATCAGGCAGAAGGGGCTGTTGTGGCCGCCGCGCGTCTGGGCAGCAACCGCGACCTTATCCGGTGCCTGCGCGATGCGTGGAAACCAGCTACTCGGCATCCCATCCGCGCCGGTCGCCTCGAAGCCGCCGTTGGCGAGGAGATTCCCGGTTGCGCTCTTGATCACGACGGTCGACGGCGTCACGACCGCGGGCTTCGCAGGCGCGGCGAGAGCGGCTGGAGTTGTAGCGACAGGCTTTGCAGGCGCGGCAGGAGTCGTCGTCGCCGCCGGAGCCGCATATCCGCCCACCGTCAGGCACAGCAGCAGGCTAATCGCCGCGTACGGCAAGGGCTTCGACCTCCACTCGGGCGCCCTTGGGCAGCGAGGCGACGCCGATCGTGCTTCGCGCCGGGGGCTCCTCGGGGAAATATTCCGCGTAGACCGCGTTGAACTCCGCGAAGGTGTTCATGTCGGTGAGGAAGCAGGTGGTCTTGACTACCTTCGACAGGCCGAGGCCGTTTTCCTCCAGGAGGAGCTTAAGGTTGTCGAGGGCGCGCCGCGTCTGCTCAGCGACGGTCTCACCGACGAGGTCGCCGCTGGCGGGGTCGATGGGTATCTGCCCCGAGCAGAAGATGATCCCTTCGCAGGCCTTGGCCTCGCACGCCATGGAGTACGGCCCGACAGCCTCCGGTCCACCAACGCTCGACAGACACTTCTTCATGGGAGTCACTCCTCGCAGTAGGTACCTGTCCTTCGGCCTGCTGTAGGGCTTGGGGTTCGCTTCGCGAACCCANNAGCTTGTCATCCTGAGGGAGCGGGCGCCTTTCCCGCGACTTAGCGACGCCCTGCGTCGCAAGGACCTGGTTCTTGCCCCTCGACTACCAAACGTCACGCCTCAGGCGTCCCGCCAAGCAAGTACAGATGCCTTACCAATCTCGTCGCCGGCACCTTAGCCCTTCCCCTGATCGCGAGCCCCAACCTGTCCCACACGTAATCCTTCTCATGGCCGGTCACGACTGCCAGCCTCTTCACCCGCCGCGCGACATTCCCCACGACGTCGAGATACAACTGGTCGTCGGCCACCGACGTATGCCCGTAGGGCAGGTCGATGACAGCCGCATCCCATCGCCCCTCCAACTCCCGCGCGTCACCCTTCGCCGCGCGAACCTTCAACCCGTAATGCTCCAGGTTCTTCCGCGTCTGCTCGACATGCAACCAGTTGAGATCGTAGCCTTCGACCTTGGCCCCGACCAGCGCCGCCTCGACGACTGCCGTCCCAGCCCCACAGCACGGATCGACGACAAGGTCGCCCGGCGCCGCCACCATGTTCACCAACGCCCGCGCCAGCCTCGTGGGCAGCGAGTTCGAGAAGTTCTCGGGTCGCTCCGACGCATCATGCCAGTCGCGCCGCGCCCTCGACACCACTCGCCCGAACCAGTACCGCCCTTCCTTGGCGACGACCGCCAGCGCGATCTTCGGATGATCGAGGTCAGGATTGCCAGCGATCGCATCGGCGATCTCCTTCGCGCAATCGATGCTGCTCACATCGACCTTCGGCGGCGGACGATGCACCTCAACCGCGAAGCCCTCCGCTTCCAGCCCCAGGTCCGCCACGAGGCCAACGAGTTCCTCGAAGCTCTCAGCCTCGGCCGCCACGGCCATCACGATCTTCGTGTAGGCCGACGCGCCCACATCGCACGCGACCGACGACCGCGCAACGCCGCCCTCGAGGGCCGTGCCGGTCATCGCCTTCAACTCAAGCGCGGCGGCCTCGCGTTCCTCTTCAGGAAACGCCGCGACGTATAGAAAGCCATGTCTCGCCGACCAATCGCTCTCCACGTGAAAGCCTCCGCCAACTGTTGCGCCTTACCTTGCTCTTTGGTCTTCTGCCCTTAGATGTCATGCTGAGTGCGACGGTGTCTGTCGCCCGAAGCATCCCCGGTACCCGTCTGCCTCCACGGCCTTTCCTTGCTTCCCACCCTCGCATACTTCTCGGCATCCATCCCCACCTTCGTCATCGCCGCCGGCAACGCCGCCGCACCGCCCTCCCTCACTTCTTCCGACGCGATGAGTTCGCCAATCTCAAACCCGCCCCGCGCGAGGACCGCCTGCACCATCGCCAGCCGCGGCGACTCGGTCTCCAGCTTCACCCCAATCTTCGCAGCGGCACGCTTCACGATCTTCGTCCGTCGCTGCAGCGTCGCCTGATCGGCGAACTCCTCGCCCTCGAACACCGTCCCCGCTTTCGGCACGAAGCACGACGCCGACGCGCTCACATCAACCTCCGGCGCCGCCGCCCTCACCTCGCCGAGCAGTTCACCGAGGGCCTCGGCATCTTCATCCACCTCGCCGGGCAATCCTAGCATGAAGTATAGCTTGAGTCTGGGGAAGCCCGCCTCGACGACCGCGCCTATCGCCGCCATGAAGACCTCGTGGCTGATCGGCTTACCGATCGCCGCCCGCAGCGGTTCCCGCGCGGCCTCGGGCGCCATCGTTATCGTGCGCTGACCGGCCGCTCTCAGCAACTCCAGCACGCGCGGCCCCTTCGCCGCCCGGTCCATCCTAAGCGACGACACCGACACCTTGAGCCCGATGGCCGTCGCCGCTTCGACCAGTTCCGCCGCCTGCGGATGATCGAGGAAGTCCGCCGCGATGAGCCCGACCTCTTTCGCCCCCGCGGCGATCTCGCGCATCGCCGCCGCCACGACCTCGACGCTCCTCGGCCTGAACGGATGCTGAAGCTGCCGCGCCAGGCAGAACCGGCACCAGTGGGGGCATCCGCGGCTCACCTCGATGAGTGCCCGCCCGCGAAGCTCCGCCGCCCCGGCCACGATCATGCTCCGCGGCACGTAGGCATCTACATCGCCCACATGCTGCACTTCGATCGGCGCCTTCAGCCGCCCCGTCATCCACGCCGCGCAATCCACCATCCCCGGAACCGTGGCCAGCTCCGCAACTATCTCCGCCCGCGGCTTCCCCGTCGACCTCCCCAGCGCCGCCCGTATCTCCTCCGCCCTCGCCTCGACCTCGCCCAGGTACGCCAGGTCAGCAATCGCCGCCACCGGCGCCGCGTTCATCGTCACCGCCGGCCCGCCCACGATCACGACCGGGTTCTCCTCACCCCGCTCCCGCGCGAGAGCCGGCACCCCGCTATCCTCGAGCATCTTCGCCAGCGCTGGGAACTGCATCTCGAAGGGCACGGTCGCCAGCACCACATGCGTATCGCCGAGCGCCGACCCGCTCTCCAGCGTCCGCACAGGCTGGGTAGCTTCCGGGAAGAGGAACGCCCGCTCGGCCTCGCAGGGCTCGCGGTTGAAGAGGTCGAGGAGCACGTGCACCGACAGCGAGGCCATGCCTTCCTTGTACGGTCCGGGGTAGAGGACGACCGCCCGCACCGGTCCCGGCCCACCACCCGATCCGGGCAGCGCTGTCTCGCTCGCCATGGTCTCACGCCGCAGCAGGGCGAAGTCGCGCTCGGGCCGCACCTGCCGCCGGGGAGTATTGGATCCCCGTCCGCCCTGGGCCTTGCTTGGAGCTTTGCTCAGAGAGGTGGTCTGTCGAGGCATCCTTCGCCGCACTTTGGGGTCCTGCTCATCGGGGCCGCTAGCCAAACCGGCCTCGCACGTACTGATCAGTTCGGGGATCCTTCGGCCGCTCGAAGATGTCACCCGGCGGCCCGACCTCAACCAGCTCGCCCAGGTAGAAGAACGCCGTCCGGTCGGATACCCGTGACGCCTGGAACATGTTATGCGTCACCAGCACGATGGTGTACGCCTTCTTCAGCTCGACCATCAGCTCTTCGATGTGGAAGGTCGCCGAGGGGTCCAGCGCCGAGCACGGCTCATCCATCAGCAGCACTTCCGGCTCGACCGCCAGCGCCCGTGCGATGCACAGCCTCTGCTGCTGCCCGCCGGACATCTCGACGGCCGACCGTGACATCCGGTCCTTGACCTCATCCCACAAGCCGGCCTGGGCGAGGCTTCGTTCCACCGCCTCATCGATCCGGCCGCGGCTGTTGACGCCGAGGATGCGCAGGCCGTACGCAACGTTCTCGTAGATCGAGGTGGGGAAGGGGTTGGGCCGCTGGAAAACCATGCCTACCCGCCGCCGGAGGTCAGCCAGATCGAGGCCGCGGGCGTTGACGTCCTCACCATCCACCAGCACGCGCCCTTCAACACGGCATCCCAGGACCTCGTCATTCATCCGGTTGAAGCAGCGCAGGAAAGTCGACTTCCCACAGCCCGACGGCCCGATGCACGCGAGGATTTCGTTCTCGAAGGCGCCGAGGGTGACGTCGAACAGCGCTTGTTTGCCGCTGTAATAGACGTCGAGACCCTCGGACCCCGCCTTCACCTTCCGCGGCTGGGCCTGGCCGGCCGGCTCTTGCGACACGTCCACTCCAGCGGTCAGCACGTGGGGGGCCTCTAGTGGCTGTGATACCACAGGTACGAGTAGCTCGCGCAGGAGAGCATCCAGACGACGGCGGCGTAGCGGGAGACCTTCTCCATCATGAATTCCTTGGTGCCCTGCTGAAACCGCGAACTTGCCATGCCGGTGATGACGCTGAACCCGTCGGACTTCGCGGGCTGCATCGCCTCGGTAACGATGAGCGCGGCCCCTGCGAGCAGCGCGATGACGGCGAACGCTATGATCATTCCTCGTTCACTCCTCTAACTTGGTGACACCCGATGAAGTGTTGTACCCCGGCCGAGGCGCGGACGGCCGCCTTCAGCGCCGGGGAGCGGCGACAATGATAGCAGATATCGCCGTTCCAGTCCCGCGCAAGGGGCCGCGATCTTCGCCATGATCAGATCGACGGCTCGTTCGTGCCTCCTCGAACGGGAGCAGTAGTCGCAGGCTTCAGCCTGCGGCTGTGGCCAGGTGGTGAGCCTTTGGCCTGGTCCTTCTCCCTTATCCGTCATCCTGAGCGCAGGGCTTAGCGACCGCGTGCCTGCGTCCGAGCGAAGGATCTGCGGTGGCGGCGTAACAACCTAACGTCCACGGGGACTTTGCCCTTTTCCCTTCGCCTTACTGCCCTTGGTTGTCATCCTGAGAGAGACGGTTCGTGTCTCGCGAAGCATCCCCTCGCTGACTCGGCACCCACGGCACTACTTCCCTTCACACGCATCCTGCGCTGCCCCGCCCCTCGCCGCACCCGTCGCCGCGGCCTTATCGAGCGCCGGCTGCAGCGCCTGCGACAACCAGTCGCCCATCGTCTGCACGGCAACCCCGATGGGCGGTATGTGCCCACCGTCGTACCAGACGATGTGCTTCGGCTCGCCCGCGGCATCCTGCAGCGCCTTCGCCGCCGCGACCGGGATGGTCGTGTCCTGCCGTCCGTTCATAAACCACGCCGGACGCGGGCTGATGTACGGCACGAAGGTCAGCGGATCGAACGTCGCCGCCTCAGCCGCGGCCACCGGGTCTTCCAGCAGCGCCTTCATCCCCTCGACCTCCGGCCGGTCCGAGGCCGCCGCGATCTTCGACCAGTCGCCGCCCCCGACGATAAGCATCGACGATGCGATCCGCTGGTCGACGCCCGCGAGGATCGTCCCCTGGATCGCGCCCATGCTCGCCCCGCACAACCCGAAGGCCTCGCCGTGCACATCCTTCCGCGTCGCGAGGTAGTCCATCGCGCGGCGGTAGTCGATGACCGTCTGGATCATCGCATCTCGCGTAGTCGCGAGGTCGCCGGTGAACATGGCCTTCCCCGGGATCTTCCTGTCCCCATGCAGCGCCGCATCGAGCGATAGGACGGCGTAGCCACCGTCTCCCGCCAGGGCCGCGAAGAACCTACCGAAGCTCTTATCCGCGCCCAGCCCGTGCAGCGTGAGGATTACCCACGGCTTCGGCCCGGTCTTAGGTCGGATGAGAAGCCCGGCGACCCTTCCGCCCTTGGGGCTATCGAACTCGATGCGCTCCTCGACGGTCTTCGCGGCTTCCTTCGGCTCCGAGGTCGTCAGGTTGAGCGGCGCAGCCTTGTCGTAGGCATACAGCGCCGCCAGGTCCGCCGGCAGTGGCTTGGCGATCGGCACATCGGCAACACAGATCGCCGCCCACACCACCGCCAACGCGATGGCCAGCGCAATCGCGAGCTTTCTTTCCTTCATCGCCTCATCTCCCCACTCTCTGGACTCTGCCTTTCTGTAGGGCGGGCATTTATGCCCGCCGCGCCTTACAGCGTCCGCAGATAATCGATCGCCGTCTGGATGTCCTTCACTGGCTCCTCGCCGACCTCGCGCTCGATGGCCAGGTACCCATCGAACCCGTGCTTGCGCAGGTAGCCGATGAACTTCGGCCACTCGACCAGGCCTTCGCCCAGCGGCACTTCCTTCGCGTTGCCCGCGTCATCCGTCGTCGCATCCTTCGCATGGCAGTGGACGACGTAGGGCCCCAGCAAGTCGGCGCCCTCGGTCGGCATGAACTTCTCGAAAGCGGCCGCGCGGTCGTAGGGTACTCCGGCCCACTGCGCGAGCATCGGCGGCCACAGGATCAGGTTCGCCGGGTCATAGTTCACGCGGATCGTCGGGCTGCCGATGGTGTCGATGAGTCGCTTCACCACATACGGCGGCTCCGGCCCGGTCTCCATCGCGAGGACCGCCCCGACCTTCTCGCCGTACGCCGCAAGCTCGGAGCAGCCCCGGACGAATCTCTCCCAGTGCGGGTGATTGACGTCCTCGGGCATGACGCCGATGTGCCCCTGCCAGATGTTGCAGCCCAGATCGGCTGCGAGTTCGAGTACGCGCTTGCCGCTCTCGACGTGGACCTCCGAGCCTTCTTCGCCGAGGTCGACCTCGCCGCCCCACGCGCACACGGCCGATATCTTGAGGCCATAGCTCTCGATCTTCTGGACGAGAGCCTTCCGCCCGGCGGCGTCGAGGTCGACAGGCGACCCGATCTGCACGCCATCAGCGCCCATCTCTTTGGCCTTCGCGAGCGCCTCCTCTTCCGGCAAACGCAAGCATCCCTGCATGATCGCGATCTTCAGATTGGGCATTCAACCTGCCTCCCGTGGCCTTCATCTTTGCTTTGGCATGCTATGCGGACGCTTGCGTCCGCATAGCGGGGCTTTATGCCCCGCCGCGCCTT
>PMZA01000223.1 GCA_003170595.1 Armatimonadota bacterium
CGAGGCGTCACAGCTGTACCCGTCGGACCGCTGCCTGTCGGGAATGATCGGGCTGGCGGGGATAGCGGTAAGGCGATCCGGCGAAGGCGAAAGATAAACCGTGGGGCGCTGCCCCACGTCCCGCAGGGGCCCTGGCCCCTGACCCCACGCGGCACAACGCGCCGCTCTCTCGCGTCGGAGGTGGGTCACCAGCGAGGCGATGCGCCGCGAACGAAGGGTTCGTCGCCGCGAAGAGTTTAATCCCAGGCGTGCCAGGTCGTTTCGATCCAGCAGAACAGGCTCATCGCGACGTAGGGGTACACGAAGGGCCACGCCGCGATCGCCAGCAGCAACCATCCGCCCGCAGCTGCAATCGCCGGCGATGGTGAGATAGGCCCCTCCGCGGCAGCCATCCGATCCGCCAGCATGAGCCCCGCCCCTTCCCCACTGAGCGCCCGCATGGCCTCCCGCCAGGCCACCTCGCCGGCGGTCGCGCGGGCGAAGGTGTCGGCGGCATGCTCGCTGTGACGGCGCCAGTTGGCCGCTACGATCCAGCCCACTCCCGGAAAGCACCACGCCGTCACGCCGAGGAGAAGCTGGGTGAGGGGATCGCGCCAGCGGACGTGGACGCGCTCGTGGGCGATGACCGCCGAGGATGCGCCGGATGACACTCCGGCCAGCGCACCGGCGGTCATGAGAACTAGCGGGTGGAGGAAGCCGAGAGTCACGGCGGGCTGGCCGCTGAGGCGCGAGAGGCTGGAAGATGCAGGCGCGCCCTCGAGGAGCAGCACAGGGCCGCCATCCGGGCCGTCGGTCGTACGCGCGGTGGCCATAAGGGCGCGAGAGGTCCTACGCTCGGCGAGGAGGCCGGTGATGAGGCGGACGAGGCCCAGGATCAGGAGGACAACCGCCACGATGCTCCCGGCGGCGAGGTAGCCGTCGCCCACCGTGTCGCGGACGACGCGAAAGCAGACGTGGGGCAGGACGCGCTCGAGGTGGGGGCTGTGGCGGATGTAGTCAGGCGGGTCGCTGAACCAGATCGGGGCGGCGACGAGAGTGGCGAAGAAGGCGCCCCAACCGGCAAGCGCAACGGCCTGCCAGAGAAAGGCCGAGAGGCGGCAGTAACGTGAGGGGAGGAGTTTCGTGAGCGCCGCTACGGGAAGGCTGGCCGCCGCCATCACCGTCATCGCGGCAAGCCAGCCCGCCGAGATCGTGGCCAGGGACCAGCCCATGACTGGCTACTCGGGATTCTCGCGGCGCTTGCGCTCGATCAACTCGGCGAGAAGGTCGAGCTGCTTCGGGTCTTGCTCGCTGAGAGCTTCGACGAAATAGGCAACGGCCGGCTCACTGAAGGCGCCGAGAAGGCCGTCGAGGGCGGCGCGGGTGACCGTTTCGGCGAACTGCTCCTGGGTGAGCGCCGGCTTGTAGAAGTAGGCGCGGCCCTGAAGCTGGCGGTTGAGGAGGCCCTTCTTCTGAAGACGCGCGAGCGTCGTCATTATGGTCGTGTACGCCATCTCGCGGCCCTGAGAGTTGAGCTTCGCTCGCACATCGTCCACGTTCACCGCGTCCGAGGCATCCCAGACGGCACGCATGACGGCAGCTTCGAGGTCGCCGAGGGCGAGTTCGATGCCCTTGCGGCCAGGGTGGAGCCTGGAGAGATGAGGTTCGATTCTCTTGGGCATAGGTGGATCCTCCTGCCGGAATACGGTCGGTCTGTTTATTACTAACGATTGTAGTATTCCCGTGTTCCGCCGTCAAGTAACCTGGGGGAGAAAGATTCGTTGGGCCGGGGAAGGAAGTGAGACGGGTGCCGGGGATCCTTCGTCAGACAGAGGGCGTCTTCCTCAGGATGACATCGAAAAGCGGAAATACGAAGACCGGCAGCGGGACTGCCTCTTGCTTGCTGCAGGGCGCGGGTTTACCCCGCGCCNNAGCGTCCGCACAGCAAGCCAATCCACAGACAAGAAGCTTACTGCGGGGCGCCGCCAGGGAAGTGCTCCATCGCCTTGATCGCCGGCGCGAAGGTCGCCTGCTGCGCAGGAGTCAGCCGCAGGTAAACCCCGATCCCCGCCTGGAGGAACGGGCGAATCACAGACATGACCTTCGCCTGGCCCGCGGGAGAGAAGCCGCTGACCACATCGCCCATCTGCGTCATGCGCTTCGTGACTTCCTGGACGATCTGCCCCTGCTCGCCCGCGGACATTCCCCAGAAATCCTTGAGGCCGTCGGTCATGCCCTGCTGCACCTGCTGCTGGCCGGGCATGTGGTCCTTCATCATGTCGAGGCCCTGGACCATCATCGCTTCCTGCTGCTGGGGCGGGAGGGCCATGAACTTGTCCATCTCGGCGCCGGGGTCGACATGCTCGAGGTAGATGCCGCGGGCGATGTGGCACTTGAGCTGCGAGGCGAGCTTGTCGAGGACCTCCTCGACGGTGGCCGAGGTGAAGCTGACCGTGACGCCGGGGTTGGCCTTGAGGACATCGTCATCCGCGATCAGGTTGAGCCCGGCGGCCTTCCCGATCATGTCGAGAACCTGCTTGGTGTCCGAGTCCTTGGCGTTGATGGTGAGCGTCGTCTGAGGCAGGTCGAACTTGGGCTGCGCCTTGGGCATCTTCGCCTCGGGGACGAGGTAGACGGCCGTCCGCGGGGCACACTGGGCGCGCATGCAGACCCGGCCGAGGATGTCGAAGGGCTTGCCGGTGTTCGAGACCGTGATCTTCTGATCGACCTGGTCGGGAGCGGCCGTGACAAGGTAGCCGGTCTGGGTGTCGAAGTCCTTGAGGACGTCGGCAAGGGCCATGTCCTTGTAGGCGACGGTGATCGCGGCCTCATCGGGCGAGGCCGGCGTCGGGAACTGCAGGCGAGCGCGGGGCGGCCCCATGAACTGCGGCCAGGCCAGGGCGCTGATCAGTACGAGCAAGACACACGCGAACACGGTTCTGGTAGTCACGATGGTGAACCCCCCAGGGATGGGACTGCCTGTACGATTGCCAGCGATAAGGACGAATCAACGGGCGTCGAGTTCCAGCGACCGCAGGATAGCGGCCTGCCGCGTCGAACCACGTAAGCGCGCGTCCGCGCGCCCGGAGGAATACGCCCATGACAGTGTATGCCGCTTCGTACGATTTGGAAAACGTCGACTTGTGCATCCCGGGCGCAGCGAAGCTCGTCGAGATCCATCGCAAGCACGAGATGCCCGCGACCTTTTTCTGCGTCGCCAGCGTCGTCGAGAAGCGGGGCGAGGAGCTGAAGGCCATCTTCGGCGACGACCCGCTCATCGATGTGCAGTCGCATACCTACTACCACCGGATGCTGCGCGACCACCTTGTGCACGGGCCGGGGATACCGGTCGAGGAGTTGTGGGTGGAGGTCGGGAAGGCGGCGGACTATATCGGCGAGGTCTTCGGGACGCGACCGATCGGCATGCGCTCTGGGTGCGGCTTCGAGCACGGGATGAAGGGTGAGCCGGAAAGGCTGAAGGTCATCGCCGCGTGCGGGATGGAGTACATCAGCACGCAGCTGCGCGGGCCATACGAGACCATCCCGTCGCCCTTTGTGGATGCGTACACGTATGAGGCGGACGGCTTCCCGGAGGTCTGGGAGTTCCCGACGGCTGGGTGGCACGACAACGTGCTCAAGGGCTACGGCGCGCATCCGACGATGTTTCCGGGCATATATCCGTTCGCGCTGCCGGCCGGTCCGGTGACGAACGCGCGAGAGGATTTCGAGGCCGCGAAGCCGTGGGTGGACTATGCGATGGAGCAGGGGAAGGCGTATGTGGGGCTCTGCTACCATCCGTGGTCGCTGTATACGCTCGACCCGGAGTGTGGGACGATCGATCTGATGCTGGCGTATGCGAAGAGCATCGGGATGGAAGGGGTTTCGTATACGGAGTTGTACCGAAGGACGAAGGGGTAAGTGGCGGGGTTATCCCGGGGATCCTTCGCGCAGAGAACGCGCTCAGGATGACACCTAAAGGCAGGAAGGCGCAAAGGCCACAGCCTCCCACCCCCTGCGGACCTTCGGTC
>PMZA01000474.1 GCA_003170595.1 Armatimonadota bacterium
ACGTGAAGGTGGCCGGCACGTTGGAACGGCTTGGGGATGGGAGCGCGCCCGAGTGGTGGCGGAAAGCCTATGAGCAGTTGGCCGGGATGAAGCGGCGCGGGATGCATCTGTCGCCGGAGGACGAGAAGTTTCTGGGGCAATTGCACGAGGCCTTCCGGGCCTTGGAGTCCGGGGACTCGGAGAAGGGTGGGGGCGGGAAGAATCGCTTGCGGTGACGAGCGCCGGGGTACTGCGGGGGGAGGGCAAGGTCGCAGGCATGGTGAAGACAGGGATCTGGTGGTGAGAGATGGCTGGGCAGGGGCGCACATTCCGGCTTTTCGTTAGCTCCANNCCGCGCCTGCAGCGCTTCTGCCTCGACCGCGGCGCGCGCTTCCAGGCGGTGGACCTGCGCTGGGGCGTGAGCGACGAGGCCGCCCTCGACCAGCGCACCATGCCCCTCTGCCTCGACGAAATCCGCCGCTGCCAGCGCACGACGCCGCGGCCGAACTTCCTCGTGCTGCTCGGGCAGAGGTATGGGTGGCGGCCGCTGCTGTGGGAGATACCTGACGACGACTTCGTCAGGATCGAGCCGCTGATTGCTGATGCGGGCGCAAGGAAGCTGCTGGGCGATTGGTACCGACTCGATGAGAACGCGGTGCCGGTGGTGCATGTGCTGCAGGGGCGGACGGGACGCTTTGAGGACGCGAAGGTGTGGGCCGATGAAGTGGAGGAGCCTTTGCACGAGGCGCTGGAGAGGGCGGTCGCGGCGCTCGATTGGCCGGAGGAGCGCAGCCGTCGCTACCTCGCGTCTGCGACCGAGCAGGAGATCGCCGAGGGTGCGTTGCGGGCCGATGCGGATCACGCCTTCTGCTGCTTCCGCACGAAGAGCGATGCGGAGGAGGAGCCTTCGGCGCGGCTGGATGATCTGAAGGCCCGGCTGCGGGCGCGGTACGGAGACAAGGTCCTCGACTACGGCGGCGACGACCTCGATCGCCTCTGTGACCGCGTGTATGAGCATCTGTCTGACGCTCTCGCCGCCGAGCTGGAGCAGGCCGGGGCGACAAACCCGCTGGACGATGAGAACGAGGCGCACGAGGAGTTCGGACTCGATCGGGGCCGGGGATTCCTTGGCCGGGAGACGACGCTGGAGCGGGTGCGCGAGTACCTGGCGGCGCCGGGTGGCAGTCCGCTTGTGCTGTACGGGCCGTCGGGGTGCGGGAAGTCGGCGTTGGTCGCGAAGTGCGTGGAGGTGGCGGCGGAGGTCCTTCCGACTGCGGCGAGGCTGACGCGGTTCATCGGCGCGACGCCTAGCTCGACGGACCTGCGCGGGCTGCTGACGGACCTGTGCTCGCAGCTCGGCCGTCTCTATGCCGACCCAGCCGATATCCCCCTCGACATGAAAGAGCTTCGGGAGGACTTCGCGCGGCGACTGTCGCTCGCCACAGCAGATCGCCCCCTCGTCGTGATGCTCGATGCCCTGGATCAGCTCGGCGCGGGCGACGCCGCACACTCGCTCAACTGGCTGCCGGTAGAGCTGCCCGAGCATGTACGGCTCATCGTCTCGGTCCTCGAGCGCGACGACGCGGCCGGCGCCTGCTGGCACGTAGCGGGGCACAAGATCGGGGCGGAGCATCAGGTTGAGGTGCCGCTGCTGGGGGCTGACGAGGGCGAGGCGCTGCTGAGGCAGTGGTTGGATGGAGCCAGGCGGAAGCTGACGGGAGAGCCAGAGGCGTCGGGCCTATCGGGCTTCCGCGCGACGGGACTGCCGCTCTACCTGCGGCTGGCGTTCGAGGAGGCGCGGCAGTGGCGGTCGTATGGCGGCGTGCCCGCCCTGAGCCAGGATGTGCCCGGGGTCATCCGCGATCTACTAAAGCGGCTGGGGCACCCGGCGGCGCATGGCGAGGTGATGGTGCGGAAGGCGCTCGGCTACCTCGGTGCTGCGCGCAACGGCCTGGCGGACGGGGAGATGCTGGAGGTCCTCTCGCGCGACGAGATCGTCATGGCGGACGTCCAGCGGTCGCCGAACCATCCGAAAACCGACCGCTTGCCGCCGGTGGTGTGGTCGCGGCTGTACTTCGACCTGGAGCCGTACCTCGTCGAGCGCCGGGCCGACCAGACCTCGCTGCTGGGGTTCTACCATCGCCAGTTCGGCGAGGTCGTGGCGGAGGACTACGTGCAGGGCGATGCGGCCACCGACCTCCATCGGCGGCTGGGGGAGTACTTCGGCGAGCAACCGAATCTCCTGGGTGAGGGTGTCGCGAACTATCGCAAGGCGTCGGAACTGGTGACGCAGCAGGTTGGTGGGGAGGACTGGGACGGGGTGGAGGCAACTCTGACGGATTTCTCGTTCCTCGAAATGAAGGTCGAAGCGGGGATGGTGCCCGATCTGGTGAACGACTTCGACGCGGCGGTGGGCAGCCTTCCGCGGGAACGGCCGTTTGCCGAACCCCTGAAGCTGGTAGAGGGTGCCCTGCGGCTCTCCGAGCATATCCTGGCGCAGGACCCCGAGCAGCTTCCGTCGCAGCTATTCGGTCGGCTCGTGGGCTTCGAGGACCCCGCCATCAGGCTCTTCCTGGAGAACGTGAAAGGGAGTGTGGCCCGGCCCTGGGTGCGGCCCGAGAGTATGAGCCTCACTCCGCCTGGTGAGCCTCTTCTGCGTACCCTCACGGGGCATACCGGCTGGGTCCTGGCCTTGGCGTTGACGCTGGACGGGCGGCGGGCGATCTCCGCGTCCAGGGACCACACGCTCAAGGTGTGGGACCTCGAAAGCGGCGCGGAACTACGCACGCTCGCGGGACATACCGAGTGGGTCCAGGCCGTGGCGGTCAGGTCGGACGGGCGGCAGGCGATCTCCGCATCCGCAGACCGAACCCTCAAGGTCTGGGACTTGGAGAGCGGGACCGAGGTGCACACCCTCACTGGGCATACCTGGTCGGTCGATGCCGTGGCGGTGACGCCGGACGGAAGCCGGGCGATCTCCGGATCCCACGACAAGACGCTGAAGATGTGGGACCTGGAGAGTGGGTCGGAAGTACGCACCCTCACCGGGCACGCCCACTATGTCAGGGCCGTAGCGGTGACGCCGGACGGGCGGCGGGCGATCTCCGGGTCCGAGGATAAGACGCTCAAGGTGTGGGACCTGGAAAACCGAGTGGTACTGCGCACCCTCACCGGGCATACCGACTCGGTCAGGGCCGTCGCGGTGACGCCGGACGGGCGGCAGGCGATCTCGGGGTCGTCAGACGGCACGCTCAAGGTGTGGAATCTGGAGAGCGGGGTCGAGCTTCGCACCCTCAGCGGGAGCGGCCCGATAGCGATCACACCGGACGGGCGGCTCGCAATCTCCGTATCCAGGGACGAAACGCTGATGGTTTGGGATTTGAGGACCTGGGTGCTCCTATGTACGTTCCGAGCTGAGGCCAACGTGAGCTGCTGTGCGGTGGCACCAAACGGCAGGTTGATCGTGGCAGGAGACGGCAAAGGGCATGTGCACTGCTTGCATCTCGAGAACGTCCCACCCGCTCCGCCGATCCTCAGCGCTTGGCTGGCGCCCGACGGTTCTCTTGCCTTCAGCTGCCTGCTCTGCAGGGTCTGGTCGGAGGTCCCATCCTCAACCCTCGGCACCGAACTCCCCTGCCCCCACTGCGGCAACCCCGTGAAGCTCAACCCCTTCACCATCGACGCCGCCTGGCGCCCCATCGCCCGCGCCTGGCGCCCGGCCCCCTGACCCCCGCGCCCGCCAACTACCCAACCCATGTCTCATCTGGCCTACCCGGAAGATCTGCACCCACACTCGCGCCAGGCTCGGCAAGTGGTTCTCCGACCCTTAGGTTCTATCCGCCTGCATGCTCCACAAACGAGCACGGACATCTCTCCACTCTTGAGTTCTCCTCCCCCATCACCCTTCCTCTATCGTCCCCATTGCCCGGGCGACGGCGACCGGATGCACATGGGTGTAACGCTGCGGTCGTGGAGTTCAGTCGGGGCAGCCATAGACGGAGAGGGGAAACGGCCGCCTAAGATGCGTTACGTGCAGTTGCCACTCTTTGTGAACGCCGTCCCCGTTCCTTCTGATCAGATTCGTCAGAATGTAGAGACCGGAGAAAGAGGTGCCTGTGGCTCCAACGGCGAAGGTGTATTGCAGATCGGGGGGCTGTTCGTCCACAAAGAAACGACACCCAGCTTGATCTAGGCAATCTCGGGTAAGGACCAACGGAGAACCACGGTGGCAGTCAGACTGTGGGGAAACCAAGCGAAGGAGTGACGCGTGTGATCTATACCATCGTAGCGATTCTCGTAATCCTTTGGCTGCTAGGGCTCATCGTCCACGTGGGTGGCGGCCTGATCCATCTGCTGCTGGTGATAGCGCTGATCGTGTTCATCGTCAACCTGGTGAGGGGGCGGAGCGGGGGGTGACCTTGGTCCCGCCGGACTAAGCCGGCCAAACGCCTGTGTCCCCGGTGCTGGGACACGGAAGGAAGCGTCAAGACGGCGGAGACGCATCGTCGGCCGATCATTCAGAGGCTAGACATCCACAATGTACCCGAACTGACCAAGTGGGCATTGCGAGACGGCTTCACGACCATCCGGCCCACGGCGTTGTTCGCCCTTGTGAGCAGCGATGGCCTGGGAACGGTGGTCCGAGAGGTCGAGGACGCCATGCTGCGCATCATCGACGCGACCTGCGCGTAGCTGGCGTAGTGGGCAAGATCAAGCCCCTGGCCCGACGGCTCCCCCGGACCGGTGATCGGGAGGGTAGGCGGCCCTCAAAAGTGACAGCACGCGACAGCGGCCCGCAAGGCCAGCGCCACACCCGAAGGAGATCGACTATGAGAAAGAAAGCGACAACGAGCGACCCTGCAAAGCGCAGACCAGTGAAGGCTACGGCTCCTCACGAGGAGCCGCCGCCGGCTGCCGGCGGTGAGCTGCACCAACTCGCGGGTGGAGAGCACCCCGCGCTCACCACGAACCAGGGCGTCGCGGTCTCCGATAACCAGAACTCGCTAAGGGCCAATCCGCGCGGGCCTACCCTTCTGGAGGATTTCATCCTCCGCGAGAAGATCACGCATTTCGATCACGAGCGCATTCCCGAGCGTATCGTTCACGCACGGGCGACGGGCGCGCATGGCTTCTTTGAGCTGACGGCGTCGCTGAAGCGATACACCACCGCCGGAGTACTCACCGAGGTCGGTGGCAAGACCCCCGTGTTCACCCGCATCTCGACCGTCGCCGGTGGCGCGGGTTCGGTGGATACCGCCCGTGACGTGCGGGGGTTTGCCGTCAAGTTCTACACCAAGGAAGGCAACTGGGATCTGGTCGGCAACAACATCCCGGTCTTCTTCATCCAGGATGCCATCAAGTTCCCCGACCTCATCCATGCCGTGAAGATGGAACCCGACCGCGGCTTCCCGCAGTCGGCTACCGCGCACGACACCTTCTGGGATTTCATCTCGCTCACGCCTGAGGCCATGCACATGGTCATGTGGATCATGTCTGATCGCACGCTACCGCGTTCGCTACGGATGATCGAAGGCTTTGGCGTGCATAGCTTCCGGCTGGTCAACGCTGCCGGCGAATCTACCTTCGTCAAGTTCCACTGGCGCCCCAAGCTCGGGTTGCAGTCCACCATCTGGGATGAGACGGTCAAGATCTCCGGCGCTGATCAGGACTTCCACCGCCGCGACATGTTCGAGGCTATCACGGCGGGCGCTTTCCCAGAGTGGGAGTTCGCGGTCCAGCTTTTCACGCCGGAGGAAGCGGACAGATTCCCGTTCGATCATCTAGACCCTACCAAGCTGATCCCCGAAGAGCTGGTGCCCTTGAAAGTGATCGGCCGCATGGTGCTGGATCGCTGGCCGAGCAATTTCTTCGCTGAGACCGAACAGGTTGCGTACTGCCCTTCCCATGTCGTGCCCGGCATCGACTTTTCGAACGACCCACTGTTGCAGGGACGTTTGCACTCCTATCACGACACCCAGCTTTCACGCCTGGGTTCGCCCAATTTCCACCAGATCCCGATCAACGCGCCGAAGTGCCCGTTCTCCAACCAACAACGCGACGGGCACATGCAGATGGAGCAGCCCACAGGCCGTGTTGCGTATGAGCCCAACTCCTTGTCTGGCAACTCGCCACGCGAAACGCCGGCCAACGGCTTCCACAGCGCCGCGGTAACTGAGGCTGGCGACAAGGGCCGCATCCGTGCCGAGAGCTTCGCCGACCACTATAGCCAGGCGCGACAGTTCTATCTCAGCCAAACGGCGTACGAGCAGGCGCACATCGCCTCGGCGCTGGTATTTGAGCTCTCGAAGGTCGAGCATAGTCATGTCTGTGAGGTGATGGTGGGCCACCTGCGACACATTGACGAGAACCTCGCCAGCCGGGTCGCCGCGGGTCTAGGGTTCGACAAGATGCCCGCCGCGCCGGCGGCCGCAGCGCCCGTGCAGGAGATGCCCCCTTCGCCCGCCTTGCAGACCATCGGCAAGATGAAGGCCACGCTCATGGGGCGCGCCGTTGGCATCCTGATCACGGATGGTTCAGACGGCGTGGCAATCAGAAAGATCAGGAAGGCCGCGCTCGCTGCGGGTGCCACCGTGAAGATCATCGCGCCGAAAGTAGCCGGCGCGAAGCTTGCCGACGGCTCGATGCTGGCGGCTGACGGCCAGTTGGCTGGGACGCCTTCCGTGCTGTTCGACGCAGTCGCCGT
>PMZA01000203.1 GCA_003170595.1 Armatimonadota bacterium
CGCCCTACAGCAGGCAGAAAGGCCAAGGCAGAAAGGCAAAGCGACCGGCACGTGCCGCCGCGGTATAATGCCTCGTGATGCGGACGGCAAGGACACGCGCTATCGCCCTATACGCCTACCTCTTCCTGGCACCCGCGTGCCTGCTCCTCATCACCTTTCGCATCCTCCCCGCCATCAGCGCCTTCTCCCACGCCTTCTCCTCCTGGGATGGCGTCGCCCCGCCTACCCCCGTCGGCTTCGCTAACTTCGTCGAGTTCTTCCATGATGAGGTCTTCTGGACCGCTCTGCGCAACAACCTCATCCTCGTCCTCTCCGTGCCGCTGTGGCTGCTGGTGTCGCTGGTGCTCGCCCTCCTCCTCTACCACGAGACGCCGGGGTGGAAGTTCTTCCGGGCGGCGTTCTTCCTGCCATCCGTGCTGTCGCCGGTGATCGTCGGGACGCTATTCACCACCCTCCTGCGCCAGGATGGGCCGGTGAATCGTGGGCTCGATCTGGTGGGCCTCCACGGGGCGGTGAGGGAATGGCTGGGGGATCCGGCGACCGCCCTGCCGACGCTGGTGATCGTCATCCTCTGGTGCATCTTCGGGATGGGGGTCATCGTCTTCCTCGCGGGACTGGCGGCGATTCCGACGGAGATCTTCGAGGCCGCCCGGCTGGATGGGGCGCGCGGGGTGACGTATCTGAGGCATATCGTCGTGCCGTCGCTGCGGCATGTGATCGAGTTCTGGGGCGTCAACCTCGTCGTGTGGTCGTTCACCAGCATGTTCGCCTTCGTCTACGTCATGACCGGGGGCGGGCCGGGGTACGCGACGATGCTGGTCGAGTATCAGCTATACCTGCAGGCGTTCCAGAACAACCGGATGGGCTACGCGTGCGCGCTCGGGACGGCGCTGTTCCTGATGGTGTTCGGGGTCGTGCTGCTGCAGGTGCGGCTCATGACCGGCAAGGAGGAGGGTTGAGGTGGGGAAGACGTCCCTCGACGGGGCTCGGGACCTTCGGCGCCTCGGCAAGCCTCGGCGCCTCGGGCGAATCGCGACGACCATCGCGCTCGGGGCCGTGAGCGTGACGACCATCTACCCGCTCGTGTTCATGGTCTTCACGGCGCTGAAGGGGAAGCGGGAATACCTCTTCAACCGGTATGGCGTGCCGGCGCATCCGACGATGGAGAACTTCGTCGGGGCGTGGACGTACGGGAAGGTCGGCCTCTACATCGGGAATTCGTTCATCGTGGTCGTGGGGGCGATGGTGCTGTCGTGGATCGTGTGCGCGACGGCCGGGTACGCGCTGTCGCACCTGCGGTTCGCGGGGCGGAAGGTGATGTTCCTGGCGATTCTGGGGTCGATGATGATCGCGCCGCAGGTGATCATCATCCCCGTGTACACGATGCTGATACACCTGGGGCTGCTGAATAAGCACATCGGCCTGATACTGGTGTACGTGACCTTCGCGACGCCGTTCGGGACGTATCTGCTGACATCGTACTTCCGGTCGGTGCCAGGGGAACTGGTGGAGGCGGCGGAGGTCGATGGGGCGGGGCATCTGCAGATATTGTGGCGAATCATGGTGCCGATCGCGAGGCCGGCGATGCTGACCTTGGGGATCTTCAACTTCCTCTGGATGTGGAATGAGCTGCTGTTCGCGCTGCTGATATTGCAGGACGATAAGGTGCGGACGCTGATGGTGGGTGTGGCAAATCTGCGTGGGCAGTACACGACGAACATACCGCTGCTGTCGGCGGGATTGTTCCTGGCGGCGGCGCCGGTGCTGGTGATATTCTTCTTCTTCCAGGCGCAGATCACAAAGGGGATGACGATGGGGGCGGTAAAGTAGATAGGGCAAAGGGAATTCGGAGGGATGACCATGCGTTACTTGCCTCGCGTCCTCGGCCGTGGCTTGAGCGGGTGGGTCTTCCTGGCGATGGGGATGGTCCTCGCGGCGAACTGGGCGGCCCTGGCTGACGGCGCCCCTGCGCCACAGCTCCGCCAGTCGAGTGGTACGGAAGCCGACGAGAATGGGGCGTTGGTGATGAAGATGCTGGTCGTCAACGGCTTCTGGCTCTTCTCAGTGCCGCGCAAGCTGGCGTATACCTTCGAGATGCAGCACGTCGGGGAGGACGACAAGTGGTCGGCGAGGGTTGAGTTCACCCAGCGCGACCAGCTCAATATCCAAGTTGCGGGCGGCAAGCCCTATCAGGGCAAGGTGGACGATGCATTCGATCGCCAGAGTTGCGCCCGTCCGCCCGTTCTGGCCACCATTCTGCAGGGCACGACGTTCTGGGGGCCGCTGCAAGACTGGGCGTACTTCCGGGAAGGCCGCAGCGGCATGGGCCT
The DNA here is from genome assembly GCA_003170595.1 of Armatimonadota bacterium. Classification (GTDB taxonomy): domain Bacteria; phylum Armatimonadota; class Zipacnadia; order Zipacnadales; family FEN-943; genus FEN-943. The sequence continues at coordinate 2,331 of PMZA01000203.1, forward strand.
GCCCCCCGAGTACAAGCTCGAGATCATCGGTGAGGGTAAGCTGGCCGGGAAGCCGGTCGAGATTCTCCAGCTGACGTACACGTCGAAGCTCGATCCGACGGCGCGCCTGCCGATACTGGTGGGTTGTGGCATCTGGGGACGCTGGTACGGGTATGTCGGCGGCGGAGTGGACGTGGACCAGATCTGGGCGGACAAGGCTACGGGCCTAGTCTTGCGCGAAGAGGGCTTCGACCGGGAACCGGGCAAGCCTGGCGGCAGGTGCTCGTTCACGATCGAGTACGGCGACTTCGAGGATGTCGGCCCGAACTGGTTCCAGGCCCCGCGGCATGTGGTGATCACGTTTCTGGGCGAGCGCGAGAGCCCGCCCCCGTTGGTCTTCGACCTCCACTTCACCACAGTTGGCGGGAAAGTCTGGCTGATGGACGCGCTCGAGGAGACGCAGGAAGGCAAGCTGACAACGAAGGCGTACACATCGGGAGTGACGGTCGAAGAGCCGTTGTGGTGAGGGCCAGAGAGGTAGCGCGGACGGGCAGGCGAGTGAAGCAGGGAGGAGCCTGCGCCGGCGGCGCAGAGGCTGCCGGTGCTTTTGTCTTGGGCCCCCAGCGTCAGGGCTCGAAGCAGTAGCTGCCGCTGGGGTTGGGGTAGATGATGGCGCTCTTGGTTAGCCATTTGGCGTGGCCGTCGAGGAAGACGAAGTTGCAGCCGCCGTTATGGCGGTCGCTAGGCGCGTTCGAGCCCGCGAGGAAGTAGGCGTCGTCGGTGCCGCCCAGCGCCGTGTCCGCCTCCTCTCCAAACAAGAAGGTAGAGGCCGGCTGGCCCACGGCCAGAGCGCATACACCCGAGGTCACCGTCGAGTCCGCCCCGCCGGGCGGATAGAGGCCGGAAATAGTGCGCAAATAGAAACAACTCGCAAGGATCAACCTCGCATTGAGCTGATGAAGTCTCGAGTTGCTCGTTACAAGTAACTTTCGTCCGACGATAGTTCTGAGTGCGCAGTGGGCGCGTGCTTGAAGGGCGGGAAGGGCGAGAGTATCCTTAGGTGGTCTGAAAGGCCGCCCGGGGAGGGACCGATAGCTTGGCCAAGAAGCGCGCGATACTCATCGTCGTGATACTCGCTCTGGGCGCCATCGCCATCGTCCTCGTCGGGCGCGGCAGGCAGTCCTCTCCCTCCGACCAGCTTCGCGTCAGCGGCATGGTCGAGGCCACCACGACCGACCTCGGCCCCGAGATCAACGGGAAGATCGCCGCGATACGCGTGCGCGAGGGGGACGTGGTCAAGCAGGGTCAGGTCGTCGCCGACCTCGACCCCTCGACGTGGCAGGCGCGGCTCGATCAGGCGCAGGGGCAGGCCGATCAGGCCGGGCGGAAGGCCTCTGAGGCGGACACCCAGGTCGGCGCTCAGAGCGCGACGGTGGCGGCGAAGGAGGGGCAGACCGAGGCCTCCCGTCGTGAGGCGGGCGAGACCTTCACCAAGCTGCGCAACGGGTCGCGGCCGCAGGAGGTCGAGGGGGCCTACGAGCAGGTGCGGTCGGGCTATGCGGCGTGGAAGGCCGCGGAAGAGACGGTCACCAAGCTCAAGCACTTCGTCCGCCCGGAGGAATTCGAAGAGGCCAAGGCCGCCCTGAAGGTCGCCGATGCGCAGGTGGCGATGTCGCAGGCGAAGCTCGACCGCCTGAAGGCTGGCTCGCGTCCTCAGGAGATCGACCAGGCGAAGTCCGCGGCATCGCTCGCGAAGGCTAACGCCGATCAGGCGCGGCGGGACTGGCAGCGGTCGGATCAGTTGGCGAAGGCGAAGGTCATCTCGGCGCAAGAGGCCGAGGTCGCGCGGACGAAGTATGAGACCCTCCACGATCAGCAGGCCTCCGCCGAGCAGGCGCTGAGCCTGGTGATCGAAGGGCCGCATCGCGATGACATCGCCAACGCCGCCGCTGAGGTCCGCAAGGATCAGGCCCAGCGCGAGCAGCTTTACCATGCGCTGAAGCTCCTCAACGAGGGGGCGCGGGTCGAGGACATCCGCGCGGCTGAGCAGGATGCGACGCGGCTGCGGAAGGCGTATGAGGCGCTGCGCCAGCAGTACCTCCTCGTGCGCGCCGGGCCGAGGAATGAGGACGTGCGGGCGGCGTCGGATGAGGTGCAGCGGGCGTCGGCGGCTGTGGCTGAGGCGCGGGCCGGTGAGAAGCAGGTGGATGCCCTACGGCGAGAAGCCGAGGCCGCTCGTGCCCAGCAGAAGACGGCGCTGGCGGCGGCTGCGGAGGCGAAGCTGAACCTGGGCCGCACGCATCTGTATTCGCCGTGCGATGGGGTCATCCAGACGAAGGTGGCGGAGGTCGGCGAGGCGGTGCTGCCGGGCGGGCCGGTGCTGCGGATCGTGGACCTGGGCGATGTGTGGATCACGGTCTATGTGGCGGAGACGCAGATCGGGCGGGTGAAGGTGGGACAGAAGGCGGCGGTGACCACCGACTCGCAGCCGGGCAAGCGGTACGAAGGCGTCGTCGAGATGGTGTCGTCGGAGGCGGAGTTCACCCCCAAGTATGTGCAGACGCCGGATGAGCGGTCGCGCCTGGTCTACGCGGTGCGGGTGCGGATCGATAACCGCGAGCGCATCTTCAAACCCGGCATGCCCGCCGATGCGGTGCTGGACCTGAGCCCCTCGGCAGGGCTCGGGACCTACGGCGTGACGCGATGAGCGAACCTGCGATTCGGTTCGAGGGCGTGACCATGAAGTTCGGGGCGCTCGCGGCTCTGGACGCGGTGAGCTTCGATGTGCCGGCGGGGCAGGTGGTCGGGATCGCCGGGCCGGATGGGGCGGGGAAGACGACGGCGCTGCGGCTGGTGGTGGGGCTGCTGACGCCGGCGGAAGGTAAGGTCGTCGTGCTCGGCGATGATGTGGAGAAGGAGACCGCGAAGGTCCGCGCGCAGATCGGCTATCTCCCCCAGGCGCTGGGACTGCTGGGCCACCTCACCGTGAAGGAAAACCTCGAATACTTCGCAGCGCTCAACGGCGTCATCGGGCCTGGGCGGAATGAGCGGATGGCCGAGCTTCTGGATGCGACGGGGCTGGCCGAGTTCCAGCGGCGGCAGGCGCAGTTCCTCTCCGGCGGGATGAAGCAGAAGCTTGGTTTGTGCTGCGCTCTGATCCACGACCCGGATTTTCTCATCCTCGATGAGCCGACCACCGGNNGCAGAAGCTTGCGCTGGCGTGCGCGGTGCTGCATGAGCCGGCGCTGGTGCTGCTGGATGAGCCGACAACAGGAGTGGACCCTCTGTCGCGGCGGGACCTGTGGGAGCTGATCTACCGGCTGCTGGAGGGCGGGGGGAGTGTGGTCGTGGCGACGCCAAGCTGGGAGGAGGCGGCGCGGTGCCAGTGGCTGGTGGTGCTCGACGCCCGTTCGGCGGGCTCAGGGCCTGCGGGCGGGAAGGTGCTGGTCGAGGATGAGCCGGGGCGGCTGACCGAGAGGGCGGCGGGGCTGGTGTGGGAGATGGAGGCGACGGCTGAGGCGGAGGAGACGCTGCCGGGGCTGGAGTGGGTGG
>PMZA01000210.1 GCA_003170595.1 Armatimonadota bacterium
CCCGGCCACTCGCCCGGCAGCGTTGTCTACGTGACGGCGTCGGGGGCCTTCGTTGGCGACCTCATCTTCCAGGGCAGCGTCGGCCGCGTCGACCTCCCCGGCGGCGACGAGGCGACGCTGCTGCGATCGATCCGCCGCGTGCTGGAAGTGGTGCCCCACGACCTACCGATCTACCCCGGCCACGGCCCCGATANNACGACGCTGGCCGACGAGCTTCTCGACAACCCGTGGGTGCAGGAAGCCGCCTCGCTGTGAGACGCCACAGCGACAAAACGGCCTCCCCTCTCCACCCCCGCGGGTTCCAAACCCGCGGCTACAGACGGATGAGTGGTGCCCCATTTTCGTCATCCTGAGCGCACAACAATCCGGGAAGCACCTACAGACCGAGCGAAGGACCTGGGGTGGCAGGGAGAGAACTCTCCGGGAAGCACCGACCTTCTTCTGCCTTCGGAGGACTACCGTCATGCGCACCGCCTTCATCTTGTTCTTCGGCCTCTCGCTCCTTCCCGCCTTCGCCCAGGTCCAGATCTCGCAGACCACCGGCGATCGATGGATCCTCGAGAACCAGGCCCTCAAGGTCACCCTCGACACCCGCGCCGTGGCCTTCGATGTCCTCGACAAGCGCTGCGGCCGCGTATGGAGCGGCATCGCCCGCCGACCGGCCGAGTCCTATGGCCTCACGATCGGCGCCGCATCGCCCGGCCTGAAGCTCGACTTCTCGGGCGACTGGCACGCCTCTGAGATCTCCCTCACCGCCGCCGACCAAACCGAGGGCAGCGCCAAGCCGACCCCCGCCGATCTCTCGGCCACCGTCGACGCCTCGTGGACGCCCGACGCCCTCCACCTCAGCGTGCACGTCCGCGATCAGGCCGTCTTCTTCCCCAAGCCCGACTCCGCCCAGTGGTGGAACTGGGACAGTATCGAGTTCTGGGTCGGCGATCAGCAGTACGCCGTCCTGCCGGCCCCGCCCGGTGGGGTTCTCCTTGCGGTAGGGAAGGGAGCGGTCGCCGGATCTCAGGTCGTCTCACGCCTCGTTGCAGGAGGCTGGGAAGTCGAGTTCTCGCTGCCCTGGCCGGGAGGCGCAGCGCCGGGGGATAACGTCATCCCCTTCGCCCTCGGCGTGAACGACGCCGACGCCGACGACGGCCATCGCAAGAGCCAGCTTTACTTCCCGCGCTCTTGGCGTCATTCCGCGCCGGACAGCTTTGCCCGCGCCAAGTTCGCCGACGTCGGTGAGGCGCCGCACCTTCTCGCCGACGCTCCGCCGATCTTCCTCACCGATATCGCGCCCCTCCCGACTCACGACGGCCTGCGCATGACCGGCCCGACCTGCTCGGTCACCAGCCGCCACCTCTGGCAGGCATCCCTCACCCTCCGCCTCGAGGGCTCGGACGTCGTCGTGGGCATCGACAAGGATCCGCGCGACTTCAGCACGCAGCCCTTCACAGCCTTCAGCCCTCTCGCCGCCGATAAGCCCGCCGAGCTTTACTCCGCCCTCTACTGCGACGGCGTCGCCATCCCCGACACCGACACCACCATCGACAGGTACTGGAGCGCCGACGGCTCGATGGACATGCCCTGGCTCGGGTACGGCCTTCCCGGCGGGCCGGGCTACGCGCTCCTCTTCGAGGATTCCGACGACGCCGGCGCGATCCTCGAGCCCCGCGGTAACGACTCCCGCCTCGTCCCCGTCGCCTATCATTGGGCACAGAAGGATAAGTTCGCCTACGCCCGCTCGATCCGCTACGGCTTCGTCGACAAGGGCGGCTTCGTCGCGATGGCCAAGTGGTACCGCAAGCGCGCCATCGCGTCGGGCGCCTTCAAGACCCTCCGCCAGAAGCTCGCCACTCGCCCCCAGCTTGAGCGCATCAAGGGCGCGCCCGACTTCTGGGGCAGCGATCCCTCCATCTGTTACGACATGCGCCGCTACGGCATCCGCCACGCCATCGTCAACGGCCCCTTCCCGGCCGACGCCATGCGCAAGATCGAGGGCCTGGGCTATTTGGTCAGCCGCTACGACAACTACGAGGACATGCTCGAGGGCCCGCGCGACCATGAGAACTCCGGCCACATCCCCGACGACGTGGAGAAGCTCTCCGACGGCACCCCAGTCACTGCCTGGCTGACCTGGGACAAGAAGGTCCAGTACTACAAGCAGTGCTCGATGCTCTACGAGGGGCAGGCCCGGCGCCTCATTCCGCCCGACCTCGCGACGCATCCCTACAACGCGCGCTTCATCGACGTGACGACCGCCTGCGGCCTCCGCGAATGCTACGACAAGGTCCATCCGCACACCCGCACCGAGGATCGCGACGCCCGCATGGGCCTCGCACGCTACGTCGCCGATGAGTGCAAGCTCGTCCTCGGCGGCGAGCACGGCAAGTGGTGGGGCACGCCGTACTACGACTACTTCGAGGGCATGCAGTCCGGCAACCGCACCTCCTGGCCCGCCGGCTACGTGGGCACCAACATCCCCGAGAAGCGCGAGGACCTCAAGCCGCAGGACTGGATGTACGGCGTCGGCCACGAGCGCCGCGTCCCGCTGTGGCGCCTCGTGTATGGCGACTGCTCGGTGTCGACGTGGTACTGGGGCGACTCGACGGGCCACATCTACAAGGCCGCGCCCGAGTACGCCGATCGCCAGGATTGCTTCAATATCCTCAGCGGCACCGTCCCGCTCTTCTGGGTCAGCAACCCCTACGGCTTCCGCTGGTCAGACCCCGACCTGCGCCTGCGCCTCCTGCAGAGCTACTACGTCACCTGCCCGGTCACCGAGCAGACGGCCTTCGCCGAGATGACCGACTTCAAGTATCTCAGTGACGACCGCTCGGTCCAGCAGACGGGCTTCGATAGCGGCATCACCGTCACCGTCAACTTCGGCGACAAGCCTTACACCACGACCCAGGCGAAGACCCCCTACGTCCTGCCCAACTGCGGCTTCCTCGCGACTGGCAAAGACGTCCTCGCCTACCGCGCGACCATCGACGGCCGCACGATCACCTGGGTCCGCACGCCCACCGCGATGTATGCCGACGCGGGCGGGAAGATGTACGACTTCGGCCCGATCCGCACCGACGGCCGCTGCGCGGTCGAGATCGTCGAGCCGGGGAACGTGCGCGTCATCACCCTCTCGGGCGCACCGCCGAGCGTCGACTTCTCGTCCCTCGGGTCGAACTGGGGCGCCAAGAGCGTCCACGTCTACGCCGAGGATCAGGACATGACGCCCGAGCGCGATGCGGCCGTCACCTTCGTCGGCGGCCAGATGAAGCTCCCGGCCGACGCACCCTTCGCCCGCATCCTCTTCGGCCAGTCCTTCGACCGCCCGAACCTCGCGATCACAGGCACGACGATCACGCCGAAGTCTCCTAAGCAGGGCGACACGGTCAAGCTCACGGTCAACCTGCGCAACGACGGCGGCAAGGGCACCGGCTCGGCCTTCGTGGCTCTCTACCTCGACGCGCGGGACAAGGCCCACCTTCTCGACACCCGCCGCACGGACATCGCCTCGGCCGGAGTCGCGACCGTGACCTTCTCGGTGCCGACGACGAAGCTCGACGGCGTCCACAAGCTCATCGCCGTCGTCGATCCCGACGATCTCTTCCACGAGCCCAACCGCAAGCGCACCGTCGCGATGATCGACCTCCCAGTTCTCGCCAACCCCGCGATGTGGCCCTCACACATCGACTTCGACGTCGCCGCGCCGGCGGTTACGCACACGGACTACCCCGCCGAGGTGTATCTGCAACTCTCGCCCGATCAGGTCGGCGATCCCACCAGTGCGCGCGTTGTCAGGCTTGAGAACGGCGTGCCAGTCGCCCAGCCGCGGGCCCAGCTTGAGTCGCTCCCGAGCCCGGAGTACAAGCCCAACAGCCGGTGGCAGGTGGTCCTCATCGACACCTTCCCGGCCGGCAAGCCCGCCCACTACCGGCTCCTCTATGGCAAGCCGGCGCAGCCTCTCTCGCCGCCGGCGCCCATCGCCTTCGACAAGACGGCCCTGACGGTGACCGCCGACGCCTACTCGTGCCGCTTCGACAACGGCCGCCTGGTCGACCTCGCCTGCCAGCTTCCCGGCGCGATCGATAAGCCCATCGCGCAGTGGATCGCCTCGTCCGACGCCGCCTTCGGATGGTCGTCGGAGACCGCGGATGGCCCCGTGGAGGTCGTCCCCGTCGTCGTCGGGCCGGCGCATACGGCCATCCTCGTCACGAAGAAGCTGGGTGGCGGCTACGAGTTCCAGAAGACCTGGCACTTCTACCCGTCGAGCATCGTCCTCACCTGCAACTTCAATAAGGCGGTGGGCGTCTGGTCGCGCACTGGGATCGCCCTGCCCGCCACCTACGCCGACAACGCCGGTCACCACACCGACGTCGACGGCAAGGGCCAGTCCGAGGGCGTGGTCGGGCAGCTGAAGTGGTACGCCGCCTGGACCGACAAGTGGGGCTTCACGGGGATATCGATCTCGCCGACGGAAGGGCAGAGCGCCTACTGGGACGAGGGTGTCGCCGATCAGGGCTTCGGCACTCCGCAGACGCAGAACCTGCGCGCGGCGTATGTGATCCATCCCGGGCAGACGAGCGAGGACTTCGCCGCCGCCGACTACGCCGCCTACACCGAGCCGCTGAAGGTGACCGTTCACCCGCACTAGCTCTTGTGCTTGCTGTAGGGTGCGGGTTTATCCCGCGCCGCGTCTTTCTCCGTCGGTGCGGCGCGGGATAAACCCGCGCCCTACAGAAGACGCTCGTCCCGAAAGGTCTTCACACAAGAAAGAGGCCTGGCTCCGGAAGGAGCCAGGCCTCTTGGTTGGTGCGGTAGTGATCGGTCAAGGCCGACTACATGTCGTAGTCGCCCATGCCGCCGCCGGGGCCGCCGCCGCCCATCGGCTCGGCCTTCTTCGGTATCTCGGCCACCAACGTTTCGGTGGTGAGGACCAAAGAAGCGATGCTGGAAGCGTTCTCCAGCGAGCAGCGGACGACCTTAGCCGGGTCGATGACGCCGGCCTTGAGCAGGTCCTCGTACTCCTCGGTCAGGGCGTTGAAGCCCCAGCCGAAGGCGTCGTTGCTGAGCACGTGCTCGGCCACGATGCTGCCCTCGTACCCCGCGTTCTCGGCGATCCGCTTGAGCGGCTCGGCCAGCGCGCGGCGGACGATCTGCAGGCCCGCCTTCATGTCGTCTTCGGTATCAGCGGTGATAAGAGCCGCCACGATCTGCGTCGAGCGCAGAAGCGCCACGCCGCCGCCGGGGACGATGCCCTCTTCGACAGCCGCCTTGGTGGCGTG
>PMZA01000217.1 GCA_003170595.1 Armatimonadota bacterium
CTTCATGAATAGACCGGGCTAGTCCCCTGCAGCCAATTTCTGGAACCTCTCATCCTCGCGCAGACTGGCGAAGTCCTCATCCTCGCGGGCGTATTCCCGCCACTTGGGGTCGAGCGCAATCGCCCTTTCCAGTTCTTCCAGCGCTCTGCCGCTCTCACCACTCAGCGCCAGGACGCATGCGAGGTTGTAGGTGGCCCGATCGTTCTCAGGCTGCGCCGCCACGACCTGCTCGAAGAGGTCGACGGCACGCCCGTACTCTCCGGCGGCGCTCAGGGCAATCGCCAGGTTCTCGACCGTGGCCGCCCACTTCTCGGGGAACGCCTCCTCGGTTCTCACCCTCAGCGCCGCCTCGTAGCACTCGATCGCCCGCGTCAACTCCTTCTCTCGGTCCACGTTCGGAAGGCTCTCATAGGCAACTCCCAGGTTGTTCTGCGTCATCGCCCAGTCCACGGGGAACTCCTTCTCCGTGTACACCCTCAGCGCCGCCTCGTAGCATTCGATCGCCCGCCGCAGGTTCTCTCCTCGATCCCCCGTCGGAAGGTCCAGAAGCGCGGCGCCCAGGTTGCTCTGCGTCTTCGCCCAGTCCTCCGGGAACGCTTCCTCCGTGCGCACCCTCAGCGCCGCCTCGTAGCATTCGATCGCCCGCGCCAGGTCTAGTGCCCAATCGCCTGTCGGCAGACTCCGGTAGGCGATGCCCAGATTGTTCTGCGTCCCCGCCCAGTCATCCGGGAACGCATCCTCGGTTCTCACTCTCAGCGCCGCCTGGTAGCATTCGATCGCCCGCCTCAGGTTATTTCCCCGGTCGCCGGTCGGAAGATCGCCGTAAGCATTGCCCAGGTTGTTCTGCGTCGTCGCCCACTCGTACGGGAACGATTCCTCGGTCCAGACTCTGAGCGCCGCCTCGTAGCACGCGAGCGCCCGCGCCAAGTTCTTGGCCCGGTCGCCCGCCGGCAGCCTGCTATACGCATTGCCCAGGTTGATCTGCGTCATCGCCCAGTCCGACGGGAACGTCTCGTCGGTGTACACTCTCAGCCCCGCCCCGAAGCAGTCGATCGCCCGCGCCAGGTTCTCTGCCCGATCGCCCGTCGGCAGATTCCCATAGGCAATGCCCAGATTGTTCTGCGTCCTCGCCCAGTCTGCCGGGAACGCCTCCTCCGTGTACACCCTCAACGCCGCCTCGTAGCAGGCGATCGCTCTTGCGAGGTTGTTCGCGCGTTGTCCTGTCGGCAGTTCCAGATGTGCGATTCCCAGGTTGTTCTGCGCCATGGCCCAGTCTGCCGGGAACGCCTCCTCCGTATACACCCTCAGCGCCGCCTCACAGCACTCGATCGCTCTCCTCAGGTTCTCTGCCCGATCGCCCGTCGGCAGACTCCCGTAGGCGAGGCCCAGATTGTTCTGCGTCATCGCCCACTCCGCCGGGAACGCCTCCTCGGTCCATACTCTGAGCGCCGCCTCGTAGCACGCGATCGCCCGCCTCAGGTTCTCCCCCATGCCTCCGGTCGGAAGGTTACGGTACGCCGCGCCCAGGTTGTTCTGCGTCATCCCCCACTCCGTCGGAAAGGCCGCCTCGGTTCTCACCCTCAGCGCCGCCTCATAGGAGTCGACCACCCGCCCCAACACTGCCTCGTGGCGCGCCGCAAACGGCCGTAGCTCGTCGAGCCAGTAGGCCAGCGAACACAGAGCGCTCGCCCAGGGTTCATCGCCCATACCCTTCCGCCACTCGACGGTCGTAAGGTCAATGCCATCCCACCACCCGATGAGCGTGCGGCCGCGCGCCGCCCCCAGTCCCTTCACCGCCTTCTCCGCCTCGCCCCCCCAGGCTTCAACAGCCGCCTGCGGGTCGACACGCAGCCAGTGATACCACGCCTCAACCTCGGCCTCCGCCTCCCCCGCCTCGAACCGCGACTGCCAGTGCCCTTTGAACCACTCGTGCGCCGCACGGAGGCGATCTGGCCCGTCCTTGGCCCTGCGGAGCAGGAACTCCAGAGCCTCGGCCATGATCGAGTGCAGCCTGAGCCGCCCCGGCGTCACTTCCTGGGTGAAGGAGAACTCGCTCAACCGCTTGAACGCAACGCGGGCCTGGGGCTCGCCTACCTCCAGCTTGGCTTTCACCAGAACCAGGTCGAACCAGCGGGCGAGGCTGAGGTCCATGAGCATCTCGCTCAAGACCGGGTCGCCGACCGATGTGAGGAACCTGCCCGCCAGCTTCCCGGCGACGTCGTCGCGAGGAATACCCGCGAACCAGTCTGCCGGGGGATCCACCATCTCCTCAGCGCGATGTTCGAGCACGATGTTGGCGCAAAGGCCCACGTAGAAGGGCAGGCAGCCGCCCCGCTCTTCCTCGCTGCACTCGATGATCGCAGCCTGAAGTGGTGTAGGGCGCCCGGCCTCGGGCGGATGCCCCACTCCGCACTTCGCAAGGTACCGCTGTGTATCCTCCGCCGAAAGCCCCCCGATGAGGTGTGCGTCCAAGCAATCGTCCAACTCGTCCTCATCAAGCTTGGCCCATCTATGGTCAACCCGCCGCCAGGGGAGATAGTCGCGCCCGGCGATCACCATCAGCACACGCCCGCTATGGCAAAGATATGAGTACAGGTCTCGCACCCATTCGTCACGGCCGGCGACCTGAGCGTCAGTCGGGCCGGGTGTGGCTTCCCAGAGTCTCTCGTAGGAATCGAGGAAGATCACGGCCCTGCAGGCGTGTCCCTCCCGCTCCGGCGCGCCGTCCGACAAGCCTGCGGCGAAGGCCCTAACCAGCCGGTTCAGCAGGTCCCCCACATCGAGGCGCCGCAGCTCCATCACGCCCTGCGTCCCGCAGAACCACCTGATAGCCCCCTCCAGCTTCGGGAACTTGCTCTGCAGCCCGTGCAGCACATGCTCCACGGCCTCGGTACCAGCGGCGAGCGGCTCCCCCACCCCTGGGACCGCCTTCAGCCCCGAGAGGAACGCCCTCAGGAACGGACTTACCGCGACCAGTTCCTCTTCCCCCGCGCCCTCCTTGGCTGCGAGCACGGTACGGACTAAGTCAAACTCGTAGAAAGCCAGGTCGAACTCCTGGCCGAGGTTCACGCGCAAGAGGGTGAGGGCTCTGAGTTCGTCGCGCATTCCGGCGAACTCGAAGTCGACGCGCGCATGGGGCAGGCCCGGAGGAAGCTCGTCGCGAAGCTTGCGGAGAAGCAACGACTTCCCTATACCGCCGACGCCGTAGAAGTGCAGCACCGGGAGGGCTGCGCCTTCGGCCGCGTTCAGGTGGCGGTTGAACGCCGCTATCGCCTCCTCGCGGTCGGTGAAGTTCCGTATCGCCAGCAAGTCTTCCGTCAAGTCGTCTGGCACAAGATTGAGCGGGTCTTCGCCGAGTGGCGCCATGGAATCTCATCTCCGACGACTAAGGCATCCCCCAACACTTCCCACTCTTCCCCGCCCGACCCCGTTCCCCTCCCCGCCAATCAAATCGATGCGTTATGTTAAATGAGCTCTCCCATCCTTGCAGGTCCTTCCCCCATCCCAGCGAAAGACCCCTCGCCCAGCTGGGCCTCGAGGAGCCGGCCAATGCCCAACAATCAGATCATCCAGTCACTCCCTCCCCGCCTTACCGACGCGATCCATCGCAACCAGGACAAGCACTACGCCCCCCTCGACCTCGACTACTATTCCGGCTACGGCGAGAACCTCTTCGACTGGGAGCTTTACCTCGACACCTTAGCCCTCGGCTATTTCCTCCCCGACATCTTCGCCGTCAACGGCCTCCGCATCTTCCTCGGGAGCCAGCGCGCCGACGGCTTCATCCCCCGCCGCATCTACTGCTCCGGCGAGGCCCCTCCCCCATCCGACGCCGACCCCGCCTCCCTCGACATGTGGGAGGCCATCGCGCTTTTCGAGAGCGAGGAGCACTGCAAGCCCTTCCTCTGCCAGACCGCCCTCATCGTCTCGCGGATGAGGGGCGACGCGGCCTGGCTCACCGACGACGACTGGCGCCGCCTCAAGCTCTACCTCGGCCACTGGCTCACCGCCTGGGACCCGCGCGGCGCCGGCCTGAGCGTCTGGGGCAGCGCCCCTCATAGCGGCTGCGACACCCAGTTCAGCCGCAGCGGCGTCTGGCGGTCACGCTTCTGCGAGGCGATCGACCTCAACTGCTACCTCTACCGCGACCTCCTCGCCGCCGCCGAAATCGCCTCCGCGCGCAATCTCCCCGACGATGCCGCCTCCTTCCGCGCCCTCGCCGAGGGCAAGAAGTCGACGATCCAGGAGCTTCTCTGGGACGAGGAGGAGGGCATGTACTTCGACCGCGACGCACGATCTGGCGAGCCCATGCAGGTGAAATCGGCGGCGACCTTCATCCCTCTCTGGGCAGGCATCGCCACGCCCGATCAGGCGCGGGCCCTCGTCGAGCGGCATCTCCGCAACCCGGAGGAGTTCGCGACCGCCTTCCCGGTCTGCAGCTACGCCCGCAGCGACCCGGATTACACGCAGTTCCACCAACCGCCGCCGGGTAGCGACGAGCGGTACTATCTGGGGCCGGGGCACTGCAACTGGCGCGGGGGGATGTGGCCGCACTGGAACTACATGTTCGCCCACGGCCTGGCAGATTACGGGTATGGCGAGGAGGCGGCGCTGATCGCGGACAAGTTCCTGGAGGCATCGGCGGGCGAGGGCGGACCGTACGAGTGGTACAACGCGGAGACGGGACAGGGCTGCGGCGGCCATCCGTTCCTGGCGGGGGCATCGGTGCTGGGCGTGCTCGTGGGGACGGAGATAGAGGCGCAGTTCGACCCAACCAAGATCCTCCCCGTCACCACCCCCCTCACCTT
>PMZA01000143.1 GCA_003170595.1 Armatimonadota bacterium
TTTGTACTCGGCCGGGACGATGACCGACCTGGGCACGCTGCCGGGTGGGTCTTCCAGCCAGGCCTATGGCATCAACGATTCGGGGCAGGTGGTGGGGCTCTCCGTTACCTCGGGCGGAGCAAAGCACGCGTTCCTGTACTCGGCCGGGACGATGACCGACTTGGGCACGCTGCCGAGCGGCATCGTCAGTTGGGCCTATGGCATCAACAATACCGGGCAGGTGGCGGGGTACGGCACTACCTCAACCGGAGCTCAGAACGCGTTCCTGTATACCGGCGGGACGATGAGCGACCTGGGCACGCTGTCGGCGGTGCCTTCCAGCATCGCCACCGGCATCAACGCCTCGGGGCAGGTGGTGGGATACAGCGCCATCTCAACCGGAGCCCAGCACGCCGTCATCTGGGGTACGCAGTAGAGCACGCAGCTGGGATGAGGATGAGTTCAGGTACGGCGGCGGTTAGTTCGCACAAGGCCGGCTGGTCTGAACCCCGAAACCTGGTCCACCTGGCAGCAGAATGGTGGTACCGCTCTTAGGGGCAGGTGTCCTTTGACCTTGCCCCGGCAGTCGGCTCCGGTTGAATGTCAGCGCAGTGCTGGCCGAGGCTCCACCCCAAGGGGATAGGAGGTACGGCCAAGGGGGATAGTGCGCTGGTGACGAATACCTAAGAGCTGTGCCAAAGGGAGGGTTGACCGAGCCCCGGGTCTGTTTTCCTAGGGGTGACTAGACGACGGTGGCGATTGGCGCGAACAGACCGGTGTTGCGGCGCGGGATCTGCCCCATTCGGCCAAAGAAGCCCCATCACGGGTGGGTCATACTCGGGGAGCACTACAAAATGCTGGTGGCGCGGTGCCGAGTGCAACACAAGGAGGTGCGGCAGCATAGCTCCCTGGGTACCATGATACCGGGGAGTTTCTACGCCCCCGGGAAGGTGGCCGTTAGCGAGTCCGCAGACCGGCACTCATGAGAACCGCAATCTTGCTCGTGACCTTACTGACGTGCGCCGCGTCAACACATGCGGCCGCCGACCAACGCGCTCTAGCCAGCTCCCTCGCCGCCGCCGGAGACTATGCAGGCGCCGCCCGTTGTTACCGAGGAACCGCCGCACACTACCGCCAGGTCGGCGACCAGCAGGCCGCCCTCATCTTCGACAGCAAGGCCGATCAGTACGAGCCAGCCCTGATCGGCTTCCGCGAGCGCTCCGCTTCCCCGGAGGAACTCCGAGCCTTCTACACCGGCGCCAAAGCCGAGCCCGTCTACGGCTGCTACATCGGGGTCAACTGCTTCCAGGATCGAAATGTCGATGCGAGCTTCGCGGATTTCTGCAAGCTTGCCGGCAAGCCCCATGCCCTTTTCTACGACTACGGCCGCCACTGCAGCATCTCTTCCGACATGCTGGATCTCTGCCGCCCGGAGGGGCCGTGGCTTCAGGCCGCGTGCGAGCCCGACTGCGGACTGGGGCGGGTAACCGCCGGGCGCCAACTCGATGATTGGGCCCGCTCCCTCGGCGCCCTCAATACCCCGATCTTTCTGCGCTGGGGCAGCGAGATGAACGGGGACTGGGTCAACTGGAACGGCGATCCCGCTCTCTACATCGAGAAGTTCCGCCTCGTCCATGACGTGATGGCGCGCTTGGCGCCGAAGGTGGTCATGGTCTGGTGTCCCAACGCCACGCCCGTCCCCGCGATCGACCGTTACTACCCCGGCGACGCTTACGTGGACTGGGTCGGCGTGAACTCCTACGTGGTGGCGATCCACAACAACAATCCCAACGCATCGGCCGAGCGCGAGAACCCCGCCGACCTGTTTGCCGACGTCTACCGCCGCTACGCGGCCCGCAAGCCGATCATGATCTGCGAGACCGGGGTTACCCACTACTCCCAGGCTCTCGGCCGCCCGGATTACTCCTTCGCCGCTAGGCGCCTGGGCCAACTCTACGGTTGCCTCCCGCGCCTGTACCCGAGGCTCAAGGCCATCTGCTACTACGATGTCAACAATCTCGCCGGCAACGCCACCGGACGCCCCTTCAACAACTACCTGCTGACCGACAACCCTCAGGTCCTCGCAGCCTACCGGCGAGCCATCGCCCCCGACTACTTCCTCGCCGGCCCGCAGGATCGCGCAGGGCCGTTCCCTGCGTACATCGAGCGGCTGGCCGATGGCCAGACCCTGTCCGGCTCCGTCCATCTCTCGGCGTGGGCGAAATCGTGGACCATCGCGCCAGTGGTGCAATACAGTCTCGACGACCAGGTTCTCGCGTACTCCGCCGCGGCCGGAACCTACGACTGCCGGCTAGACTGCTCGACCCTCCGCTCCGGCCCGCACACCCTGACGCTGACAATGCTGGATAAGCCAGGCGGAAAGAGGCTAAAGCAGGTCAGCTACCGCATCAGAACCGCCCCCGACGGCATCTGACCCGGCCACCCCAAGGCCTCATCCGGTAGCTCTTGAAGGCCGCTCACCCGTCCTACTCGGATGCCCAGATAGCCTTGATGGTCTCCTCCTGGCTGAAGCCGTCGGGCGTGGCGGCGCTCTGAGTATTGGCGAAGTACCGGTCGATCTTGCCCACCGGGCTGGCCATGCACCGGCTCGCGGGCATCTGCAGGTGCCCGTTCGGATCGTGCTGGCGGATCCAGTCGTGCGCATAGCGGAGCCACGAGTTGCGGTAGGCCTCCGGCTGGTGGGCGAACCAGCAGATCTCGTCCCAGCCCCAGGCCCAGCAGCCGCCGACGTGCGTCCCCGGCTTGTCGCTGACGCCAAAGTTGTCCAGTTCCACGATGTAGGGCAGGTGGTCGCAGCGCCAGCCGCTGGGCGTCACCCCGCCCAGGCTCCCGGGCGACCCTGCGGGTCCGCCGCTGCCGAAGATGCTGTCCACGTACCCCTCCTGCAGCTCCCCCTCCTGCGGGCGATCGACGATGTCCTTGATGCGCAGCGGATAGGCGTGCAGGTCGAACAGCAGCTTGTCGCCATCAGTGCAGAGGCCGTGGGTGTGGGCGTCGCAGAGGACAAAGTGGCGTCGGGCGTGGGTCTTCGCGTACTGGCGGACCCGCGACAGCATGTCCCACCAGTTCCGCCAGCCCTGGTCCTGCTCGCCGATGAGATGCACCTGGCCGAAGTGGATCGCCTCGCAGCCGATGTCGATGTAGCAGCACGCGGCGTAGTAGAACCACATTTGCGTCTCAAGCCGGCAGATGTCGGGCACCGACGCGTCCTTGCCCCACTGGTCGCGGAAGCGTCCACCCGGGAAGAGCATCGCGTCATAGCGGAAGTTACGCTTCTGGGGCTTGAGCCCAAACCCGGCGAAGACCCAGTCGGGAATGGGCAGCTTCTCCACGCTCGGCGTGACGATCTCGAACACGCAGCCCTGCAGGATCAGGTCCGGGTCGGCCTCATGCAGCCGGCTGGCTATCTCGCGGGCCCGGGGCAGTATCTCCGGCAGGGTCTCCTCGCCGCCCCAGAGAAGGATGGCCCGCCCGGCATACTTGACGCCCGTGTTAGCGACCATGCGCACATTGTCGTCCACGTTGCCGACGCCCTTTAGCAGGTCCATGAAGGTGACGGCGCGGGAGAGGTAGTTCTCCAGGACCGGGCGGGAGATGGAGCCGTCGAAGCGGTAGTCGCGCGGGGCGGCGGACGGAACGGCGCAAAGAAGAGCGGCGAAGGCGAGCATGTTGGTAGACCTCCGGTCAGTGATGCCGGGAGGTTCGGTGCGGAGGGCGTGGGGACCTCCTGGGGGTGAGGCGCGCGGAACCCGGCCTACCTCGGAGGGATCTCCCGTACTCAGTAGCCAACTATGTTGCCAAGGCCGCCGATGCGGGCCCTGGTCCGTGGCGTGTCCGTCCGTTTGCTCCTTCCTGAGCGCATCCCCTGACGCCCTCCGACAACCCTTCGCGCGGAGGACCTGGTGCGGCGGTGTTACCACCCCGCGCCCGTCGGCGTCTTTGGTTTGCTCTTCTATCGACTGAACTTCCTTACGACGCAAACCAGGAACAACGACAACAACACGAACCCCACCAA
>PMZA01000446.1 GCA_003170595.1 Armatimonadota bacterium
ACGATCCTGAGTTGGGACCTCCAGCATCTGCTGGGCGGGCTCCAGGCCAAGGTGCCCCGAGAGAACATGCTCGAAGACGTCGGGGTCTTCCATGCGCACCCGCTTGGCGGTGGAGACGTACTTCCCCGACACGCCAAGGAGCGTCCCAGCCTGGTCACGGGTGTCCCCTTGTCCGGCTGGCTGACCTTCCGGCAAATTTACCGGGAGGTCCCTGCCACCCGCCCGCTTTCGTTCCCGCGCTTCGACTTCCAGCATCGGCAGGATATGGACAGCCAGCGCTGCCCTTTGCGAAACGGTGAGATGCCGCCGCTTGAGGTTCGCGCTCAGGACGTATTCGAGAGGCGTCTGCCCGTTTGTCGGCTCCCAGACCACGAACTTGGGCTCAATGCCAGCCTGTCGACAAACCGGGCTCTTGAGCGCCAGCAGGCGATGGCGACCGTCGAGAACCTGGTGCCCACGGTGGCCGTTGCGGCACAACACAATCGGATGCAGAAGCCCGTTCTCGGCGATGTCTTGTGCCAGATCCGCCAACTCCGCCTCGGTCATGGATGGCATGAGGGCGGCGGTTCGGTGGATGGGACAATCGAGGCCTCGGTGGTTGCTGGGCGGGGACGGGGCGATCTTGTCGACCTTGCTTGCGCGCATTTGTTGTCCTTGCCCCGAAAACAGGTCTGGGTTGAAGGTGATTATAGACCCGATCTGGGCTCGACCCGAAGGGGCTGGACAAGGTCTCATTCATGGTTGTTTATCTATCCTGCGCAACCATAATCGCGTGTAGACATGGTGGCACTAGGTATATATTCGTCTATAATAGGTAACCTATTGTCTCATCCTCCCGTGACCCCTGCCCCCGAAACCGGACTCAGGTTGAAGGTCAGTCTGGACCTGACTTGGGCACAACGCAAAGTGGGCGAGAGGGATGGCCACGAGGGCTTGTCCGCCGGTGCCGACCACGCAAACTTTGCGCCGACGGGAGCGTTGGCCGAGCCCGCACCTGGCGTCGTCTAAGGGACGTTAGCCGACAGGGCACAGGGCCGACGCGGAGCCGAGGCCGAGCAGGTGGTGGCGGCGCTTGTGGAGAACCCAGAGGCCCGATGGGCGGTTGTTCATCCGGCGAAGAAAAGACACGCAGTTGATGTGGGTAATCCCCGCCAACAACCCTTCATACTCCGCACAGGGCGGTTTGAATTCAAGCCAGGAGACTGGCTCCGGCACGGCCGGGCAAGGAGGGAAAGGAAATGGACGTTGACGACCTCCGATTCGACGAAGGGCATTGCTGGGTGCGAGAGGATGGCGAGGATCTTGTGGTCGGGATCTCCGACTATGCGCAGGACGAGTTGGGCGAGATCATCTTCGTCGAGCTGCCGGAACTCGGGGCGGAAGTAGTCCGCGGCGAACCCTTCGGGAGCATCGAATCGGCGAAGGCAGTGGAAGACCTGATCGCGCCGACGACGGGCACCGTCACCCGGCGCAACGATGAGGCCATCGACGCGCCTGAGACCATCAACGAGGACCCCTACGGCGCCGGCTGGCTCATCGCCGTCAAGCCGAAGGAGACCTCCGACGACCTGCTGACCTACGAGCAGTACATGGCGACGCTGGAACTCGGGGAAGAGGAAGATAAAGAGGAACTCGAAGAGCTGGAGATGGAGGAGGACGAAGAGCTCTTTTTTGAGGAAGAAGAGTAGGGCTTCCGAGGCCGGCTCGGCAGGCAGATCTGCCACGTCATCTTCCTGCGAGCCGTTTCTTCAGGTTGTCCCAGGTCCAAGCGTAGACCGTCGGGTACCCTTGCGGCACCGGGCATGGTTTGTCTGCCCTGCCCCTCAGCCCGAACATGCGGGCCTTCTCGTCGCGAGCGATCTTGATCTCCTTGCTAACCCCTGTGGCTGTCGCCATGTGCTCGCCGACGATGACGACCACGACCTCTGACTGCTTTATGCGCTTTCGGGTCTCCTGCTCCCAGTCCGGAGTATCCTCCTTCAGCGACCAGTCGGCGACCTCGAAGGGCGAGTCCCGAAGTGTTGACTGGCCAACGAGCATCGTCTTCATGGCGGTGTCGTGATCGTGATCGAAACTGATGAAGACCCTCGTCTTCGCCATGCGCCACTCCTCCTCCGCCCTCCGAATGTTGGCGGAATTCTGCGACAGGCATGGTGCACCTGCCAGCCACGTTGAGGCGGATCAATGCCCCGAAGAGGTGGTCTGATGGCCGCACGAGCTTGGCTCAGCCACATCCAGATCGGGTGTCAGCACGGCCCCGACGTGGTGCCATCCCAAAGTGGGCGAGAGGCCATGCCAAGAGGGCTTGTCCGCCAGTGCCGTACAACCAAGAGCCGGGCCGACGGGAGGGTTTGTCAGACCCGGGCGTTACGTCGCCCAATGCACCTGACGCAAACAGTCAATAGCGTTAGACCAAGCGCGTCCTGGAACCCCCTGAAAGCCACTGCGGGGCGTCCTGGTTGCCTCAAACCGAAGCCTTCATTCGCTCGGAGATGCTATCGGCCACCCTCCCTATGCGCTCATGGGCGCGGGGCCCCTCTTCTCTGTGAGAGCGTGCAGGAGCGACCTCGGCCAGACGGAAGACTGCGCTTGCCGGTGACCCAGATCCAGGGGCCGGGGTAGGTCGGATCTATAGGGACATCCAACCTGGACCTGTTGTCGAGTGCAGGTCCGGAGAGTCCGTCGGCGCGGTACGAAGCGACGCCCTTCGCGAAGAATGCGGACCTGTCGTCGCGGGCGGCGCGGGAGTTCTGCAAGATGAGCGGGGAGGCGGAGGCGCTGCTGAGGGCGGCGATGGACCAGTTCGCGCTGAGCGCGCGGGCGCATGACAAGGTGCTGAAGGTGGCGCGGACGCTGGCGGATCTGGAGGGGGTGGAGGCGATCAGCACGGCGCACGTGGCCGAGGCGATACAGTACAGGATTACGGATAGGAGGATGTGGACGGAGTTGGGGTAACATCTGGTCGGGCCCCGCGCGGGTCAGCCTGGGCGTGGGTCAGGTGAACAGCATGGCGAAGAACCCAAAGTCCCATCAGCGCGGTAGAGACGCCGAGAAGGCCTTCGACTTGTGGATTCCCCACCCCTGGGTGTCCAGGAAGCAGGAGCCCGACTACGGGCTCGACTTCCAGGTCCAGATCTTCGATCCACGTGAGGAGTCCACCCCGTTCTTCTTCGGCGCACAGGTGAAGGGGAAGGGGGGCGTCGCGCCTGATGTGGAATATGTGCGCTACTCCTTCGAGACCGAGGACTTGAGAGAGTACCTGGCGTGCCCGTTCCCTGTGATGTTAGTGGTCCTCGGCGACAGTGGGGGGCGTCTCTTCTTCGAGTGGGTTGCGGACGTCTACGCGCGTCTGAACCCTACGGAGAGGCGGAAGTGGCTTTCGCAGAAGACCGCGACGCTTTCGCTGGCCAGGCGACTCGAGGACACCGCCGCCGCGGACCTAGAGCGCGAAGTCCGGCAAAGGTGCCGTCACATTCAAAACGGCAAGTCGCCCGGTCAGCCCTACCTTCTGTGGCTGGAGGCCGACGAGGCGAGCGGCGAGGCAGAGGAGGCGCTTCGGGAGTTTCATAGTTGGGTGGGCACGGGTCCGGTTGCACGCCATCTGTCGGTTGCCGGTGCAGGGCGCTGGGACGGCATCGTCAGGCTCGCGGAAGGTGGACGTCGCTTGGCCTTCGTAACCGCTGCTGGCGAAGTCGTCCGCGTCTACGCGGCCACGGACGGATGGTGCCCATCTCTGCGTGAGATGCTGGAGGCAATGAAGGCCTGCACGGCTTTCTTGCTGTACGACGGTGGGCTAAGGGCGGCCGCTCTTGATGTGATCGTCGAGTTGGCGAGCGACTCGGAGAACATGTCCGCGCCCGTGCAAGCCATGTTGTCGGTGCCATCGGTGGGCTCTTGGTTCGGTGAGGCTGGAAGGCAGGCTGACGCCTTGATGCTCGCCGGCGCGCTCTTGCGGGCGGGTAACCTGGGCGGAGCACAAGTTCTGGCGTCGGCGGTGCCCGTTGGCTCCTGGGTATCGGGCCTTCGCCGATACGGTGAGGAGCACAGGTCGCTGCTGAGGGGACTCATCGAGGCTGGAGAGGGGACCAACGTCGGTGCGCTGCACTACAGCCTCGCCAACGGCCTGCGCTGTGCTGGGCTTCCGCGGGATGGCGCCAAACACTACGCTCTAGCGGCGCGGACAGACGAGTCGTATCTCGCTAGGGGCTACTGGTGGGCTGAAGTTGGGGGTTGCCTGTTCATGCTCGGGAAGTACCGGTGGGCGGCCTTGGCCTTCCTGAAAGCTGTGGACCTGGGGGAGACGAGGCTCCCGGTTCGAGCGCTACGAGCCGAGAGCCTGCTATACGCCGGTATGCTTGGCGAGGCAAGCGCCGAGTTCAGTGCGTATCTATCCGAAGCGAAGGCGCCTTTCGCGTCGGCCATGATGGGAGGTCAGGTCTCTGCCATTGTTGCTGCGTGCTGTGGCGAGCGAGTAACGCGGGACCCATCCGCCGCTGAGGAGGCCGTTCTGAAGGCCTCGTTGGCGGACGACGAGGGCGAGAAGGTGGCCATTCTTCAACAAGCCATCGCTGCTGACCCTCTTTGCGGAGAGGCCTGGTGCTGGCTGGCTGATGTTCTATCGAGGCGAGGCCTTCACGACGCTGCGGCGTATTGGACGGTCGGGGCGATGCTGTGCCGCGTCGACGACAAAGCTTGGGCGCGCTGCGTGCTCGCCCTCCTAGGTCCCGAAGACAGTGTGGCTGACCTTCTGGGGGCGGCCCTCGTGGAGGCGGACACGTGCGTGGGTTCTCCCGCTCTGATGCGCGAAGTGCGTAGCCTGCTGTCCGGTGTTGGCAGGCCACAGGGGTCCATAGACGCGATTGTGGCGGCACTGGCTGCCATGCTTGAGAGCGCGAAGCAGGCCTTCCTGCACAGGGACTCGCTTCCGCCGCTGCTGAGGACCGTGGGGCAGCCCGGGACGACCGATGGCGGACAGGATAGCAACTGAGGGGAACCACAGCGCATCCACCCCCGCGGGCTGGAAGCCCGCGAGTACGCCGACGGGACGTGTGCCTTAGCCGGAAGGTTGGGAGGTGAGGGTGATGGAGAGGAGACGGTTTGTGGCGATGGCGGCTGCCGCGGCCGGGGCGGGAGCTATCGGTTGGGGAGATGAGGGTGGTGCCAAGCGCGTGCCACTCAACATCGATATCCAGCCGAGTTGGCTCACCTGGGTCACCGCCGTCACCGCCTGCCTCCGCGCCCTCGGCATCGATTGCGACAACGTCGATGTCGCCGGGCAGAGCGGCTACGCCTTCCACATGTACGTGAACTCGACCGTCGATGTATCCGGCCCCACGTTCGTCCCGTGGGAGGAACTCACCGCCGGCTGTCGCAACCTCGGCCGCTCGACCCTCGAATTCAGGATGGGCGACAGCTCCGCAAAGGACGACCGTACCCCCGGTGAGGCCGTGCGGCTCGACATCGCCAAGCGTGAGATCGATGCCGGGCGGCCGTGCGTGCTGTGGGGGATCGAGATGCCCGAGTTCGCGGCGGTCGTCGGCACCATCGTCTAACCTAACTTATGTCCGGTGAGATCGGTGCAGCACGGGTTGATGCCGATACCCTCGGGCTAGGCATGCAGGACGCGCCTCAGCCATACGGAAGACGGCGCTTGCAGGCGGCCCGGCCCGAGGGCACGCACTAACGGTGATCGTCCCCGTACGGATCTTGGTATCTGCATAGGGGCAGACCGCCGCCTTTCTTGGAGACCAAACAGATGGCCGACTGGATCACCTATGTGCGAGCGTACCTGGCTCTAGGCGACAAGGAGGCACTCGCGAAGGCAGCAGCGGCTGCCCCGGAGGGGCCGACACGTGACCTGCTTGATCTTCTGGTGCGAGATGGGGGCCTTCCACAGGACCAGGGGGAGGCCTTTCTCGGTGCGGTTGCCGGCGAGCCGGTGCTGTCTCGGATGACCGTCCGGCTTCTCGTCATGTGCACGGAGGCCAAGCTCTTGGGGCCAATCCACAAGTCTCGTCCTGAACACGAGACAAACCCGATGCATGCTACGGAGACGGCGTCTCGAGCCTGCATCGAGGCGGCGAGGGAGGCGGCGTTCCCCGAAGTGGTAGCGGCACTTCTCTCCAGCCTGGGCACTGGGTTGGCCCGGGCAGCCGCGTGGCAGCCGGCTCGGGATGCCTACGAGGAAGCACGGGACATATACCAAGAGCTCGCCTCTGCCGAGCCGAACATCTACCGGCCCTACTTGGCTGGGACGCTTGGCAACCTTGGCATCGTGCTTTCTGCGCAGCGGGAGCTTCCGCAGGCGCAGCAGGCCCACGAGGAAGCACGGGACATATACCAAGAGCTCGTCTCTGCCGAGCCGAACATCTACCGGCCCTACTTGGCCGGGACGCTCAGCAACCTGGGCATCGTACTTCGGAAGCAGAGGGCGTTTCCGGAGGCGCAGCGTGCCCACAAAGATGCGCTTGCCATCCAGCGGGAACTGGCTGATGCGGAGCCGAACGTCCACCGCCTCGATTTATCCATGGCACTCAACAACCTGGGCAACGTGCTTTCAGAGCAGCGGGCGTTCCTGCCGGCTCGCACGGTCTACGATGAAGCGCTGGCCATCCGGCGAGAGCTCGCTGCGGCGGAGCCGGAGAGGTACCGGCCCTATGTAGCAGCCACCCTCAACAACCTGGGAAACGTGCTCAAAGAGCAGCGTGTGTTTCCGGAGGCGCTGAAGGCGTTCGAGGAAGCACGGGGCATCTACCAAGACCTCGCGGCTGCCGAGCCGCGCATCTACCGACCCTACGTGGCGGCCGCACTCAACAACCTGGGCACCGTGCTTAGAGAGCAGCGGGAGTTTCCGGATGCACGGAAGGCCTGCGAGGCAGCTCGGGACATCTACCAGGAGCTCGCCGCTGCTGAGCCGCACATCTACTGGCCCCTCGTGGCCATGGCGCTCAACAACCTGGGCAGCATTCTCAGGGAACAGCGCGAGTTTCCGGCGGCGCGAAAGGCCCACGAGGAAGCCCGGGACATCTACCACGGGCTCGCCATGTTGGAGCCGCATATCTACAGGCCGTATGTGGCCAATGCGCTCAGCAAGCTAAGCATCGTACTTTGCGAGCAGCGAGCGCTATCGGAGGCGCGGGAGGCCTGCACGGAAGCGCTGTCTATCCGGCAGGAGTTCGCCGCGACGGAGCCGAGCGTTTACCTTCCCGGCGTGGCAGGCACGCTCAGGGACCTGGGCAATGTGCTTTTCGAACAGAGAGTGTTTCTGGAGGCCCAGGAGGCTTTCGAGAAAGCACGGGACATCTATCGAGAACTCGCTGCAGCGGAACCACACATCTACCGCCCCCAGGTAGCAGCCACCCTCAACAACCTGGGAAACGTGCTCAAAGAGCAGCGTGTGTTTCCGGAGGCGCTGAAGGCGTTCGAGGAAGCACGGGGCATCTACCAAGACCTCGCGGCTGCCGAGCCGCACATCTACCGACCCTACGTCGCCGCCACGCTAAACAATCTGGGCAACATGCTGGGAGTACGGCGAGAGTTTCCAGAAGCACGGAAGGCCTGCGAGGCAGCTCGGGACATCTACCAGGAGCTCGCCGCTGCTGAGCCGCACATCTACCGGCCCCAAGTGGCCATGACGCTCAGCAGTCTGGGCAACATCCTCGGGGACCAGCACGAGTTTCCGGCGGCGAGAGAGGCTCACGAGGGAGCGCGGCACATCTACGAAGAGCTTGCCGCGGCGGAGCCGCAGGTCTACCGGCTCCACGTGGCTATGACGCTCAACAATCTGGGAACCGTGCTTTGGCAGCAGCGGGCGTTCGTGGAGGCGAGGGAGGCCTGCGAGGAAGCGCGGGACATATACCAAGAGCTCGTAGCTACAGAGCCGCTGATCTTCCGGTCCCACGTGGCGACCACGCTGAGCAACCTGGGTAACGTGTTTAGAGAACAGCGGGCGTTCCCGGAGGCGCGGAAGGCCTGCGAGGAAGCGCGGGACATATACCAAGAGCTCGCCTCTGCCGAGCCTCATGTCTACCGCCCCGAAGTGGCTAGGACACTCAGCAACCTGGGTATCGTGCTCTCCGCGCAGCGGGCGTTTCCGGAAGCTCGGAAGGCCTGCGCAGAAGCTCTGGTAATCCGGCAGGACCTCGCCGCGACGGAGCCACAGATCTATCGCCCCGCGGTGGCGGCCTCGCTTCTCCACCTGGGCAACGTCCTTAAGGAACAGCGGGCTTTTCCGGAGGCACTAAGGGCGTTCGAGGAAGCACGGGACATATACGAGGAGCTCGCCGCAACGGAACCACACATCTATCGCCCAGAGTTGGCGGCCGCCCTCAACAATCTGGGCAATGTGCTTTTCGAGCAGCGGGTGTTTCTGGAGGCCCAGGAGGCTTTCGAGGAAGCAAGGGACATACACGAGGAGTTCGCTGCGACAGAGCCGCACATCTACGAGCCCTACCTGGCTGGGACGCTCAACAACCTGGGCAACGTGCTTTCCGCGCAGCGAGCGTTTGCCGAGGCGCAGAGGACCTACGAGGCAGCGCTGGGCATCTACGAGCAGCTCGCCGCGGCGGAGCCGAGCATCTACCGGCCCTACATGGCGGCCACATTCAACAACTTGGGCCACGTCCTCCAGGAGAGGGGTTTGAACAGTGAGGCGTTGGATGTCGCAAAGAAGTCCGTCATGGCTGCCGAGGACCCGGTGATACCGGAGGCGCAGCGCCACTTGACCAAAGGCCAGGTTAGGGGCGCCTATAGCGCGGTTCTGTCAGATATGGCTCGCCGCGCCGACACGGACCCCGACAGGATGTTCCGCCACCTGGCGGCTGTGCGTGCGGGTGATGCCCGGGCGACCGGAGAGGATCCCGAGGGCGGACTGGCGGCCGCCGTCCAGACCCTCAGGGATACGGAGGAGCGCTTGGGGCACGACCTGTCCGTGCTGATCGTGCAGGATCTGTCTGGAGGTACGCTCTTTGCCGTACTCAGCACGCGGGAGCCCTGCCTGAGGTGGGAATGTGCCGATGAGTTCGGCGCCGGTCTGGGTCCGCTTGCGAGCGCCTTTGAGCAGTGGTCCAATGCTCTCTTCGTGGGCGCCACCTCCCGAGCATCAGGGCTTGCAGGGATGGTCGGGGATGCTGCAGCCATCGCGTGGGTGGCCCTCCCGGGGTTCATCCAGGAGACACTGCAGCCGGCCCAGGTGGGCCCGGCCGGAGAGGTGCTTGTCAGTCCGGATAACCCCTGGGGGAGCTTCCCCTTTGAGATACTGCGGTACGGAAACGGTGCGGGGGACTACCTGGGCCTGGCGCGGCCGTTGCCGCGCGTAGCCGGGATCCATGCCTTGGCCATCGCGCGGCTCGCCGCCGGTGACAGCGGCGACGGAAACGCAGAGGCGCTCGTAGTGGCTAACCCGCAAGTGGCCGACCCACAGCGGACTCTGCCTAGCGCGGCTTTGGAGGGGGAGAGGGTCGGCTCGTTGCTGGAGGGTGAAGGTTTCCAGGTCACTAGCATGGGAGGCACATTCAGCACGGCGGCCACCGTGCTCAACGTGCTGGACGCCCTAGGCCGGTCACCCGACATGGTCCACTATACCGGTCACGGGACGGTGGTGGACGCACACCATCTCTTCACCCCCGTCGCGGACCGAAGAGGCCACGGCGAGGAAGCCCTGTGCCTTGCCGATGGCTTCCTCGGTACTTGGACCTTGCGCGACTGGGGCGGCCGCCTGGACGGCGCCGTGGTCATTCTCAGCTCCTGCATGACGGGACGCACGAGAGCGTTCGGTGGGGTGCGTGAGGACCTGGCAGGGGAGTTCCTGCGCCTGGGGGCAGAGGCGGTCATCGCCAGCGCATTCCCGATTAGCGACTGGCTGGGGGCGTTCTTTGGCGTGGCCCTCCACGCCGCTAATGGCGACGATGTGCAGACGCGCTTCGTGAAGGCGCGCCGGGTGATAGAGTACATGGCACGCACCCAGAGGCCGCACCTGTGGCCCAGCTGGGCGCTGTTGACGTTGCACGGCAACCCGTTCGCGCGGTGGCCCGGGAATGCGTCGCTGGACGAAAGCGCTCTGACGGCGGCGCTCGACAAGTTCGGCAAGGATCTGGGCATGACGGCTAGGGATCTGCGTAAGCTCTTGGAGTAGTGCAGGGGACAACAGGCGATCAGACCATAGGTGAAACAGGCAAGTGCCGGGTAATGTCAAGGACTCGCCCCACGCAGATACAGCGTCGCCTAACCTTCCTTATGTCTTGATGGGATCGGAGTAATGCCGCCCGCAATTGGTGGCTTGACTCTGGCGTGCAGGACACGCCTAGTCTCGATGGAAGAGCGCTTACAGGTGGATCAGACTCGGAAGCAGCAGCGGAACCTCCAACTACTCTTCTCCCAGGTGGACCAAGATCTGGGGTTCAGACTATCGGCAGCGCTGGAGATCGACTACCGAGCCCCACTGTGGTATAACCAAAAATGACTTCAGACTTGATGGGATGCTTGGGCGGTGGCCTCGTGCCGGGGCAACGGGCAGAGGTCGCCAGCAGACGAAGCGGCGCTGCATCCGGAATGGCGCCGAAGTCGGTGTGAGACAGCTTCACAGGGGGGTACGGCATGAAGAGATCTGCGATGCTTGCGGCTGTCCTGGCGAGCTTTGTTCTGGTGTTCCACGACCCCGTACTCCGTGCCGAGCAGTTCCTCGCCAATGGTCTTCTGGGCCCAGTGCCCGTGCCGGCGGACAACCCCCAGACCGACGCCAAGATAAGGCTCGGCATGCAGCTGTACTTTGACCCGCGGTTGTCGCAGGACAAGACGGTGAGCTGCGCGACGTGCCATGACCCAGATAAGGGCTGGGCCGACCCGAAGCCAGTGTCGGAGGGTGTCGAACACGCCAAGGGCACGCGCAACTCGCCGACGGTCCTGAACGCGGCGTACAACCGCTTCCAGTTCTGGGACGGGCGCGCCAAGAACCTCGAGGACCAGGCCCTGGGACCCATCCAGAACCCCGTCGAGATGCAGATGACCATGCCGATGGCGCTAGACCGGCTCTCGAGCATCCCCGGGTACGTGAAGCAGTTCCAGGAAGTCTTCGGCAGGGGTCCCGATGATGAAAGCGTGGCCAAGGCGATCGCCGCTTTCGAGCGGACGGTGATCTCCACCGACTCGGCCTTCGACCGCTACATCCAGGGGGACCGGTCGGCGATGAGCGGCGCCGCCGTCCGCGGCCTGCACCTGTTCAACGGCAAGGCCCACTGCACCGGTTGCCACAGCGGGCCCAACTTCACCGACAACCGGTTCCACAACGTGGGGGCCGGGTACAGCAAGGGCAAGTTCGAGGACGAGGGTCGTTCCAAGGTCACGCACAACCTGGCCGACCTTGGCGCCTTCAAGACCCCGACCCTCAGGAGCGTTGCCCTCACCGCGCCCTACCTTCACGACGGCTCGGAGAAGACTCTTGAGGCCGCGGTCGCGTTCTACGATCGGGGCGGCAACGCCAACCCCAACCTCGACCTGCTGATCGTGCCTCTCAACCTGACCAGCCGGGAGAGGAGCGAACTGGTGGAGTTCCTGAAGGCTCTGACCGGGGCTCCCCTCGGTATCACGAAGCCCAAGCTGCCGGAGTGAGGGAGGTACAAGGCTGATGGCAAACCGAAGACTCAGACTGGTGCTGGCGGGCGGGTTCTGTGCAGTACTGGCTGTGGCGACTTGGACTCCCGCGTCGGCGGTGCCTCTGTTCGCCCGCAAGTATGGGTTCAACTGCACCATGTGCCACTCGAACTTCCCGCGGCTGAATGACTACGGGTGGCGGTACCGGCTCAACGGCTACCAGCTACCGGGCCAGGAAGACAACGAGAAGACGGTGCTGGAGAGCGGCGCGCCCTTCGCGGCCCGCACGAGCGCGGGCTACAACTACGACAAGTTCGAGAACACTCCCGACGCCGAGGACGTCAACCAGTTCCAGATCAACGGCCTGGACCTGCTCTCAGCCGGAGTGCTGGGCCGGAACATGAGCTACCTGGTTGTCTACCCGCCGCACATCTCGGCCTCCAGCGGCGTGGTCGGCCAGGAAGGGACACTGGAGAGCGCGAACCTCGTCTTCGCCAACCTTGGGGGCTCGCGGTGGCTCAACGTCAGGGCGGGCCGCTTCGAACCACTGTACGTGGCCTTCAGCAGCAAGCGGGCACTCAGCGTATCGCCCTATGAGATCTACGACTTCTCCCCGCCCAGGGGCGTGGCCTTCTCGGATAACCAGGACGGCATCGAGGTCTACGGCTGGGGCCGGAACGGCTTCGAGTATGCGGCCGGCTGGCTCAACGGCTCTGGCACCAACAAACAGAGCGATACGGCGAGCGACTTCTACGTGCGCGCCGCCAAGGTCTTCGGCCGCGGCGAAGGCTGGACGGTCGGCCAGCGGGTGGGGCTCGTGGGCTACTGGGGCAAGGCTCGCCCGGAGGGGCAGCCCGAGGCGGAGCGCCAGAGCCTGAGCCGGTATGGCATCGACGCGAGCCTCAACTACGGCCACTGCAATCTGGCGCTGGAGTGGCTCAAGGGCAACGACGACAGATCGTTATGGGCCGACGCGCCCGCGGACGTTGACTGGCGCGGCGGTTTTGCCGAACTCACCTACATGCCCGCCTATGACCACGTGGGGTTCCTGCGCTACGACAAGGTGGACACGCCGGCGTGGGCCAACGCCGACGTCAGCCGGTGGACCATCGGGTGGCGCTACTACCCCCAGGATCAACTCGCACTGCACCTGGAGTGGTCGCGGCGTACGCAGGACGCCGGGCCTGAGGGCGGCTGCAGTGCCACCGAGCGGTTCCTCACGGCGCGGCTCGACTTCGCCTTCTGAACGTATGCGCCGAACGCCTGAGGGGGCAGGTCAGGGCAGCGCTCAGTAGCTGCTTCATCGGTGAGGCGGAAGGCATAGCGCTTGACGTGAGCTATCTTAGGCGACGGCTGCTCCTGGACACACGTAGCGGCCCTATGAGGGAGCTGTCGTCTAAGAGAGCTTATGTGTATATCTGTGGGCCGGGTCAAGTTGCGCCGAGCACGCCAGGCGCGCCAAACGCGGGGTTCCGCCAGTCCTTCGAAGGCTGTCGAGGAAAGCGTGGCTGTCGGTGTTCAGGCGACTTAGGGCAGAGACCGCACGGGTAGTCGACTAGGCTGAAGCTCCAGGCTAACTTAGGACGCTCTCAGCCCACTCGACGAAGCGCTCCGCCTGCTTCAGCACCCGACCAGCGACGGCGTCCGACAGCGGGACGCCTTGGTATTGTGAGACGTTCTTCTGCTGAAGTACCTGCGCGAGTTGCTGCCCACGCTGGCTCGCCTCGTGCTCCCACGAAGTGCCCTTGCACGCTCGTGTGAGCACGCGGACCGCCTCTATGTGGCTCTCGCCGCCGGGCCGCTCGTTGAGCAGACGCAGGCACACCGCGTCATTAGCTGCGATGACCGCATGCACCGCGTTGCTCACGGCCTGGCTGCCGTAGCCTGGCCGGTCGAACTCGCGGGCGACTTCGAGGAACTTGCGCGCTTCCTTGAGGAAGGATTGCCACGTTGCCATTTTCGCTCCAGCGCCTCCATAGTCAAGCCATGCAGGACGACGCCTTCGCGCTGAACGTTCAGCCAGAAGGGATTGGCCGTAGCTCCCCAGTCCCTCAAGTCAGCGAGGTCCGCCACATGCCAGGCGAGGCCCAGACCATAGCGGTGCGCGACATCCACGCATAGGTCCAGCACCCGCGACTCCAGTGCCTGGGTCTTTCTGGGCACGACGATCAGAACATCGGTGTCGCTGCGTGGGTTGGCTTCCCTGCGGGCCTCGCTGCCGAACAGGACCAGCGACAGGGCCTCGGGCACCCCTTCGGTCATGTCGGATACGAACTGCCGAAATCGCTCTGCCTCCGCCCGGAACAGCTGTTGCAGCTGAGCTACGAGCGCCACATCGGTGCGGTCGAGTTCGTAGGTTTTGGCCCGGCCGTGGTCTCGGCAGTCGAGAACGCCCGAGGCCGTCAACTCGCCCAGCGCCTTGGAAGCGGCGCTGGACCACACGCCCGCCCGGCGTGCGATCTCTCGACCGCTCAGCGGGGCGTTGACCTCGCTTAGGACGCGAAGTATGGATACCTTCGCGCCCGACGAAAGCAGGTCGTTTAGAGGGTCTCTCAGCCACATGATGGATGCCCCAACGCATTGCTCATTTGGATGAGCGTATGCTCATCTATGTGAGCATGATAGCATTCCCAGCTAGGCGCTGCAAGATGCTGTTCGCAGTCGCCTCCTGGGACTATCTGCACGTGCCAACGCCGTCCTGCGGGGAGGCGCCGGGGATTGCCTCAAACTCGGGGCTACCTAGTCGGCAAACCTGCACAGACTGACCTTGCCGCCATGCGCCTCAAAGAGGTGCGGCTCGCACCCACCTGGCGCCCGCTCTCCGGCCCGACCCGGCGTAACAGCGATCAGGCGACGGCAACGGTCAGCCCGGTCCGATAGCCTTGGCGATCGGCCCGCAGGTGTCATCCTTTGAGGTCCAGGACCGCACTGTCAGGCGGATCAGGAGCGGGATGCACTTGCCGCTCAGCGCACGCACCCCTCACAGCTTCACGAACCGGGTACCGTCGGGCTCGACCTGCATCTCGAGAACCACGTCCTGGCCTGCGTCGCGGCTCCGTATCACTGTGCCGCTCAGGAGATCCAGGTAGACGGCTCCCTTCCGCGCGGCCCCGTAGAGGGTCACCTCGAACTTCGCCTCCGCGCCCGACAAGTTGCTCACCACGAGGTACTGGCCGCCCTTCCCGTCGGTCAGGACCCGCCGGTAGACGCCCGTAGACCCGCCTGAGAGCGTCCGGTGCGCGCCAGCCAGGCCCAGCACTGCCGGCAGGATCGTTTCGCCCGACGAGGGCAGGTCGGGGCACACCAGCGCAAGGCCGCCCCGGATGCCGCCCAGCAGGCACGTGTCCTCGACCCGCACGGCAAGGACGTTGTCGCCCTCGGGCCGCAGGTAGCGTGTGATGTCTACGCGCCACACGGCGTCCCAGTTGGTGGTCTCCTGGACGAGCGTCCCGTTCACGTACACGCGTCCCCGGTCGTCCAGCGTGTCGCCGAGGAGCACCATCCGCTTGCCGCGCGCCTCGGGCGGGAGCCGGAGGTGGGCACGATACCAGCCCCAGCCGTCCACCTTCGGGTGGCCGTGCTCCTCCCATACCCCGGGCACCGGCATGTCCTCCCACTTGCGGTCATCGAACTCCGGCGCGAACCAGCGCTCGACCATGCCGCGGTCGGTGTGTCCCTGGGTGCTGGTCTGCTCCTGGCCCGGTGCTTGCGGCCACTGGTCACCGAAGGCGAACTTCCAGGTTGCCGGGAGCGCCACGCGCCCGCCGTCGCCCGGTTGCTGGCAGCCGTTCATCCCCAGCCAGTACACACTGCCCCGGCCCTGAGCGTTGCGGGTTAGCGCCGCGCTGCCATCGCCGTAGTTGCCCACCGTCCGCGCCACATCCGGCTTCAGTACGAGCCAGGCCGGCGTGTTCGCGAAGGCGAGGCCGTCTTTGCCCAACCGCAGACGGCCCTCGGCACCGGCCAGCGGCCCGCCTGCCTGCGCGCCAGTAAGCGTCTGCAAACCGCCCGGGCGTTTGTGCGTGTACTCGTCGTACACCCCGGGATCACCGGTCAGAAGGAGCGTTCCGCCGTTTTCGACGTAGCGGCGGAGCTGCTCGACGAGGGAGGCCTCGAGGTACTCGGCCGGCGGGACGAGGATGTGCGAGAGACTTGGTGCGACCCTGGCGAAGTCGGACGGCGCAACCAGCCGCACCTGATAGCCGGCCTGGACCAGGGAGGCGTACATGCTGCTGTAGGCCTCGAGCACCTCCCGCCCGCCCTGCAGGAAGCTCGCCCGCGGATACAGGAAGCCGAGGTCCACCCTCGGCATCAGGCCGGTCAGAGCCGGTCGCAAGGCCCGCATTTCCTGGTTCGCCAGCGCGGCTTCGAGGCCGAAGTCGCACAGTGTGCTATCCCAGTCGAGGCAGGAGTACTCCTCGCCGGTGCACCAGGTCCAGTAGTGCGTGCCGTACAGCCCGAACCCCAGCATCATCCAGGGGAAGGAGCGGGCGCGGCGGTCGGGAGTGTAGTGCCACCGGTAGGGTCGCTCGACCGGCAGCGAGGAGGCGCCGGTCTCACAGGACACGACCGGCACGCCTCCAGCACCCCAGGACAGCTCCGCCGCACGCAGTGCTGACTGGCGCTGGTCATCCAGGTACAGGTCGCAGAAGGCGACTCCGCGCTGCGCTCCGGATGTCAGCCACGGGTCCACGCCATAGCCGGAGCGTGCCGACTGGGGCCCCGAGCACGCGGGAACGAACTTCGCCCCGGTACGCTTCACGGGACTGTTCTGGGTGGCGATATCGGCCTCCCAGCTCAGCTCGCCGTTGAGGCACTCGGCCTTGAAGGTCATGATGTCATACCACGCGGCCGGGTTGTCAGCCCACTTGTCGGGCAACTGGATGCTCTTGAAGTCGGCGAAGGCGGCGCCCCAGTTCGCGTTGAGTTCGGCGATGCTGCGATAGCGCTGCTTGACCCAGTTATCGAAGGCCTCGCGCATCAGCGGCCCGTTGATGCCGCCGCACTCATAGTAGGCGGGCTCGTTGCGGACCGACCACGCCAGGATGTTGCCCTGCGCGCCGTAGCGGGACGCCACCTGCCGGATGTACTCGGCGAAGGGCTTCATGTGCTCGGGCACGCGGCCGAGCAGGGCCGGCGAGACCAGCCTAGCGTCGCCGGTCGAGCCCGGCGGGGCGTTGGCGGCATCGGTGGGCGGCTCGTACTGCTTGGTCCACCACCTCGGCGGGCTGAAGTTCAGCAACGGGATCGTCGCGATGCCGGCCTCGGCCGGGTCGCGGAACAGCTTGTCCACCTCGCCGAAGCGCCACTCTCCCGGCTTGGGCTCGACCTCGAACTCGGCGAAGTTGTGGCCCCAGGGCACCCAGAAATGCCCGACGTCGAAGCCCACATAGGCCTGGTCTTTCCCCCCGCCCTCTGAGAAGGTCACGTAGGGGTACAGCCCGTCGGCTTTGGCTGTGGGGGCGACGCGGGTCGGCGCGTGAGCGGCATAGGCTCGTGCCCGGCCAGCGAGTTGCGCGGCCCGCGCCAGACGCTCGATTCCGCGCGCCTCGTGATCTGCGGCCAGGTCCCACGCCGCAGCGGCGGCGCAAACGCGTGCCTGGGCGATGAACGACCGCCAGGGAGCGCCCTCGCGATCGCCCGCGGGACCGCCCTTCGTCACCTCGGCGGCGAGCTTCTTCTCGATCTCCCGGGCACACGCCGCCAGATCCAGGCCCCCGAGGGCTTTCTCGCCCCGCAGATACGCATCAGCGGGATCCTGCGCGCCTGCGGCTTCGTGGAAACCGGCGAGGGCTGCCTGAGCCGTCGCCTTCAGGACGGCGGGGGCCTCAGGGCCTGCCGCCGCCGTCTCCAGCGCCTGCATCTGGGCCTCGCGCGTCCGGGCCCTCGACTTGATGGCGTCGGGGATGGCCAGGATCAGTGACTGTCGGCACTCGGCATCGATCCGCGCGAACTCGGCGAGATCGCCCGTGTGCGGTACGAGCCAGATCTCCTGGACGTGGGGCACGGCAGGTTTCACCGCGATCGGCGGGCGCCAGCCGAAGGCGAGGCCTCCGCTGACGTAGCCATGCCAGCCGATGAGCCCCATGCCGGGGGTGTAGTCAGGCTGCTGGCGGCGCACCAGCGCCACACTGGCCCCGGGCACGACCAGGTCGTACGCCAGCGCGCTCTGGCCGGCGAACAGCTTGTCGGCCGGCTTCTTGTCGCCAGCGGGATCCTCGGTGAAGCCATCCACCGTGTGGTAGCGGAGCTTGTCCACGCTGCGCAACCCGGGCAGGTCGAAGTAGAAGCCGCCGATCGGGCTGACGAAGGCATCCTTCTGGTCGTTAGCCGCGGCCAGGGCGGTCGTCATGTACACCTGGTCGGGGTAGGCCGCGATGACCCGGGTCAGGCGCGCCTTCTCTTTGATATCTCGCCGAGTCACGAAAAGCGCGCGCACCGGCCCGGTACGGCGCAGCACGAGCGCTTCCTCGACGGGATGGTGCGTGGCGAGGAACACGGCCGAGTTGAGCCCCGCCCGGGAGAACGAGAACTGGCCTTGATCGTTGAACTCCGCGCGATAGGCCGGGCTCTTCACGACCACCTTCCCGCCGGTGGCGTCGGTGACCAAAGGACCGTCCGCGGGAGCGAAGCTGCCGGTCGCGGTCGTGTATCGGAGCCGCACTTTGAGCGCCGAGTAGGGCTCGACCGTCGCCAGGAAGGCTAGCTCCGGTGAGTACCTGGCTCCGGGCGTGCCGGGGGCCGGGATCTTGCCGGTACCCAGAAGATCGTCCACCTGCGTCGGCAGCGGCGTATCGGACTGGGCGTCCGTGACGACGATACTGGACAGATTGGGCGTGTCGGGGAACGAGAGCGAGGTGAGCGCGACCGTGACCGGCGCGTTGACGCGACGGATGCCCGTCGGGTTGAGGACGACGGCGTCGATGCCTCGCGGCAGGTCGGCGAGGGCCGGCCGGGCTACTGTGCCAGCAGGGAGGTCGAGGGGGATCTTGGGCTCGGACACCGCGGCCTCGGGCGCGAGCGCGGCAACGGTCACATCGGAGATCTCGACCGCGCAGTTGTAGGCCGTAAGGCTGATGCCGCCGGTGGCATTGCCGATGTCGTGCGCGGTGCCGACGACGCGACCATCTACTTCGATCTGCACCTGCGCGCCCGTGATAGTCAGCCGATACTGGTGCTGCAGCGAGCGATCGAAGGGCGGCGCGTTCGGGAAGGACCACTCAGTCTTGCCCGATCCGGTGACGGCGATGCGGTCCGGTCGGGCAAAGATGTAGAGCTCGCCGCTGGCAGGCCTCGGCACCGCGCGAAGGTGCACGCCCCAGTGCCCGTCGCCCTTGGGCTCGTCCACGGTGCGTGCCTGGAACGTGAGCGTGTAGTCGCGCCACGTGGCGTCTCCCGCGGCCAGGCTACCGCCGGAGCCGATGCGAACCGCTTGCCCGGCTGTGTGAACCGCCGCCGGGTTGCTGACCGTCCACTTTCCGAGGCCCCCCGAGAAGTCATCGCGGAGCAGATCCTGCGCCAGGAGGGGCGGCATCAAGGCGAAAGCAAGCACCACAGTGGCCAGACTGGGGATCCGCATGGGTTTCCTCCCTGGAGTTGAACGACACTTCGCACACGGCCCTCCCTCGAGAGTTCCTGCGGCGATGGCGCGTACCTGCGTGGTGCAAAGGCAACCGCCGACCGGCCGGAGGTGACGGCCGAAGGCACGCAGAAGGGGCTGGCCACCACACCGTACCAGGCAGGGGTCTGGCGTCGGGAACCGCTCCGCCTTGCCGCCCTCTGATGATGTCAGGACAGTGACGCCGTCCGCGTTGAGGGCGATTGGTCTGAACCCCGGATCTCGCTCCGCCTGGAATGCGAGTGATCGAGTGTGTGGACCTGCCCAGTAGTTTGATCCACCTGCTCCATCTTCGGCCACCAGGGGCGCCCCCCCACCTCTAGTTGGGCGCTCTCTCCCCCATCACTCTTCCTCGATCGCGCCCATAGCCCGCGCGACGGCGAGGGGATGCACATGCGTGTACCGCTCCGTCATTCGGCTGGTCGTGTGGCCGGCCACTTCCTGCACCATGCGTAGATCGCTGGTCGTGTCGTACAGGTTCGTCAGGGCGGTGTGCCGAAGCATGTGCGGGTGTACCCGGCGCTCGATCCCGGCCCTCTTTGCGATGTCCGCGACCATCTTGCGGACGTATCGAGAGTCCAGGGGCTCACCGGGGCGAAGCTGCGTGACCTGGGAGGCCGCCTCGAAGCCCTGCGCACTCGGCTTGCCGTGGATGCGCGTACCCCTCGAGATCGTGCAGAAGAGCGGGCCGCCCCGCCGTATGCCAAGCTTGGCTCGCTTCTCCTGCCAGCGCTCGATCGCCTCTCGCGTCGCCGGCGCCATCGGTATGCCCTGGCGGGCCTGCTGGCCCTTCGTTGCGCGCCGGGGCAATCGCAGCACCCACACCTTGACGGTCCCGCCGTTGTTCGGCCATTCCTCCTGCCGAATGTCGGCCGCCCGCACGGCAAGGGCTTCGCCGCAGCGGATACCCGTCTGGAGCATCAGCTGCAAAAGGGCATAGTTGCGGGCGCCGGTCGGATACCGCGTGGAGATCGCCGCCAGCAACGCCTCGGCTTCATTGTGATCGAGCACCTCGGTCACGTCGACGATCCTTCCCGCCTCCCAATGCGTGTTTTATACCGACAAGTGTAGTTCTCGGTATAGTATCACGCACCAGGAAGCAGGTCAAGCAGTTTCCGGTATAAATACGTGAGTTCCGGCCTGCACCCACTCGGCCGAGACTTGCCCTCCGAACCACTCATCCGGCACGGCCGGCGCCCCGCCAGACTGCCCACCAGGGCACCTATCTTCGGGCGCAGCGGCCTCACCGGCACCGAGGCGGGTCCAGAGCGGCCTCGGGTCTTCTTGGGCGCCTGCCCACCGTCACCCCAGGTCCGCCACTACAGCGCCCCACTGCGCGCCGTCACGGCCACGGGACGCGCCGATCGGACGTCGGCCAGGGATGACACCCGAACGCGCACAGGCCCCTGTAGCTCGGACAACCCAGACTGCTCGTGGGCGCTTCAACCTGCTCACCTCCGGCTGGACCAAACATCTCTTGTTGTGGAAGTCAGGGGTGTTGCGGGTCGGGCAGGAGAGCAAGCTGGTAGAATGCCCGCTCAACGGCGCGGATGAGTTGCGCCGTCACCGACGGCGGTGACGGCTACAACTGCGACCATGCCTTCTGGGCCGACGCCCGGCTCACAGTAGGCCCGCCGCTTCAGCGGAGGATCTCGCCCTTGGTCACGTCGCCGGGCACGTCCAGGAGCTGGACGCTCGAGATGGTGCGGAGCTTCTG
This sequence comes from Armatimonadota bacterium, assembly GCA_003170595.1. Lineage (GTDB taxonomy): Bacteria > Armatimonadota > Zipacnadia > Zipacnadales > FEN-943 > FEN-943. Next base: position 20,922 of record PMZA01000446.1, read on the forward strand.
GTAGTCATCTACCTTCCATACCACCTGCTTGTCGCGCGTGATCTCGAAGATCAGCGGCTGCTGGCCCACGTGGCCGTGTCCGCCCCAGTTGCAGACGACCGTATCCCCATTCGGCAAGCGCTGCACGCCTGCCACAAAGCGCAACGGTATGCCGGGCAACTCGTTCTCATCCACCTGCCACACGATCTTGTCCGTCGGGTCCACCTC
>PMZA01000349.1 GCA_003170595.1 Armatimonadota bacterium
GGGTTGGTGGGGGCATAGGGGGAAGGCGAAGGCGACTAGCCGGACTCCGGTGCCCAGGCAGCGTGTGCCCACAGCGTGGAGAGGCCACTGAGGGCCGCCTGCTTCGCGACCCGTGCCGCAAGTGGTGCCGCGCGCTGGCAGCCCAGGCGTTCCAGGGCTAGGGCCGCCTCCGCGCGAGGCCACTCGGCCCTGTCTTCGGACGCCAAGACCCCCATGAGCCCGTCCTCCACTTGCGCCCCGCCCAGCACACCAAGGGCGCGGGCGCTGATCGCCTGAACGGCTTCCTCGGAGTCGCGCAGCAGAGCCGCAAGAAGAGCATCCGTGGCGCCCGAGGGGAGGGACAAGCCGTCGCTAGCGGCCTGGGTCAAGGCCACGCCCGCCGCGAACCTGACCTGGGAGGAGGCGTAATCGGTTAGCACCGCAGCCAGGTGGGTTAGCTGCTCCTCGCCTCCGGTCCACCCAGCGAGGATACAGGCCCCGACCCTAACAACTTCGTCACCGTCAAGGAGCACTCCCTCGGCGCGGTGCGCGAGAGCGCGTCGCAGACCTCCGTCCACACGAGCCATCTCAGTGAGCGCGCCGCGTCCGACGGAGCGCAGGGGGTTATGCGCAACAAAGCCTGTGTTCAGTCCTACTTGGGTGGCACCGGGATCCGGTATCTTCACTGGGGGTGGCACCCCGCGGCTGCTGACGTAGACCAGTTCCCATTTTAGGCCTGGGAGCAGGTTGCCTCTGAAGGGCTGGCGACGGACCTCAGGCCAGCATGCCCGTGCGAGCCATCGCCATGGTAGGGCTTGCCCGGCTCTGTCGAGCCAGAGGAGATAGGCTTCCCACAGCACGGCCTCGAGCGGGCGCGAGTCCGGTGGCTGGTCCTCCGAAGCTCGGCAGGCGCGGCTACGAACCTCGGCCGAGCCTTCTGGCCAAGCGCCTTGGCGCACGGCCTCTGCCAAGACGGAGGCGTAAGCAGGTGGCAGAACGGAGAAGCATGCAAGGCTGCCTGGGTAGGTCCTAACCATGTCTCCGCTCGCGAGCAAGGCCCCAGTTGCCGTCCCGTCAAGTCTCAGTCCCTCTTCGAGGAAGCCTTCAACAACAGGCATCGCGGCCATGGCGTGCAGAACTGAGCAAGCTATCAGGGCTGGGAGGGCGGCTTTGGCCTGGTCGGCTCGCAACCGGTCCACGAGGCGGCCGTCCGTTTGCGCGGCGCAGAATCTGGCGATGGCCTCGTGCACCGCAGGCTGGGTCGGCGTTCGCCCGAGGGCGGTGCTCTTCCGAACCTCCTCTACGGCTGTGGCGAATAGGAAGATATTGCCGGCCGCGTATCCGTCCAGTGTGTGGACCCAGGAGCGCGGGTCCGCCGCGCCTGTGTCGCCCAGCCGCCTGACGATCAGTTCGCGGGATAGAGCGTTGAAGGCGTTCCGGGACAGAACGACCCGGGCGCTGCCACCCTCGCAAGCGTTCGGGGTGCCAAGTGGTGGGAACCGGTTCGTGAGGGCGGCCTGAACTGACTCAAGGAGGCCCAGCCCCCCAAGGTCGTCTTTCGCATCGCCGTCGCCTGGGACACTGGACTGGAGAGTGAACAGCACCGAGATGCGTAGGCGAGCTAGTTCAGGCAGAAGTGCAAGCCACTTGCCGTAGTCGCGGTCGACGTCCCGTATCAGCAGGAGCGGTCGGTAGCGCAGTACGTCCCGTGGCAAGACGAAGTAGAGGTATCGCTCCAGGGCGCCGATCGACGAGGCGAATTCCGCGACGTCGCCGACTTCGGTGATAGTCGTGTGCAGGGCTGGGCCCGACCGCAGCGCGGCCCAGCGGTCCTTCATGAGCCCCAGACGGCCGCCTCGGCTGGTCGAGCCCCCACGCCAGCGACGAGCCACCTCCAAGGCTAGGACGGTCCTACCGGCGTTTGTTGGCCCCACGATAGCGACCCCTGACATGCCGTTGCGCGCTGGCGGCGTCTGGAGGAGGGCGTAGATTGGATCAGAAAGATCGTACCGGGGTGCCAGACGCGGGTCGTCTCCGGACCAGTCATCCCAGGTCGGCCTCGGCTGCGCAGCGACCCCCGTGTCCCACCGCCGGAGGTACACATCGATAGAGACAAGCCGCTGGTCGCGGATGGATCGGTAGACCTGCCCTCTCCAGCGCCAGAACAGGCCGGACAGACTGGCGACCACGAAGACCAGAGCGGTGGCGTAGAGCAGAACCTCAGCCGAGTAGGCGTCGGTCCACCCACATCTGGTGCTGATATACTGGACAAGAGAGAACACCAATATGGTCACCGTCGCGAGTCTCGCCCGCTAGCAGTGTTTGCCGGCCGGACGTATTGCCCGCCTGTAGGCGTTCCTTCACTGGATCAGTTCGAGCTTGCCGGCGAGGTCGCGGGGGATGTCGCCAAGAGATATCTCCAGCTTCCCCGCTCGCGGAGTCACCTTCTCATCCCGCACGTATCGCCCCGACCACGTGTCATACAACCGCAACCGATACGTCCCCGGGTTGAGGTCGTGGAGGATCAGGCGGCAGCGGCTCAGGAGAGGCATCTTCGCCTCATGCACCACATTCCACCACGTGTGAAACGGGTTCTGCGCCCAGAAGAGTATCCGGCCCGGCCCGCGTAAGGCGAAGATGCGCAGGACCTCCGGATGGCGCTCCAGGTATACGAGCTTGAGGCCGGCCTTGTTCCACGGGACGTCCTGGGTGAAGCGGGAGAGGCTGGCGAAGCGCGAGTAGAGGTTCATCGGGTCGACGTAGTCGTCCCACCACCACAGCATCGCCCCGCCCGCCGAGCCGCTCATCGCCGCCGCCCACTGGCCGTTATGGAGATGGACGCCCTCGACGTCCTTGTCGCAGAGGGCGCGGGGCTCGGGCTGCTCTCGGATGATCCCGAATTCGGAGAAGAGGAAGGGCTTGTGGTAGTCGACGATCTGGTCGAGCGACTTCGCCACGAAGTAGGCCATGTCGCGCGTCTCATCGACGCCGGACCAGCCGTAGTAGCCGTGCATCTGGGCGAAGTCCATCTCGGGCAGCGACCAGAGGTCGGGCTCGGTGTAGCTGGAGCCGAGGGAGTTGACCGTGAGGTGGCGGTTGGGGTCGATCTCCTTGAGATAGCGGGCCATCTCGGCTGACCAGGCGACGACGGCGGGCTTGTACTTGTCGTAGCCGTCCACGCAGTTGATCTCGTTCCACAACTCCCAGGCGAAAAGGGCCTGCGAGTGGGAGTAGCGGGCGACAAGGTAGCGGAGGCGATTCTTGAACTGGGCCTTGGCCTCGGGCATCGTGAAGAAATCCTGCACGGTCTTGCAGGGGCCACCGTTGCGGACGTCGTAGGGGTTCGGGGTCTCGTCGAAGGTGCGGAAGTTCTCCAAGGTGAGCTTGACGTGGATGCCCAGGCGCTCGCATTGGGCGAGGACGTAGTCGAGTTCCCAGGCGCGGTCGAGGCGGAAGGAGTTGGGCTTCGTGCCCTCGATACCGAAGGCCCAGACGGGCATCCAGATGCGGACGTAGTTGGCGCCGGCATGGTGGAGGCGGGCGAGCCAGCGATCGTAGTCGTAGGTGCGGAGGGCCGGGCCATACCAGCAGAGGTTCTCGCCGACGGGGAAATAGGGCGAGTCGTCGTCGAAGCGGAAGTAGTGCGAGTCGGCGCTGCGACGGATGAAACCGTGGGCCGCGCGGGCGGTGGCGGTGAAGGTGAAGAGGCGAGACTCGACGGTCTTGCCCGCGCTGGTGGCGACGAGGCGGAAGGTGTAGCGGCCGGGAAGGGTCGGGGTGAAACGCACGCGCCAGCCGGCGTCGGCCGTGGGCATGAGGACGCCGGCGTTGCCGACGAGTTGCCGCGAATAGCCGGCATAGTAGAAGGCCGGAAGGTCGCGGGAGGCGCCGTCGGGGCACTGGATCTTCGCGCGGAGGTCGATCTGGGACGGGTCGAAGGGATTGTCGTAGGTGGCGGAAAGGTCAGGGCGGATATCGAGGAGGCTGAACTGCGGGAGCTGGGCGGCGCTGAGCCTGACCGAGCGGATTGCCAGCGGGCCGGTCGAGGCGACGGAGGCCGGGCGGGGTGAGGCGTAGGACTGGCCGTCGCGGGCGAGGAGGGTGACGCGGGCGGAGAACTCGTCGCCGGGCTTCACCTGCGTCGCGCCGGAAGGGATGACCTGGACGAAGAGCGAGTAGCTGTCGCCCCCGAACTTGCGATTGTCCTGGAGAGAAGCGCGGCGGCCGTCGGCGAAGCGGACGCTGACCTGCGCGGCTCCGGGGTTGAAGACCGCCGCGAGGGACTCCTCGGAGGCGAAGTGGGCGTCACCCGCGGGCACGGTCGCCGGGAAGGCCGTCTCCAAACCGGGCCAGAGGAAGGCGGGCTTGCCCTTCCACGTGGCGAGCGGGAGGTCGGCCATGATCGAAAGCTCGTTGACCGTCATCGTCGCGAGCGGGCGGGCGACGTAGGTGATCTCGACGCCGCCGGCGACAGGGCGGACGGTCTCGGTGATCTCGAACTTGCCCGAGGAGACCGGCTCGGTCATGTGGAGGGTGAACTGCTGGTCGGTGTCGTGGCCGCCGGTGCCCTGGAGGGAGGCGGAAAGCTGATCGGTGGACTTCCAGTCGGGGCCGGCCAGCCAGAGGCGTAGGTTCTGGACGAGGGGGGCGCCGGCTTCGGTAATCGTGCAGACACCGAGGTTGTCGACGTGAAGGCTGCGGCCCGCGAAGTCGTAGTCGCGGGGGACAGCGGGGATGGCAAGGAAAAGCGTGGAGGCGAGGAGCAGGGTCATGGGGACATTGTAGCGAGGCGAGGGGATGGGTGGGAAGGAGGAGGTGGCGGACGAGTGCCGGGGATCCTGGCGACGGTGGGCGTCGCTGAGCGACACAGACCGTCCCACTCAGGATGACATCCAAGAGCAGAAAGGCAAAGGCCCCAGGGACGTAGGGTTGTAACGCGGCCACCGCAGATTCTTCTGCGACGCTTTGCGTCGCTTCGCGGGGAAGGTCGGCGACGGACGTTAGGTTGTGCTCTCAGGATGACGACTAAAGGCGAAACGCAGGTGCTTTGCCACACCCAGGATGACGACCAAGGGCGAAAGGGCAAAGACAAAGGAGGCCACAGCATGCCACCCCCGCGGGCTAGAAGCCCGCGGCTACACGTCCCGGACGGGTCGAGTGAGGTTAGAGGCCGAGGGATTGGGCCTCTTCGGGCGTCGCCTTCTCGACGCCAAACGAACTGAGCTTGTACAACGTCCGCTCCCTATCGCGGGCGCGCGCGTAGATCACGAAGCTGTCGCCCTGCTTGAAGTACCGCTCAATGCAGCCGTTATACAGCGGCGTCGTGATGCGCTTGAGGTACTGCGGCGGGATGTTCAGCTCCGCCAGCGTGCAGGGGTCCACGAATTCGGGGTAGCCGCCGGCCTGGGACTCGAGGTTGACGTGGATGAGGCGCAGAGCTTCCTCCGCGGCCGTGCGGCGGGCGATCTCGGCGCAGCCCACTCCCCAACTGCAGCGGCCGATGCCCAGGACGCTCATGGGGAGGTCGAGGAAGGCCGTGATCGTCAACTCGATGCGCTTGAGGGGCGGGGTCTCCTTGTCGGGGATCATCGCGGCGGCTGAGAAGGGCACGACCTGGGCGGCGACCGGGGCGGACGGGGCCTCGCCATAGGCATTGCGGGCCTCTGTGCCCTGGGTGACAGCGACGGGCTGGCCGGCCCAGGAGGCGTAGGTGACGATGCCCTCGGCGCAGCTAACGGTGGTCTGCCTGGCCGAGGGGTCGTAGGAGACGTTGAACTGCGTGCCGCTGACGGCGGCGACGGAGGCGGGGGTGTAGACGCGCATGTCCGAGCCGGCGCCGAAGAAGTGGGAGACCTTGGCGGATATGCTGCCGGCGAGCAGGCGGAAGTTGCGGGTGCGCCACTGGCCACCGCGGTTGTACTCGAGCAGGCGGATCTCGAAGACGGTATTGGGGCCGAGGATGACGGCGCTGCCGTCGGGGAACTCGAGGGTGGCGGAAGAGGCGTTGCCCGTGGCGAGAAGGTTGCCGTCCTCGCAGCGGGCTTTGAGGGCGACGGGCTGGGCGGCCGCGTCGGCGGACTTGGCGCAGGTGACCTGACCCTGGGACTGGGTGACGACGGCGACGAACTCCTGGTTCTCCCGGCGAACCGCGTCGGCAAGAAGGATAACAAGGATGGCGATAAGACCGAAGACGAAACGGCGGTCAAGCCACTCGGGCCAGAGGCGGCGGTAGAACCGGGGTATCGTCTTGGCACGCTTGGCCTGGATCTCGCGGATCTCTTTGAGCGATTGCTCGATGAGTTCAGCTTCATTACGGGGCTTAGGTTTCTTCTTCCCCCAGAGCATCGGCAGATCCCTCCCGCGGGACTTGCGATGACACAGCGGATGTAGGGCCCACGGCCGAGGTGAGGCCGTAGAGATGAAGGCGTTCCTCGCGGCCGCGCAGGCAGAACGACTTGCCGAGAGGAGAGAGGCTGAAGGGCCGGGTGAGGCCGTCGGCGGTGGCCTCGGAGAGGATGAGGCTGAGGCCGAGTTCCTTGGTCATCTCCTCGACGCGAGAGGCACAGTTGACCGCGTCGCCGATGACCGTGAACTGGGTGCGGCGTTCGGAGCCGACGTTGCCGACGATGGCCTGGCCGGAGTGGAGGCCGATGCCGATGCGGAGAGGCGTGCGGTCGGAGTGGGCGGACCAGTCGTCGTTGAGGTGCTCGAGCTGCTGGAGCATGGCGATGGCGGCGGTCATGGCAAGGTCGCGATGGTGGGGCTGATCGCCGAAGGCATTCCACACGGCCATGATGCCGTCGCCCATGAACTTATCGAGATAACCGTCGCAGGCGAGGATGACGTCGCTCATGGCGGTGAGGTACTCGTTGAGCTGGGCGATCCACTGCTCGGGGGCGGCCTTCTCGGCGAGGGCGGTCGAGCCGCGAACGTCGGCGAAGAGGAGGGTGACATCGCGACGCTCACCGTGCTGGAGGACTTCGGGGTGGCGATTAAGCTGGGCGAGGACGTCGGGGGAGACATACACGCCGAACTGCTCGCGGAGGACGCTGCGGTCCATGCCGAGGCGGTTGTAGGAGGCCCAGGCCCAACCTACGCCGGTGGCCAGGGCCACAGGTCCCCACGGGAGGACGAGGTTGGACCCGTAGAAGGCGGCGAAGAAGCCGGCGGTCTCAGCAAGGAAGACCGCGAAGCCTGCCGGGATGCCCCAAAGGCCTTGGGAGGGGAGCCAAACCATGAGGACGGCGAGGACGGCGAAAAGGCCGCCCAGGAGGAGCCAGCCGAGGGACTGGGAGGCGTCTGTGAGGCCGGGGCCGTGGAGGAACATGCGAGTGAGGGAGGCGTTGGTCTCGACGCCGAGGTATTCGTGGGCGCGCTGTGAAAAGGGGGCGGGGCGAACGTCGTTGAGACCGGGCGCGACGGCGCCGATGACCACAACTTTGCCGGCGAAGGACTCGGGCTCATACCGGCCCTCGAGGACGTCGCAGAAGGACACGGTGGGAATGGTGCCGGAGGGGCCGGAATAGTTGATGAGGGTATCGGCGACGGCGTTGATGGGGACAGGCTTGGCGATCGTAAGGGCGCGGGAGGAGAGCATGGCTTTGAGATCGTCGGGCGTGCGGCCGGTGGCGATGGCCGCCAGGGCGAGGCCGAAGTGATAGTAGAGGCGGCCGTCGCCGTCGGAGATGACGGTCTGGGCGCGGCGGAAGATGCCGTCGGTGTCGGCGATGATCGCAACATGACCGAGGCCGGCGGCGGCGGCGGCGAAGGCGGGCAGGGGAGTCGCGATGTCGCCGCCAGGCGGGCTCCACAGGTTCAGGGTGGTGGCGGCGTCCGAGGAGACGAAGCCGGACGGGCGGCGAGAGCTGGAGCCGACCTCGGTCTGGCGCGGGATGTGGGCGGCGAGGACGACGCGGCCATGGCGACGGATAGCTGCAGCGAAGAATGCGTCGGAGTCGGGGTCGCGGAGGTCCGGCTCGTCGAGGAGGAGGTCGAAGCCGACGGCGCGGGCGAGGCTGAGCTTGTCGAGAAGCTCGCCGTACTTTCTGCGCGGCCAGGGAAAGCGGCCGAGGTGATGCGCGGGGGCCTCGCTGTGCTCGTCGATGCCGATGATGACCACGTCGGCGGGGGGCATGGGGGGGCGATTCTCCATGGCTGTATCGTAGGCCCAGT
>PMZA01000322.1 GCA_003170595.1 Armatimonadota bacterium
CACAAAAAGGGCCGAGGCGCTGCGGCTCTCGGCCACCTGTCCGCCGCCCCACTCTCCAGCAATCCTCGTACCCCTCTCGCCTCATAAACTTAACGTCACGCCTACGGCGCGTCAAGCCTTCTCCGCTCGACCTTGATCGTCTCGATCTTCCCCAGCGCCGGCATCTGGTAGATCCACGCCAACGCATCCTTCCGCGCTGCGATCTCGAACCGTTGCACCCACACGACCCTCCGCCCGGCCACGGTCGTCGCGATCTGCGACGGGTCCGGCGCCTTGGCCTTCGGGTCACGCAGGCGCTCGACCTCGCCGCCCTGCGTGCCGGTGTTCTCGGCCTCGACGGTCACTCCGCCGCCGCTGTCCTTCCGCACGCTTCGCACGACGAAGCATCCCTTGAGGCTCGGCCAGTTCGGCTTCAGCGACCCATCGGTCAGCTTCCGCCACGACGTCGCTATCCACGTCCGCGTCCCAACCCGCGGCGCCTGCTTCATCGCAAAATGCAGCGTCACGTCTACGGTCTCGGTGCCCAGGGCGAAGAGGTGCACAGACGGCCGCCCGGCCAGATCGCCCACGACGCCCTCGGCCATCCCCTCGCGCCACATCGGCACAACGAATTCATGCGTCAGCCCGGCCAGACCCTTCAGTTCGCGCACGAAGCTCAGGTCCGCCGGCGCCGCGCAGAGCTTCGGCCCGGCCGCCAGCAGTACCCCGCCGCCACCCGGCGCCCACGCCGCATCCGTCGCCCGCAGCCCGAGGCTTGCGGTCACACCCTGGTCGTTATGAAGCTCGACGAGCGGCCCAAGCTTGAGCCACAGCTTCCCGCCGGGCTGGCGTCGCAGGACCTTGTCGACCGCGACGGCCTCTGGCGCGGCGCCGGTAATCGGCACGCCCATCGCCTGCGCGCCGCTGACGTACAGCGCCTCATCGGCGGTCCGCCCGGCCCACACTCGCCCCACGCCCGCCCCCGGCGCCGCGGTGAGGAGGCAGTAGCTGCGCCCCGTGCCGATGTCCAGCCGCCACAGCATGCCGATCTTCCCATCGCCCTGCGGCCTCGACGCGGCATACACGAGATTGCTCGGCAGCGGCCACACGACGCTCCCGCCCGCCCCCAGAACCTGCGGCGGCGACAGCGACGTCGCCGATCCGCTCGCCAGATCGACGGCCATCAATTCGCCCATCGCCGTGCCGTCCTCCGTCGCCACCGACCGCCAGTACGCGACCGTCGCGCCGTCGGGGCTGACGGCGAAGTAGGGGCTTGCCGGCGACTGCAGCGCGCGCGTCCCGCCCTGGCCGACGTCGACGAGCATGATGAGTGGCTTGCCGCTGGCATCCTCGGTGCCGCCGAGGACGACGCCGCCCATGGTGCCGGCAACCTGTCTCGCGACGAGGCCGTCGACGGTGCGATCGTCCATGACGACGAGGCGCGCGATGGTGTCAGGCGTCAACTCGACGCCCGCCCACGCCGGCGTAAAGGCGCCGACCACGGCCATCATCGCTACCACGCTGAGAGGCTTCATTCCTTGTCTTTCTGCCTTTGTATGTCATCCTGAAGGAGCAGTGCTTTTTGCTGCTGAGCGACGCTCCGCGTCGCAAGGATCCCCGGAACCACCCTTCGTCCTTCAGATATCTATCCGTTTCCCTTGCTTTTCGCTGGCATACGCCGCCTGACACGTCGCCACCGCCGCCCGAGCCTCGGCGATCGTAATCGTCTCCGGCTTATTGTTGACGATGCAGTCGAGGAAGTGGTCCAGCGTCCGCGCGATCCCGTAGGGGTGCGTGAACAGCGGCGTCGCCACCTTCACCGGTTCCGCGCTATCCTTCCGCAGGAGCATCAGCGGCGCGCCATCCTCGGCGTCGTCGCGGATGAACAGCGAGCCGTCGGTGCCCACGATCCGCCGCTCCTCCGTCCACTTGTCGCCGGTCGCGCCGTAGGTGCACACGATCGATCCCAGCGCCGGCCCCGGCAGATCGAGCGCGACCACGCTCACGTCGTCGGCCTTATTCTCCGCCTCAACCAGCAGCCGCCGCGCCATGGCCGTCGTCGCCTTCGCCGGGCCGAAGAAGTGCTGGAGCATGTAGACCGCATGATAGCCCGTGTCGAAGAACGCCCCGCCGCCCGCCTTCGCCCAGTCGCCCTTCCACGAATTCGGGTCATGCATCCGCCCCATCTCGTTGCCATAGACATTGATGACGCCGAGGAAGGGCCGCCCGATCGCGCCCGCGTCCATGAGTTCCTTGGCCTTGATATGCGCCGGGAAGCTCCGCATGCACAGGGCGACGAAGATCCGCTTGCCCGCCTCCTGGGCCGCCGCGCTCATCTCATCGCACTCGTCCACGGTCAGGGCCATCGGCTTTTCGAGGATGACATGCTTGCCGGCCTTCAGCGCCGCGAGGGCCTGGGGTTTGTGCAGATAGTGGGGCGTGCAGATGTCGATGATGGAGATGCTGTCGTCATCGAGCAGGGGGTCGATGCTGTCGAAGGTTTCCTTGATGATGCCGAACTCGGCGGCCGCGCTCTTGCGCGCTTCCTCCGAAGGATCGAAGGCCTTCACCCAGCCGACCAGCTCATTCTCGACGAAGGCGTTGAGGTGCGCCCGCGTAATGGCTCCCAGCCCTACCAGCCCGATATTGACCATGGATACCTGCCTCCCGCCCTGCGTTGCTCGTTTGGCCTTTGTAGTCGCGGTCTTTCAGACCGCGGCGGCGGATCCGAAGGGCCGCCCGGCGGTGGAGCGCTGTGGCTTCCTTGCCTTTCGCCCCCTCCAAAGGAAAGAGCCGGGGCCGCCCGGCCCCGGCTCTGTCTTCTTCTTAGATCAACGCAATCCTGCACCAAGTGTTACTACTTGGTCTCCGGAGCCGGAGGAGCGGCAGGCGGTGCGCCAGCAGGCGGTGCGCCAGGAGCAGCGGGTGCGCCAGGAGCCGCCGGGGCCTCAGCGCCCTTGGGAGCCTCAGGTCCAGCAGGAGGTGCACCAGGGCCACCCTTCGGTCCACCAGGGGGTCCACCAGGTGGCATGCCGGGGGGCATGCCAGGGCCACCGGGGCCGCCCTTCATCATGCTACCACTCATGCTGCCCGAACCCGACATCGGTCCGCCGGCCGCGACCTTCGCCTTGCCAAGCGTCAGCTTGTAAATCACGAACAGGACTACGATAAGTACGACGATCGCTATCACGATCGCCGCTGGCGAGGCTTGCTTCTGCACCGTATTCCCTCCCTTCCTAGAGTTTTGCGGTTCGGCGACCCGTAGCCGCCTCCCCCCCCGCAGACGCCCGTCAAGCGTCTGGAGTTTTTCGGCGGGATGCCTTCCCGCTACAACGTAATTCTAACTCCTCAAGCCCCTTTCTGGCAATACCCTTCCTACATCTTATGCCGACCTTCCTCCCTCGCGCCCTTAGCCTTTTCTCTCTTTCTCTACGCCGTCCCGGCCCGGTGCGCGAAGTTGATCCGCAGGTTCGCAAGCTCCGTGTCCACTGCCCGCTTCTCATCCTCCGCCGCCACACCCTTGATCTGCTCATACAGCAGCGCCGCGGTGTCGATGGCGATCTTCGCCTTCGGCAGATCAGTCTTCGTCTCCGTCGACCCTTGCGCCGCACGCAATCCGAGGTGCACCCAGCCCTGGTGTATCATAAGCGCAAGGCAGTATCGCAGCACCGCATACACGTCCACCTCCGGCGTCTCACTTGCAGCGCCCTGCGGCTCAGCCTGCTCTTCGCTTGGCGCTTCCTCTACCTCCGCCGCCTCTTCGACTTCCTCAACCTTCTCCTCTTCCGCCGCTCTTTCCTCAGTGTCCTCAGCCATCATCGTTCACCCCTTCGTCGTCTGATGCGTCCCTCGCCCCGGGCTCCACGCGCACGATCCACTTTTCCTCATCCATCTTCTCCCATCCGATCTCCGCCGGCAGAAACGCCCGTATGACCTCGGCGTTCGTCTCAAGATGCGTGGTCACCGCCGGCGTCGTCCATTCGCTCGCACCGTCCGCCATCGCCGCATAGAGCAGTATCTGATCGCTCAGATGCTCATCGATCGCGGCCCCGCTGCGCAGGAACTTCGCCAGCGCACGACCCGCCTGCGCCCCGATCTTCTCCGCCGGCACACCCTTCTCGCCCAGCGCCGACGCCCCGCCGAAGCCATGCTCGAACCACACCGCCGCGGTCACGCATGTCCCCGGCCCCGCGCTCGCCACATGCTCATCCAGGTCGCCCACGAGCCCGACCTCAGCGCCATCACTCCTCAGCGCGTCGATGCATCCCTTCACCTGCCGCGGCCCGATATGCTCGGGCAGGCGATCGCTCACGACGCTATGCGCCAGGGCGTTGATGACCCGCCCGCGGTTGATCGCGCGCATCGGCGCCAGCGGCCCATCCAGCTCGGCCCGGCACTTCACGACCCCGCCGCCCGCCGGATAGAACCCCGCCCTCGGCCGCTCCAGTTCGACGCTCGCCCCCATCCACGCGAGGCACGGCGCGAAGACGTGCTCGAGGTATTCCACGCACGGGCTCCAGGGGACGTTCGTTCCGCCATGCACCTCAACTTCCCACGACCCGCCCGCCATGAGCAGCGGCGGCAGCACCGTCTGCAGGACCAGCCCCACGCTCCCCGCGCTCCCACGCTCGGCGGCCACATCGAACAGCCACGCCGTCCGGCCAGACCCTGAGCCTGCCGAAGGGCCCCTCACTGCTCGCGGCGATAGCTCGACCACGCGCGACCCGATCTTGTCGCCGCTGACCTCGCCCCCGCAGATCCTCGCGACGGCCCGCACGGCCGCCAGGTGTTGGTTGGAGAGCCCCGGGTTCTTGCGGTTAGCGCGGACGTTGCTGATGCGCACGGCCTTCCCGGTCACCGCGGCGAGGCTCAGGCTCGTGCGGAGGATCTGCCCGCCGCCCTCGCCCTGCGCCCCGTCGATCTCGACCCAATCGCTCATGGGCGCGTCACCGCAGGACCGCAGCCGACGCATACCCGACGACCCGCGTCATCGGCTCGACCATCCCCGAGTTGCTGTACGCGAGCACCTCGGCCCGCGTTGCCCCGAGTGCCGTCGCCGCATGCAGCATCGCCGCGACCGCCGCGTAGCCGCACATGCTCATCCGCGGCTCCTGGGCCATGGCCATCAGCCCCTCCGGATCCATCGCCACGATCGTCTCCAGCAGCGCCTCATCCTGCTGCCGCGCCATCGTGTGGGAGACATAGTGGGAGAAGTCAGTGCTCGCGACGATGACTGCCCGCCGCCCCTGCAGTCC
>PMZA01000020.1 GCA_003170595.1 Armatimonadota bacterium
GCAAAGGCGCGGCGGGGAGTAAATTGGGTTCGCATAGCGAACCCCAAGCCCCGCCCTACAGAAAGCCAAGCAAGGGCGCGGCGGGCATGAAGGCCCGCCCTGCAGAAAGCCCCGGCCGTCCCCCGTCTGTCATCCTGAGAGAGGCGGTCTTTGCCGACCGAAGGATCTCCTTTCTTCGTCCTTCTCAGGGCGAAGGCGAGTGCGAAAGCTAAGAGCCAAAAGGAGATCCTTCGCGGCGCAGCTTCGCAGCGCACGCTCAGGATGACAAGCTTTGGGCGGCGTGCCTGTGATGACAACGAAAGGCCCACCGCGCATCCACAACCGCAGGCTGAAGCCTGCGACTACTCCTGCGACGCGGGTGCCCAGGTCGAAAGGCCGAAGCGCCTTCTACTTCTCGCGCTTGGTCTTCTCTTTCGGTGGTTGGGACTCGAGGTTCAAGGGGCCCTGGGTCGCCTTCCGGAACTCTTCCTGCTGATCCATCATGTGCCGGCTGTACTTCAGCCCCTCACGCATCCGCTTCAGCCGCCGCAGCAGGATCCCGACCAGGATCACGAAGGACCCCGCATACAGGCACACGCTATACGCCGTCCCGTTCCAACCCAGGAACAGGTAGGGCCACCACGCGACGATCACCCCGATCATCGCCAGCCCCTCGATTATCTCGGCGGTCGACATCGGCGCCTATACCCCCGCATCGCTGCTGGGTTCGAGTTGCTTGAGCGACGACAGGACCTCGTACACGCTCACGCGCAGGCAGTCGTCCAGCGGGAGATCGCCGAGCGCGCGCTTGGTGTCGATGAGCTGCGGATCGACCTGCGTGATCGACAGCGGGCCCTCGTCCGGGATGGCCTCGATAGCCTCCGGCGAGCCGTGGCGGCGGCGGAAGGCGACGAGCCTCCCGCGTAGGGATGTGGCATCGGAGGCAAGGCGGTCGATGGCCTCGACATTCGCCTGCGGGCGCTTGGTCCGCACGCGATCGAGCCACGTGGCCTTCTCGGGGGCGATGAGATACCCCTGGGCGACGAGGGCGTCCTCGACGTAGCTGCGGAGGTCGCCGTAGATGCCGGTGCGCTCCCAGAAGCTCAGCTCCTGGCGCAGGGCGCGGATGAGGCGGTCGACGAGGTCGTCGATGGAGACCCAGCCCTCGTCCTGATCCTGGGGCTTGCGGCGGCGCTTGGCCTTCGAATCGAGAAGCTCGAAGGCTACCTGCATGGCCTTGGTGAGGGACGAGCCTGTAAGCGGCTCCAGCGCACGGATCTCAAGCTCCCAGGCTTTCTGAGGGAAGGGGGGCATGAAGGACGGCTCCCGCGGGATGATGCGGAAGTCGAGCTTGCCCTCCTGGAAAAGCTCGGTCATGAGCGAGTATAGGATCTGGAGGGCGAAATCTTCCGGGTCGAGTTCATCGCCGGTGAGCGGGGCGTACGCCTTGTCCCGCGCGAGAACGGCCTTGCCCGCCGGCCTCACGAATTGGTGCGCGAACAGGCAGACCAGGCCATCGGGGCCGACAGGACCGGATGGCTCGGAGATGACCGGGGCATCGCGGCCCTCAGCCTCAAGCTCGGCCGCGCGGGCCATGAGGAGATGCCAGGCCTTGTAGCCGCCCAGCAGCACAGCAACGCCTAGGGCGGCGAGGACTAGGGCTATCGCAAGCTCCATGCTCCACCTCCACCGGGCGACCCTTTGGGTCCGCCGCCCCTAGCGTATGCGTAGGCATTGTGATTGTGGATCGATTCCTGGCTATCGCAAACCACTTCGTACCACTCCACGCCAGGCAGACTTTGCAGCGCGAGGACGGTGTCGCGGACGACATCCTCGACGAACTTGGGATTCTCGAAGGAGCGCTCGACGACGTGCTTCTCATCCTCGCGCTTGAGGACCGGGAAGACTTCGTAGCTGCCCTGGCGCTCGATGAGCGGGATGAGATCCTCGAGCCAGACGATGACGCCAACCTTCGTGCCGGCGCGGACGGTGATTGTCGCGCGCTGGCTGTGGGCGCCCTCGCAGGCTATCTCGAGCGAGCAGGGGCAAACTGTGAGCACCGGAACGTGGACCTCAACCGCGAAGGCGAACTCACCATCCCGGCGACCCTCAGGGTCCGCCGCGACCATCTTAGCATCGAATCGACAATCGTAGTCAAGCTGACAGGGGAGCTTTGAGACGGGGGTCAGCTTGTCGAGGAAATACTTGAAGCTCATCGACAAATAGGCGGCCGGGGCGTCGAAGGCCTCGCGCAACTGGAGCAAGGCCTCGTGCATCTCGGCCTGAGAGACGCGGGACTTCGACCACGTGCCGAGGATCTCCACAAAGCGGCTCATGTGGGTGCCGCGCTCGTAATGGGGAAGCTCGACGGTGGCGTCGAAGTGGCCGACCACGCGGGCGTCGCCGCCCGCCTGCTGGCGGATGGTAACAGGGAGGTGGAGGCCGCGAATGCCGACGCGGTCAAGGGTGATGCCGCGCTCATCGCGCTGGGCGGCTACGTCCTTCATCGTAGCATCATCTTAACCGCGAAAGGCCGAGGCGTAAACCCGAGCCAAAAACCCACCGCGCACCCACAACCGCACCCTAGCCCGGATAATGCATGAA
>PMZA01000258.1 GCA_003170595.1 Armatimonadota bacterium
AGTCGCAGGCTTCAGCCTGCGGCTGTGGCCAGGCGGTGGGCCTTTGGTTGTCAGGTGTGCTAAGGCATCTTCTAGGGGGGAAAGCGCGATGCAGTCAAAGCTCACACAGTGCCGGATGATAGTGGGGCTTTCCGTCGCTCTGGCATGTGCGGCGGTGGTGGCTAAGGCCCAGCCTGCGGCGGCGCCTCCGGCCGAGGAGCCCTACCAGCAGGCCATGGCCAAGGCCGAGGAGGCCAAGGGTAAGGGCGACATGCCTGCCATGGCCATCGCGATCCGCCATGCCCTCAAGTTCGGCCCGGGCAACGAGTATGCCTGGCGCAGCCTCGCCTGGGCGCTGAACCTCTCGGGCCAGTGGCAGGACTCGCTCGCCGTCGCGCGGGAGAATATCGCCCGCTTCGGCGCCACGGGTTGGCCGCTGGAACAGCTTGCGGAGTCGCAGATGGGCGCGGGTGATTGGGCGGCCGCGAAGGCCACGCTCGCGCAGATTGACGCCCTTCCGCCCGACGCGATCGGCAATGCGAAGGGCGCCATCGATGGCACGCGCCGTCGCCTCCTCGATCTCACCGGCCAGCGGCGTTACGAGCTTCACTGGAAGGTCGACATGGGGCAGGCCGGGCCCGGGCATGATCCCGAACGCCTGCTCATGCCGCGCTGGGGCGATCCGCGTCAGACCTTCGACTTCACCGTCACCGGCGCCGACTCGTACAAGCGCGTCACCGTCGGCCATCGCGACTTCATCGACGTCGTGCAGAAGCCGGGCCAGCCCTTCACGATCGACGCGACGGTCACCATCCGCGGCTTCGCGCTGGGCGGTGGGCCGCTCTCGCGGGTCAACTCCTTCGCCGTGCCGCCGGAGCTGAAGATCATGCTCGGGCCCTTCCATCACGGCGACGTCTTCGACCCAGCCTCGCCGCTTTGCGCGCGGATCGCGGCCTTCTCGCGCAGCACGACGATGGTTCGCACCGTGCAGAATCTGCTCAACTGGATGCGCGACAACATGCACTATGGCGACACGAAGAACGCGACGCTCGACACGATCCTCGCCGGCGGCGTGGGTGTGTGCCATCACTATTGCAGCACCTTCGCGGCGCTGTGCCGGGCGGCGGGCGTGCCGTCGAGGGTCTCCCACGGCGTGGTGCTCAGCGGCGAGGGCGAGTTCAAGGACAACGCGGGCAGCCACGGCTGGGACTCGGTGTACATCGACGGGCTCGGGTGGGTGCCGGTCGATCCGCTGGACTCGAATTCGCTGGCGCTCTTCGGCCGCTCGAACTACCTGCTCACCGATTACGCCAACGAGACGCCCGAGGATAATCACTTCGACTACCACTCGATCCAGGGGTACAAGTGCGACGGGAAGGTGGTTGCGATCGAAGCGCAGAACTGAGGCCCCACAGCTACTGCCGCTCCTGGATGATCCGGGCGGCGAGATCGTAGCACTTCCTGGCGGTATCGACAGCCGCCCGGGCCGTGGGCTCATAAGGCTCCTCGGCGAGGTCGTCACGCACGTCGAGGGCAAAGGGGGAAAGAGCCAGTAGCAGGTCCTCCATCTGGCTCAGTTGTGGAACTCGAGGGATCGCCAGGTCAAGCAGCCTGCGCAGCTGGTGCGTCTTCGAGTAGAACACATCATCCAGAGCCAGGATTGCCTTCACGCTCATCTCCGCCGCTTCGTGAGCATGGAGACAGACCGCCCCGTAGAGTTCGCCGTCGGTGCGCAGGAAAAGCTCGCTGGCTTCGAGTTGCCGGGCGGCCTTCTCCAGCCAAGTGAGCGCGTAGTCAAGAGGCGTCTTAGCGGGGGGAGGCGTCTCCGCAGCCCTTGCCCGGTTACCGTAAAGGACCTTGCCCTCGCGAAGGATCGTGGTCGTGAAGTGCGAGTAGACCTCTCGCCACTCTTCGACCTCTCGCGCCTCGTACCACACGATGTCCTCGAAGACGCCGAGATCATCGAGGAGGCGGTGAAGCTCGGTGATGCGCTGCCAGCGGGGGCCCTCCAACGGGGCGATGATGAGGATGTCGAAGTCGCTATCCGGCCCGGCGTCGCCACGGGCCCGGCTGCCGTACAGGATGATGCAAGTCGGGTGGACGGCCTCCACCAGGCGGCGGACGATTTCCTGAAGGATGTCGTCGTCGGTCATTGGCGCGAAGGCAGTATACAGGGGAGAGGCTCGACGGGCGAAAAGCCCCGCGGACGACTGGTTGTTACGCCACCACCGCAGATCCTTCGCGAGGACGTCGCCCAGGGACGATAGGCTGTGCGCTCAGGATGACGGCGAAAAGCGACGAGCGCGGCGGGGCGTAAAGCCCCGCCCTACAGCAGGCCAGGACACGAGCCCGACAACGAGCGCGCGGTTACGAGATCGACGGGTAGCGCTGGGTGAGGGCGGCTTCGAGGGCCGTCTTGCCCTCCGTCAGCGCGTAGGCGTAAAGCTCGCCGACATGACTTTGAGTATCCTCGCCCGTCACCGCGCCGGTCTCATACGCCTCCAGCGCCTCCATCATCGCCTGCGAGCCGAGTTCCGCGGAGGCCTTCCCCGACCCGTCCTTCACCGAGTTGATCGCTGAGCCGGCGAGGAAGAGGACACCGTCGCCGAAGCCGCGCTCCTTCGCGTCGCGGAGGTTGAGGATGATGTTGCCCTGATCGAGGCCGCCGGCGCGGGAGATCATGACCGGCTTGATCTGGCCCAGCGGGCGGGTCAGCGCGGCCTCGCAGTTGAGCCACTCCTGGCCATAGGGACGGAGGAGAGAGGCCTTGGTGCTGACAGGCGCGGTCTGACGGAAGTCGGCGCCGTCGAGGCGGACGAGGAGGTCGAGGACTTCGCGCCAGATCTGCCGCGTCTTGACCGAGATTCCGCCGTTGTGGGCATAGATCGCCGGCGGGCTAGGCAGGTGCATCGTCGCCTCGCGGACCATGCGGAGGGCGCCGCCGACGAATTGATCGCTGAACATGACGGAATTGAGTCCCGCGTCTAGAACGGCGGCGAGATAGTCCAGCATCAGCGACGGCGGGGCGGTGATGTGCGGGGCGAAGAAGAGCCCGCGGCCTGGCGACCCTTCGGGTCCGCTGCCGCCACGCTTGTCAGCCTGCTCGCGGATAGCGGCGGCAGCCTCGGCGGCGCGTTCGGCGAGAGGGCAGAAGGTCGCTCCGGGGACGAGGTTTTCGTCCTCCTTGGCGAAGCCGAAGAGGGCATTGCCGGCGACACCGCGGACGAGGTCGCCAACCTCCTTCGGCGTGATGCCCGACGTCGGCTTGAGGATGGTGCCGAACATGGGCGCGCCGTCGGGCCAGTTGGCTGCGCGGCGGATTCCTTCGGGACCGTAAGCCGGTCCGGGGAAGGTCGCGAGCACATCATCGGGAAAGTCGAGGTTCACGAGTTGGATGTCGGCGTGATCGACCAGCCCGAAGACGCCCTCGCCGGCGGTGAGGTGCAGCACGTCGGTTGTGTAGACCTTGCCGTCCTCGTAGCGCATCATCTTCGTCGGGAAGCCGACCTGGACGATACCGACGCGGCTGTGGCTGTCGAAGGCGTCCACGCCGAGGACCTCGCCGGTACATTCGGCGAGGAGGGTGCCGGGCGGAGGGTTGTGCTCGGCCGTGGTCATGTGGTACGAGATGGCCTCGCCCACATCCTTGAGGCTGTTCGCACGGGAATGGGCGAAGTAGGTCGCGACGATGTGGTCGGGCGAGCGGACGGGTTCCTGCTCGGCCAGGCGGTCGCAGACGGAGCGGCGGATCAGGTCCTGGCGCTTGTCCAGGTCGTACATCATCGCGGTGTAGGCGTCTTCGCTGGGGCTCATTTGCATATCGTCCTTGGGATGCAAGAACGCATCCCTGGAGAGAGGAAAAGCATACCATGATAGTTGACCCGGTCAAGCTGGTTGAGAAGCCGTGGGGATCGGAGCTGTGGGTGGCGGTCACGGAGGAGTACTGCCTGAAGGTCATCGTGCTCAACAAGGGCCAGCGCAGTAGCCTCCAGTACCACGAGCGCAAGCGTGAGCACATTTACATCGACCAGGGGCTGGCGAAGGTCGAGTTCAGCGGACCCGACGGCGAGATCGTGACCGAGATCGTCGGACCGGGGACCATCCTCGAGCATAAGCCGGGCGACCGGCATCGCATCGAGGCGCTCGAAGACGTGCGGCTCTTCGAGGTGCAGACACCGTTCCTCGATGACGTCGTGCGCGTGGAGGATGACTATAATCGATAAGCAAGCTCCGCGCGTGATCATCTTCGGCGCCGGGTCGACCGGGCGCGGGCATCTGGGCGAGCTGGTCTACTCGGCCGGGTGGGAGCCCGTCTTCGTTGACCGCAACGCGGAGCTGGTGCGTATCCTGCGCGAGGCCGGGCGGTATGAGGTGAAGCTCTGCACTGGCGATGGGCATCGGGTCGTCGAGGTTGAGGGCTTCCGCGCCTATCACACCAGCGAGGTCGAGGCGATTGTCGAGGAGGCGATGGGGGCGTCGCTGATCCTCACCGCCGTCTTCAGCGACAACCTGCACGAGGTCGCGCCGCTGGTCGCGAAGATCATCGAGGCGCGGCGGGCGGCCGGGATCGAGACGCCGCTCAACGTCGTCTGCTGCGAGAACATGCAGAACAGCTCGTCGATGCTGAGGTCGATGGTCGAGCCGATCACGTCGACGGAGGGCATCGGCTTCCCGGATTGCATGGTGTCGCGAGTGGTGCCGGTCGCGGTCGAACCCCTGGCGATGCTGGCTGAGGACTACAACGAGTGGACGGTCGACGAGGCGGCGTGGGTCGGGCCGGCGGTGGACTTGCCGGCCATGGAACTTGTCGACAACCAGGAAGCGCGGCTGGCGCGGAAGTTTTTCATGCACAACGGCGCGCATGCCGTGTGCGGATACTGGGGCTTCCATCGCGGGCACACGTACATCCATGAGGCCGTGGCGGACGAGTTCGTGCTGGAGCGCGTCGTCGGGGCGATCGGTGAGCTGGCGCCCATCGTCGCGCGGCGGTACGGGATGGATGCGGCGGCCGTACGCGAATATGGGCTGGAGCTTGGGGCGAGAGGTGCGGTCGCCGAGTTGAAGGACCTGATCCTCCGTGTCGTAAGGGACCCCTTGCGGAAGCTGTCGCGGCCGGAGCGGTTCGTGGCGCCGGCGGAGATGGCGATAGAGTATGGCCTGCCGTGCGATGAGATCGTGCGGGCGATCGGGGCGGTGCTGCACTACAGGCATCCGGACGATGCGCAGTCGGTGGCGATGGCTGAGAGGATCGAGCGGCAGGGGATCGAGGTCGCGGCGGCGGAGATCATGGGGCTGGCGCAAGATCATCC
>PMZA01000475.1 GCA_003170595.1 Armatimonadota bacterium
AGGATTGGCAGAAGGTCGCCGACCTCGCCGGGACGTGGCATCGGCGAGCGCCAAGGGATCCGGTGCCCGCCCAACTCATGTGGGAGGCCGCCAGGCGCCTCGGCGATCTGGAGGGGATTGCGGAGGCGCTGAAGGAGATGGACCGGATGTGCCGTGTCGAGCGATGGGACTCTGACCGCGTGGCGCGGTGGGGCAGCCATTTTGCCGCATCGCATGACGCGAGCGCGATCGCCTGGCAGATCGCCTCGTACGCTACCTCGGACAGGGACGAAGAGCTGAGGGCGGCAGAAAGGGCAATTCGGCTCGCGCCCGACGACTGGCGATCCTGGTGCAGAAGCGCCGGCGCCCACTGGCATGCCGGGGACAACGAAGGAGCCATCCATGACGCGAGTCGGGCCCTCACGATCAGGCCCAACGACCCGGAGACGTACGACACACGCAGCGTGGCCTATCGAGGCATGCGCGACTACGACCATGCTTTCGAAGACATCAATAGAGCTATCGCCCTCGCCCCCAAAGCGTATTGGCTCTATGAAGACCGCGCGGGGATCTATATCCGCAAGAAGGACTATGAGAAGGCCGTCGCCGACCTGAGCCAAGCGATCGGCCTGGACCCCGAGTACATCGACGCGTATCGCCAGCGCGCCTGGCTGCGCAACATTCAGCATGAGGATGACTTGCAGGTCAAGGACCTAGACAAGGTGGTGGAACTCGATCCCTTCGATGCGGATGCGCGGATCGGTCGGATCGAGGCGCTTGGGCGCACGGGACACCCCGAGGATGCAGCCACTGATGGCCCTGCGGTGCTCGGCCTGCTCCGGCATGCCCGAACGGCTGGTGACCTGACCTCGCGTGGCGACGCATACCGGTATCTTGGGAGGCAGCGGTCGGCGCTCCGTGACTATGACAGGGCGATCGCCAAGGCCCCGAGGTGGAAGGAGGCGTGGCTCGGGCGCGGGATCAGTCACATGCTTCTTCGCAACTGCGAAGAGGCGGTAGTCGACTTTACAAGAGCCGTCGGCGCGAGCAGCGAGTACGCTGATGGGTACCTAATGCGCGGGTGGGCATTAGCCTACAGCGGGCAGTGGTCGAGGGCCGCCGATGATCTCGACCTGGTGATCAAGTTGGACCCGAGGCAGTGCGAGGCCTATTGCGGGCGAGGGCTCGCATACGAGAACATGGGACGAACGGAGGACGCCCTTCGCGACTTTGCAGAGAGCAGGCGGCTGGGCGGCAAAGCGGCGGACGAAATGATCCACAGCCATGAGCAATGGATTGACTATGAGAAGAGCCGGCGCGAACGCGGCGCTCAGGCGGCTGGGAAGTAGTGGGCGCAGATATCGCAGGCGGGAGGGCGCAGATGGTCAGACTGCTGGCTGCGACGATGCTTGCGGTGGTGGTCGTGCTGATGGTAGGCACGGGCTGCGCTCGATGGCTGCCCGTCAAGACGGATGCGGCCGTGGAGAACGCGATCGTGGCGGGGGATTGGCAGAAGGTCGCCCAGCTTGCAGCCGCGTGGCACGAGCGGGAGCCGGACTACTATGTGCCTGTGCAGCTGATGTCTGAGGCTTACGTGCGCCTTGGCAACATCGATGGGGTCGTGGAGGCGTGGAAGATCATCTATGCACCTCATCGCTCGAGGCCGTGGGACTGGGGCGAGGCCGGGCGCTGGGCGCGACATGTGAGCAGCACATATGCGGACAGCCCGACAGCCTGGCAGACCGCGGCCAGGCTCCTCTACGTAGCAGGCGAGGTTGCGCAGGCGAGGACGGCCGCCGACGCAGCCATCCGTCTCGCTCCGGACGACTGGGCGTCCTGGCGTGTTTCTTATCTCGCGGACACTACGGCCCACTACAACGCGAAGGCGCTCGCCGACATCGACCATGCCATGAGACTGAAGCCAGAGGCCCCCCTTCTCTACGAGGAAAGGGCCCTGACGTACCGGGACATGCGCGACTACGACCACGCGCTCGCAGACCTGAACAAGGCGATCGATCTGGCCCCCAAGTGGTTCTGGCTCTACAGGTATCGCAGTACGGTCTACATGGGAAAGAAGCAAGGCGACAAGGCGCTGGCGGACCTCAATTGCGCCCTCGAACTAGACCCGGAGTACGGTGACGCGTACGTCACCAGAGCCTGGCTCTACTATGTGGAGCACAAAGACCAGGCGCAGTTGGCCGACCTGGACAAGGCCATCGATCTGAAGCCCTTCGACGTGAACGCACGTGTGGCCCGTGCTCGGGCGCTGGAGGATAAGGACCAGCACGAGCAAGCCATCCCGGATGAGGAGGACCTCGTTGAGCTGCTGAAGCAGGCGCGAACCGCCGGCGCTATCGAGGCGCGCGGGGAAGCGCAGTACGACCTCAAGCGCTATCGCGCGGCCCTGCGGGACTATGGGCGGGCTATTGCGCTCGACCCGCGCAGCGCCTCGGCGTACATGGGGCGATACCATGTGTACGTGGCGCTCAGCGACTTCGCGGATGCGGCGGCCGATTGCACTAAGGCGATGGCTCTCAGCCCGCGGTGGGATGAACCATACTGGAGGAGAGGCATTGCGCGCCTGTATATGGGCGACTTCGAAAGCGCAGCCCAGGACTTCACCCGGGCCATCGAACTCGCCCCCAGATACTATGAGGGGTATTGCGGGAGGAGCCTCGCGTACGAGAAATTGGGTAAGGCGGCGGAGGCCAAAGAGGATTTCGACACGGCGACGAAGCTTGGCGGCAAGGCGGCGGAGAAATGGGTTGACTTGGTGAAGCGGACGATCGACTACGAGGAAGAGAAACGCCGGTACGGAAACGCGCCGATGATGCCGAGACAGCATGGTTGGCCGTTTACGGAGCCGTAGATATCGCAGGCGGGAGGGCGCAGATGGTCAGACTGCTGGCTGCGACGATGCTTGCGTTGGTGGTCGTGCTAATGATAGGCGCGGGATGCACGCGGTTGATGCCGCTGAGGACCGACCCGGCGATCGAGCAGGCGATCGCCACCGGTGACTGGAAGAAAGTCGTGGACCTTGCCAAAGCATGGCATGAGAGGGACCCGGCCAACCCGGTCCCGGCGGAGCTGACGGGTGAGGTCTGGTACCGGCTTGGCGAGTCTCAGAAGGGGTATGTCGAGGTCCGCGCGATGCGGACCCACAGGGATGGTGCGTCAGAGGACGCCAGGGCGGCGGAGGGGTTCGCAGACCACCTGACGCACACTTATCCTGACAGCGCCCAGGCGTGGCAAGTCGCGGTGGTCGCCCTTATTTGTTCGCGAGATGGGCAGCGCATGGTCAGGTACGGTGAGAAGGCTGTGGCCCTCGCGCCGGGCGACCCGAGCTCATGGTTGTCGCTGGGGTACGGCCACCAGTACGCCGGGCAGCCTGACAAGGCCATCGACGACTACAACAAGGCGCTTGGCCTGGACCCGAAGTTCATGAGGGGATGGTACGCCAGGGCCACGGTCTACTACGCCAAGGGCGACTGGGACCACGCGATCGAGGACGAGAGCCGAGCCATAGCCAGCCTCAAGCAAGAGTTCTCTGCACTGTACCTGGCTCGTGCGGAGGCATACCACTACAAGCGTGACCTGCCCCACGCCCTGGCAGACTACGATAAGACAATCGAGATCGACCCCGAGAGTGGGATGGCCTTCTACTGTCGCGCTGGCGTGTACGAGCTGCAGGGCCGGAACGATCTTGCACTGCGAGACCTGAACCGAACGCGTGAGATCTGGCCCTGGTGGAAGGACGCCCTCGAGGCAAGGGCCGACCTCGAAGAGCGCATGGGCCTGAGTGACGAGGAGATGACCGATCTGAAAGAGATCGTCAGGCGCCTGCCCAAGCCGACGACCGCCCGGGACTGGGAAACGCTGGGCATGGCGCATGCCCGGATGGACGAATCGAAGCAGGCTATCTCCGACCTGACCAGAGCAATTCGGCTGAACCCGCGGTCGCAGTTGGCCTACGAGTGGCGCGGCTGCTGCCACCTCAACCTCCAGGAATACGATGACGCGGTGGACGACTTGACGAAGGCCCTGGTGATGAACCCGTACGACGCCTATGCGTACGGAGCGCGCGGCGGCGCCCTCACGTACAGGGGCGACTGCGCAAAGGCCATCGAAGACTACAATCGGTCCATCCAGCTCGACCCGAAGGACTACCACCCATACGGTGGCCGAAGCGCCGCCTATACGATACTCTCGCAATCCGCGGCCGCGGATAGGGACCGCGAGGCCGCGAAAAAGCTGGGCGGCCAGGCGGCTGAGACCTGGACACAGCAGTGCACCGAATGGGCCCGGTACCGTGAGGAATTGCGCGGAAACGCTGGGGGCCCGAAAGACCGGACGGATGGACCGCAATCCGGTCCGCAGTAGATGACGGCCGCGTGACGGCCCGGTGCAGGGAGGATGGGACGAGATGATGGATGGGGAAAGGTTTGGGAAGCCGGGAGTCGAGAACCGTATTCTGCCGCTGCTGCATTGCTGGCCCGATGAACCAGACGAGCGTTCGCGCTACGTCAAAGACCTCGTCGAGATGGGCTTTGGCGGCGTAGTCACCAACGTTCACTTCGACGGCTACGTCGAAAGCGAGGAGCGCTGGGCACAGCTTCTCGACGGCATCGACAAGGCGCGGGCGGCGGGCCTCAAGCTGTGGCTCTACGATGAGCAGGGGTATCCGTCCGGCCTCGCCGGCGGATTGACGCTGCGCGGGCACAAGGAATATCAGGCCGAGGGCGTGGCGTACTTCTTCGCCGATGGCACGGGCGAGATCACCGTCGAGGTGCCCCAGGACGAGGTCATCGAGGTCGTGTGGGCGTGCCTATGCGAGATGGATGAGGACGGCGAGCCGAAGCTGCCGGGTGAGGCGATTGAGGTCGAGCCGGATGCCAGGCGCGTCGTGGCGAAGGTCGAGGCCAGGCCGCACCGGCTGATGGTGTTCGTGCGGCAATACCTCTTCGAGGGGACGCATGCGGCGGGGAACGTCTTCATCCACCGGCCGTACCCGAACCTCATGGACGACTGGGCGATCGCGCGCTACATCGAGGTCAACCACCAGCCGTATCAGGAGCATCTGAAGGCGCGGTTCGGGGTCGACGCGGGGAAGATCTTCGACGCGGCCTTCACCGATGAGCCGTCGCTGATGAGCGCCTTCGTGGCGGGCGGTGATCAGCCGGCGCCGGTCGTGCCGTGGTGCTATGACCTGAAGGATTGGTTCACGGCGCGGCACGAGTGGGACGTGCGGCCGCTTCTCCCCTACCTGTTCGAGGGTCAGGGCGGGGAGCAGGCGCAGGCGCGGTTCATGTTCTGGGACCTGGTGGCGGACCTGGTGGCGCAGAGATTCTTCGGCCAGCTTCAGGAATGGTGCGGGAGGTATGGGCTGGCGTCGAGCGGACATCTGCTGGGCGAAGAGACCCTCACCCAGCACGTATACTTCTACGGCGATGCGATGCGATCGGCGCGGCGGTTCGACTGGCCGGGGATCGATCAGCTTGCGTCACGGCTGGGGCCGATGGATGTGGTGCTGCCGGCGAAGCTGCTGGGATCGGCGGCGGAACTCATCGGCGCGCCGCGAGTCATGACTGAGGTGTCGGACTATAGCGAGCGTCATGGCTCGCCGGATAAGCCGATCACTGATGACGAGATACTCGGCTGCATCGGCTGGCAATATGTGCTCGGGGTCAACACGACGACGTCGTACTATGACCTCAACGATGAGGCCTTCGATCCGAACAACGTGGCGGCGCGGGCGCTGACGCTCGATCACCTGAAGACGTGGACGCTGCGGCCAAGGTATCTGGAAGACAGGCGGGCGCTGAACGACTGGGCGCACATCAACGACTACGTGGCGCGGATGGGCGAGGTGCTGGTGGGGAGCCGGTGGGCCGGGCAGATCGGGGTCGTCTACCCCATCGAGGCCGAGTGGGCGTGCTTCATCCCGCAGAGGAGCACCATCTATGAAAGGAAGGAACCGGCGGAGGCCATCGCGGTCGATGAGGCGTGGGTGAAGGTCAGCAAGCAGATGATCCTCGAGCGGCTGGACTTCATCTACGTCGACCGGCAGGCGATGGTGGACGCGAAGGTGACGCCGGGCTGGATGGGAGTGGCTGAGGCGCGGCTGAGG
>PMZA01000198.1:0-414 GCA_003170595.1 Armatimonadota bacterium
CGGCCGAGTAGATGCGCGTGCCGCCGAAGCCCGGATTGCTGCGGTAGCCCCCCGCGGTGGCACGCGACTCGGCGAAACTGGTGCCCGTGCCGATGCTGTCGTCTGCGGCGGCTCGGTA
The DNA here is from genome assembly GCA_003170595.1 of Armatimonadota bacterium. GTDB lineage: Bacteria > Armatimonadota > Zipacnadia > Zipacnadales > FEN-943 > FEN-943. Next base: position 119 of record PMZA01000198.1, read on the forward strand.
CAGGGTGCGGGGCTCGGTACGCGTCGTCATGATCCGAGTATAGCTACTGTATTGCCGCGCGCAATACGTATTCGGTCTGGACCAGAAAGATAGGCCAGCGGGTCGGATAGCCCCACCCCCTCGCCAGCCCGCCTAGGCGCCCCGTGGCTGCGCCCGGACCGCCCCGGCTCCGGATGCCCACCCGACCCCACTCCCGGCGTCCCTACCGCCCAAGACCGGCCCGGGGGTACTGAGCGCGCGGCACTGCTCAGGCGGCGCGGGCGGCGCGGCAGGTAGCCAGCTCGACCACGACGAGC
>PMZA01000198.1:493-3702 GCA_003170595.1 Armatimonadota bacterium
CGAGCGCTGCTCGATTCCTGATTTGCTCCGCAACATCATCCGGCACGCGCCAGAGGCCCTGTGCGCCGCGGCACAGAATCGGATCGCACCGTACCGGGTCGGATAGGGTCCACCCTACCGGTCCGCTGAACCAGGGCGAGTCGGATCGTCGCACGAAACCGGTCACCGTCACCGCGCCCACAATGCAGCCGAGATCGGCCTGGAGCATACGCAGTGTGATTCTGGGCGGCTCGTATCCGTGCTCCCGGACCAGCTCGATGATTTCCTTGGCGGTCTCATGCACATCCTCCTCGTCCCACTGTTTGCCAACGTGGATCAGGATTCGCTTGCCGATGATCTTCGGCGGTGGTTCCCAGGTCCGATTCTCCAGGTCCTTCCGGATCTCGGGCGGGAGGTCGAAGATGGCCCAGGGCCAGGGCTGACGCAGCGAGAGGCCCTTCATGGTGTCCCTTTCAGAATGTCGAGCACGCCATCGAGCCAGTACTCCATGCGCTTCCACACGTCCGGCAGGGCCTGTTTCCTCTCCTCAAGGAACGCGACGGCCTTGGCGATGCGCTGGTCGGCGTCGGGCAGTCCGCGCCGAACGTCTCGGACGAGCCAATCGCGGACTTGCCGTCGGACTTGTAGCAGGTTCGACCGGCGCGCTCGATGTGCTCCAGCGGGCGATCGGGCATCACCGCTTCGATCGTCGCGCTTGCATTGATGATCCTCATGACGCCTCCGCCTCCTGCGCCTCCGCTCCCCGCACGCTTCCGTCCTCGATGACCAGCGCCCCGGGCCCGCCCGCGCTGCGCTCAGAAACTCACCCGGGTCTCGCGGCTGCCAGCACTGCGGGCAGCGTCGCTGCTCGCCCGGCATCATAGCTCCAGATGGCAGTAGAGCTCGACCCGGCTCGTTCCGAACGCCGGAAACGTGACCACCGAATCCACCTGGTAGACCCCCTGCGCCCCCGGTCCGATGTCAGACACCATCGGATACTCCGAGAGGTTGATCAGCTCCTTGAGCTGCGGCACGCGTTCGAACAGAACCTGAGCCACGTGGTGAAACGCAGGCTCCCGAGTCTGGTTGATGAAGTGCACCCGAACGGTCGGCATGCACCTATCTTGGCGCGCTGCGCGGGTAGACCAGTGCCACCCTGCCCCACTGCACCCGCAGGTACTTCTTGAACGTCCCGCGCCAGAACGCATCCCGGATCTCCCCGCGCGTCACCCCCGGCACCACCTCAGCGATTCCTGCGAACAGCAGCCCGGGCGTCACCGTCACCAGCCGGATGACCTCGGCCTTCACCCCCTTGGGCAGCACGTGCTTGCGCGGCTTGACCACCGTGTCGTTGTGCGCCCGACGCTTCCGCCGTCGCGTGCCGATGCTCGCCAGCTCGTCCTCCGTGAGCACCGCGGCATCGAGCACCATCGCAAGTCGGTGTGCCTTCGACGGCACATCATCCGGAACCCAACCGAAGACTGTGCCGTCGCGAATCACCGCCAGCATTCAGCTTGCCCTCCTTGGGCTCGGCATCCTGCTGGGTATTCTGTCCGGGACTACGCCCGCGTCAAGTTCGCCTTGCGAATCTCAGCCACCACCTCATGCTCGGCCGCGATCACCCGCGCGGCGAGCTCGTCCAGCATGGTCGGCTTACCGTCCGAGACCCCGCGCCGAATCGCTACCTCAAGCGCCGCGCGGGCCGCCATCGCCACCGCTTCCCCCACCGTCTCGCTGCTGCTCACCGTCTCCCAAACCATGGAGGTTGCTCGGGATTGACGGTGCCACCGTCCGTCGACCAGCGCGATGCGCGTGTTGGGCGACAGGACGATGGCAGCCGTGGCCGCATCGGGTTGGGTGCGACGTTGACGCATGCCGACCTACAGGTCGAGTCGGGCCTGCCGAGGGTCTTCCTTCGGCCTACCCTCAAGCAATTCTTCCAGCTCCCGGCGCGCCACACGCAGCGCCTCGCCGGCGGCCTTGCAGTCCGCCTTCAGGTCCACCACCTTCCCCTGCAGCCTCCGGGCCTTGTCCCACTTGGTCTTGGCCGCCGCCGCTTCATCGGCCTTCGATTCCACACCGGCCTGCTTGGCCGTCGCTTTCGATTTCGCCATCACCATCCTCCAGTCACCAGCCGTCGGCGTAAAACGGTTTTACGCCCCGCCGTGCATCCTGTCGGCGCACCGCTCAGGCCGCGCGCCGTTCGGCAACCACGACCAGGCTCGCGCAGCACGCATCGGACCGATCCGCCCGCTGCACGTGCACCACCCGCGCCTGCAACGTCCGCCCGGTGAGCTCGGCCTGCTCCTCGTCGAACTCGTCGAACCGCAGCACGTCGCCCACCTCGGCGTCCCGGATCACGGCCGCCCGCATCAGCCCGAGGCGTAGGGCCTCGAACTGCTCCGTCGGGAGGTACTGGCGAGTGACCATACCCCAACCGTAACACCGACCGGCCGGCGTGCAAGGGGGTCACTGGCCAGTCGGCATCGTCTCGGGGGCCGCCTCGGCCTGCCCGTCCCGAGTCCGCACCGCCTCGTCCAGGGCCCCACAGAGCGTCTCCAGAGCCTCCAGGGCATTGGTGCCCATGGCCTGGTAGACCACCACCGCGGCCCGACACGCGCCATCGTCAGCCTGCCACGCCACGATTCCCGCCGTCCGCCAGATGTCCGCCGGGGGCCCGCCAGAGACCAGCCGCCCGAGCAAGGTCACCGCGTTGCGGGCGGCTACGTGGATCGGGTTCGGGGGTGCCTTCGGTGGCTGGTAGAGCAGCTCGTCGGGCGGCACCTTGAGCTCCAGAGCGGCGGCCGTCTGCGCCTCCTCGTAGGTCGGCGCGTCGACCTTGATGCCTTTACCGTCCGCCGTGGTGAATTCGTAGAGCATCCTGGTGTTCCTCCTCACCCATCATGTCGCGCGACGGGTGGCCTTCTTGTCCGCGACCTGCTGCCACCGCTCCACCACGACGTCGCAGTACCGGAGGTCGATCTCGGCGCCGTAGATGATCCGGCCGGCCTTCTCCCCCGCGACGAAGGCCGTGCCGCTACCGGCGAACGGCTCGCAGCACAGGTCGCCTGAGTCCGAACTGTTGCGAAAAGCCCGAAGGTAGAGCTCGACTGGCTTCATCGTCGGATGCAGCTCCGAGGAGCGCGGACGGTCGATCTTCCAGACCGTGGTCTCGGTCCGGTCCTTCACCGCGTAGTGCGCGGCTCCCTCCACCCATCCGTACAGAATCG
>PMZA01000201.1 GCA_003170595.1 Armatimonadota bacterium
AACCTTGACTCCCCCCGCCCCACCATCATAGAATCTCACTCGGAGGACACCGAGCCAGTGACCACTCTCATCGCAATCAGGCTCACCTGTCCTGTCTGTGGCACTAGCTTTTCCAGCCAGGCCATAGGCTCGACAAATCGTGTGTCGCTGGACACCGACTTCCGGCCGCGTGCTGTTGGGCTCGATCCGCTGCCCCACTATGTCCACGTCTGCCCCCAGTGCTGCTTCGCGGCTTACCAGGGCGATTTCGAGGACACCCCCGGTGCCGTGCGCCGCGCCGTCCTGACCGGCCGCCTCCAGTCCGACCATCTCCTCCGCGGCGAGGCCCGTGGCGCCCTCAGGGGCTCCAGCAAGTACATCCTGGCCGCCCGCTGCTACCAGTTTCATCCCGACCGCGACGACCTCCAGCTCGCCGACCTCTTTCTCAGCGCGTCGTGGTGTGCCCGCGACGAATTGCGGCCGGACCGCGAGCGCCAGTGCCAGACCGACGCCGCCTTACATTTTGAGGCCGCCCTCGATGCCGGCTCCGTCGAGCGGGCCCAGCTCCCCACCATCCTCTATCTAGTAGGCGAACTCTACCGCCGCCTCGGTTTGTTTGACGTCTCGGTTTCCTACTTCGACCAGGCCCTCCGCACTGCCGAGGCCGATCCCGCCGACCCGGTAAGCGCTCTGGTGTCCCGTCAGCGCGGCTTCGCAGCCAGTCGTCGCAGCGACAACATGACCTTGGATTTATGATTCTTGCCGGGAGTCTTCAGTCGGCCCCAGCAAAGCCGAACACTAATCTTGCTGGAACGTCGAAACAAACAGGCTTCCGGTTTGTCTCTATCGGTGGTAGTATGACAAAGGAATCGTGGGGTTGGGGGAGGGGCAATGAGACGTTTACTGCTAGGGACAATCGGAGTGCTGTTGCTGGCCTTGCCCGTGACCATGGGCTTGGCCCAGCAGCGCATGATGCCGGAGAGCCTCACGCAGACTGGCGCCGTGTCGGGCTCCGGTGTTACGCTGGGGCCCACCGCTTCTTCTACCGCCACCAGCATGTTGGGCGTCGAGGTCGGCGCCAAGACCGACTTGGCCTTCGACCTCGTCGGCGGCCTGTCCTTGCGCCGAACGTCTGACATCGAGCGTCAGGACGTCTTCGGCCAGAAGCTAACTGGCACGCCCTTCGGTTACCTCTACCACCAGACCGATGCCACCAACTTCACCTTCAGCCTCACCGGCCGCAGCCATCTCTCCTACACCAGCAGCACGACTCAGGACATGAACTTCGGCCTCGCCGTCCGCGGCACCTCGTCCTTTCAGGGCTTCGCCTTCGATCAGGGCCTGGGCTCCGGCTCGTCTGCCCTGACGATGGGCTTCTCCACCGGCACTCGCGAGGTGACCGGCGCGCCTGGAACGGCCACGCAGAGCTTTCACGATCAGGCCTTGAGCCTGGCGGGCAACGCCGGCTCCGTCGGCCCGATGAAGTTCGGGTATACCTCCACCACGCCCGACGATCCCAAAGCCACCGCCACGCGAAATCTCGCGGCGTCTCTGACGCCCAAGTTTTCCGGCGGCCAGGGCTTGCTCTCGTGGACCCAGGCGGATACTTCCGCGCCCGGCGTCGACACGACCCAGGTCAACACTGACCTCGTCCTCCCGATGCGCCTGGCCGGCAACACCGTCCGCACCGAGTACCACCGCCAGTCGCTCACCGGCACGACCAACACCGACGCGATCTCGATGCTGCTCGCCTCGCCTCTCGACATGCTGACGAAGGGTGCGAGCTTCAGCTACGCCCAGTCGACTCAGACAGCCGCCGGCGTGCAGACCGGCGCCACGGACGCCCGCTCCTTCATCTTGCCGCTCACCCGGTTCATCCCGGGCGGCAGCTTCGCCTGGTCCGACAACGACCAGTACACGGGCACCGCTCTCGTCACTGGCAAATCCACCACGGACCTGGTCCTGCCGCTCAAGCTGCTTGACCCGAAGGCCTCCTTCCAGTGGCACTTCTCGAGCATAACTGCAGCCAGCGTGCGCACCGACAGTCGCGTGGCCAATTTCGCGATGCCGCTCGACCGCTTCGACCTCACCGGCGGCAGCTTCTCGTGGCAGAGCGTCGGCGCTATCGCCGCCGGCGTGGACACGCTCACGCGCACGACCACTGTCTCCGCCCCGCTCTTCCGCCTCTACAAGGGCAGCAGCGTCTCGTGGCAGGACGTCACCACCGAGCAGCCCGGGCTTGAGGGCGACAGCAGAATCCTCACCCTGGTCGCGCCGCTCCATCTTGCCTCGCGCACGATCGGCGGCACCTATACCACCCAGACGACTACAACCAATGGCGCCGACACGAACCAGGACTCCCTGGTCTTCAACATCCCGGTGCAGAAGGTGCAGGCGATCTACGGCGTCACGCACATCGAGCCCTTCTCGGCGACCGGCGCAGCGCAGCCGACTCAGGACATCACCGCCCTGAACCTGCCGCCCGTGCGCCTGTTTACCAACGCGCTCCAGGCGGGCTTCGCCGAAACGCGCACCGACACCGAGGGCCAGCCCGAAATCGTCAGCACCACGATCTCGTCGCTGCTGACGCCGAGCAAGCGCCTCCAATTTGCCGGCCAGCTTCAGCAGACCGCTGGTGGCCCGGGCCAGGATTCCCACGCTGCCAATTTCAAGGCCGACTTCGCGGTCATGCCCAGCCTCAGCCTGAACTGGCGCTACCTCGAGAGTCAGGCTGTCGGCGCCCCGGCGACCGCCCAGCGCTACTACGGCCTCTCTCACGAGGTCAAGGGCTCGCTCCCGCTCCAGATGAAGGTCGGCTACACCACCTACGACACGCCCACCGCCACCGCTACCGGTACGCCGCAGGATGGAGCCATGAGCGTTCAGGTCGCCCTGGGCAAGCCCGATCGCACCTCGGTCATCGCCTCCTACAGCGAGTTCGACCAGAACTCCCTCGCGCTTTTGCCGCAAGAGGTCGTCGCCCTCGCGCTGACCCAGCGCCTCGGCGGCTCCCTCGGCCTGCGCTGGGACTATCAGGATCAGCCCGGCCGGATCGCGCCCCTCTGCGGTGTGACCCTCGCCGGCGCCCTGCTTGGCAGCAACGTGACGGTCTCGCATGTGAGCAACCCGCAGGATCCGCGCAATCCGGCGCTTGTCCGCGATGCTGACCAGTGGGATGCCGCTGTGAAGCGCAAGTTCCTCGGCCTCGACGTCGATCTCGGCTACCGCTACTGCGAGTTCCGGAACACGCCCGATGGGGTCGAGCAGTACATGCGCCTCAGCCTCGCCGGCGGCCAGCCGACTCGCGGCGGCCAGCTCAAGCTCACCTTGCTGACCGGCGACTTTGTGCCGGCGGTAGCCGTCGGGGTGAACCCCGGCATGGCCCTCCAGGTCGACTTCGGCAAGCAGTGGGGCGAGAACTGCCAGTTCAACCTGACCGTCCGCCACAGCGCCGTTCCCACCGGCATCGTGACACCGGACGACTCGACCGAGGGCCGTGCGGAGATTAAGGTACTGTGGTAGGCTGCGCGCCCGCCGCAGCCTCTCCTTCACGCCCGCTTCCCGCTCTTTCTCCCTCTGGAAAGCTTTGCCCTCGATGCTGTAGAATTGTCCCCGACTGAGGACACCATGGTAGCCTTCAGGATTATCGGGTTTCTCGCGATGTTCTCGCCCCGGGCTGACGGCCTGCCGATCAGGCTCGCCCCGCTGGAGCCCACCCACGGCTGTTACATCGGCGCCTACATCGAGCGCGATCCCGTCGCCCGCGACCGGGTGCAGGTCTTCGAGAACCTCGTCGGCAAGAAGCACGCCACCTATTTCCACTACGTCGGCTACGGCATGCCCTTCCCCTTCGCGTGGGTCAAACAGCTCCGCGCGATGGGCCGAGTACCCCAGATCGCGTGGGAGCCCAACGACGGCCTCCGCGGCATCGCCGACAACGCCTACCTCCGCGGCTGGGCCGAGGCCGCCCGCCATGCGGAGGTACCCATCTTCCTGCGCTTCGCCTCCGAGATGAACGGCGACTGGCAGGCCTGGTCGGGCCACCCCAAGGACTACATCGAGAAGTGGCGCCTCGTCTCGAAGATCATGCACCAGTTCGCGCCCAACGTGGTCATGGTGTGGTGTCCCTTCTCCATCCCCGACAGCACCATCGACGCTTACTATCCTGGCGACGAGTACGTCGATTGGGTCGGCGTCAACATCTACTCCGTCTTCCGCCACGACGGTAAGGCCGACCGCCTCGCCGGTGAGGACCCGCGCGACCAGCTTCGCCCCGTCTACGAGCGCTACTCCCCGCGCAAGCCCATCGCCGTCTGCGAGTACGCTGCCACTCACTACTGCGCCGCAACCAAGCAGAAGATCACCGACTTCGCCCTCGACAACATGCGCCGCATGTACGAGGCTTTGCCGGCCCAGTTCCCGAAGGTCCACCTCATCGACTGGTTCTCGGTGGATGCCTCGGCCGACAAGCTCGCCTTCAACGACTACGCGCTGACCAGTGACGACCGGGTTCTCGCCCTCTACCGCGGCCTGGTCGCGCGCGACTATTTCCTCGACCAGTTCCCGACGGCTGCGGCCGAGCCGGTGCCTCCGCCCACGCCGATCAAGCCAACGATGCCCCTGGCCGCCGCCACGCCCTCGAAGACGGCGGTCGACAAGCTCGGCATCGTCCTCCTTGGCGCGCCGCCCGACGCGGTCCGCGGCAAGGTGCAGATCCTCGTCGAGGTGCCCGAGGCGTTGTCGGGCGCGTGGGTCACGGTCTACGTGGACATGCGCGTGAAGGGCGTGAGCAACATGGCGCCCTACTCCTTCCCGCTCGACACCGACGGTCTCAGTCCCGGCGAGCACAAGATCCGCGTCGAGGTCGCCGACCAGAGCGACGTCGTCCGCGATGCGGCCGAAGCCTCTTTCATCCTTCAGCCCTCATCCTAGGCTTTGCCCTTGCTTGTGGATCTTTTCCTCGGGAGGGGACACTTCATGAGCGACCTTCTGATCTCCCCGTACCAGGCCGGCGACGAGGTAGCCATGGCCGCCATCGCCCCGCGAGCTTTCGGCGTATGGGCGCGCTACGGCATCGACTACAGCCTCCCGCGCGACCGCGTCGAGGATGAGTACCGGGAGGAAGCCCTCGGCTATGCCGAGACAATCCGCGCCGCCGACCCGAACCTCGCCGTCTTTGTCGCACGCCTCGACGATGCGATCGTGGGTTACATCGTGATCGGGATCGACCTTCATCGCACGCGCCGCTTCGGCGTGAAGTGGGGCCAGCTCATCTCCCTCGCCGTCGACCCCGATTTCCATCATCGCGGCATCGGCAAGGCCCTGGTCGCCCGCGCGATGGCATGGTTCCGCGAGGAGCGCTGCGAGTACTTGGACGTCGAGACGGACCAGAACAACGTGGCCGCCATCCGCACCTACGAGGGTGCCGGCTTCCGGACCATCTATTCGGGCCTCCACCTATCCCAGCGTCTCGACTGAACCGGCAGGAGCAGGCGGCACCGATCGTGGCCGAAGTGCAGACTGACTGAGAGGCGATGAAGAGTGACTGACATGAGAGACGAGGCCAAAGGCACGAGAACACTGGGCGCGGTGCTTCGCGATGCACGAGATCGGCATGGGTGGATGTCCGTGCGGCTGGCCATGGAAATCAGCCTGCTTGACCTTCCCGGCCTGACGTGGGATCGGATCGAGGACTACGAGGAAGACCAGGCCGAGCCGAGTGTGGAGGAGCTGGCGGCGATCATGGCGGTGTTGGGCGTGACGCTGGCGCA
>PMZA01000229.1 GCA_003170595.1 Armatimonadota bacterium
CCCCTCCGAAAGCCAAGCTCCACAAACCAAGCCGAACCGCCCGCCCGCCGAGGTGCGGAGGAGGGGTAAAGCTAGTAGACTGCAGAGGGGGAGGCCGGAAGACGGCATGCGGCGTCCTGACACCACAAGCCAAGATGGCTCCGGAGGGCGCGAGCCCGGCCCGTTCCCCATGCCCGCAGCCGGGGAAGCTGAACGCTGGGGCGCCGTTCATGCCGCTCGCCAGGCGGCCCTTCGGGCCGACCGCATCGGCGCTTGGGAGGAAGTGGCGCATCCGTGGGCCGAGGGCGGCGCATACCTGAGCGCCGGGGCTGACGACGGCAGTGCAGTGCTGGAGTTCCCCTTCGAGACCGACAAGCCCGTCGACCTGCAAGGGATGGTGCTGTGGTGGCGGCAGGGCGAACGGCGTGCGGCAAAGCGCTTCCCCGATCCCTTCCCCCGAACTCTGGGCCCGACCGCGCTAGCGACCGATGGACGGCGCGTGTTCTTCAACGCGCCAGCCACCGGATGCGTGGGCGTGATCGACCCGAGCGGCGAGAGGCTCGCACAGGTGATCGAGGTCGGCGGCTATCCCATCGACCTGCTATACGAGGAGACCAGCGGCAAGGTGTTCGTGGCGGATGCGGCGGGGGATCGCGTGGTCATCCTCGAACCGAAGGATGGGAGCGTGGTGGGCGATGTAGCCGTGCCGGACATGCCGTGGTCGATGGCGGCGCGGCATGGGTGGGTGTACATCGCGTGCCTGAAGGGGCGGGCGCTGTCGATCATTGATGCGAGCCGCGGTGAGACCGACCGGGCGATGCATCTGGGCGCGGCGCCGACGGCGGTGTGGGTGACGGAAGGTGAGAAGGCACAGTTCCATGTGCGGCTGCTGCCCTCGATCTTCAACCCCGCGACGCTCGAGGATGAGACGCCCGATAGGTTCGAATACTTCGTGCCCTCGCAACGGGAGCAGAGGACGGACCGGGGCCTGCCGGCGGGGCTGAGACTGCTGGAAAGGGCGGACGACTTCAGGGTTCGGCGGCGGTCGGCGGAGCTGGCTCTGCCGCTGCGGACGGCCACGTGGGAGCCGGTGTCGAAGGTTTTGACCAGCACGGAAGATCACCTCCTCAGCGTGTTCGACAAGGGCGAGACCGAGACGCATGTCATCGATGAGCGTGACCCGGCACTGGAGATAAGGAAGGTGCGCGACCGGCCCCTGGAGGGAAGGCGGACCATCGATGTGTCGTCGGTGACCAAGGGGCATGGGCGGGTGGCGTCGGTGACCACGCCGATGTTCACGCCGGCGCGGCTGCCCTTCCCGCTGCAGGTTGACCCCGGCCCGGCGGCGCTCGACAGGTTCGGGAAGCTCGTGCTGTTCGTGTCACCGTCGGCGGCGCGGGTCGGGGCCGTGGACATGGAGAGCGAGGAACTGACGGCGGTCGCGGAACTGGGAGGATATCTGGCCGATCTGATCGTCGATCGCGAGCGCGGGAAGGCGTACGTGTGCGATGCGGTCGGGCGACGGCTGGTGGTGCTCGATGCCGCGAGCCTGCGCAAGGAACTGGACATCGCGCTGCCGGCGCTGCCGATGTCGATGGCGATGGCCGAGGGTGGGCGCGAGTTGTTCATCGCGTGCAAGACCGACAAGTGCCTGGCGGTTGTGGATGTGGAGAAGGGTGAGGTAGCGAGGATCAAGGTGCTGCCCAGCCGGCCGCATGAACTGCACATGGTGCGGCTGATGCCGAAGTACACGTGCTTCGAGGGCGGACGATGGCCGTGGCACAACTACCGCCCGCCGGATAGTGAGGCGCCCGGTAGGCTGCTCATCTCGATGGCGCACCCGACGGCTTTCGAGCCGACGATGCTGCGGCCGGTCGAGAGCAAGACGGAGGGTGAGGAGGCGCCGGGGCGGGGTGAGGTCGAGGTGGACGGGAAGGTGTTCCGCGCGGAGGTCGGGGCGGCGATGATCGGCGTCGATGGGGAAAGGTGGATCGATGTGGCGGAGGTCGCTGATCCGAGGCGGGGACGGGATGGGGGGAAACTGCGGGAGGGCGACCAGGCCGGGACGATCACGCTCGCCGTCGATGATGGGCCGGAGCATTGCTGGAAGCAAGACGTGTGGGTCGCGCCCGATAGCGGCCTGCACCTCGTAGAGGGCACGGAGGAGTTTCGGCGTTGGAACGCGCCGAGGTTCAAGGTCGGGCCGGGACAGCACGTGCTAAGGCTGAGGGCGAGGGGGCCTCAGGCCAAGATCGAGGGCGTCGAGGTGAGGGTGTCGGCGGCGAGCGGGGTGAGGCTGCGGGTCGTGCCGGAGCCGACTGAGGTGCATGGGACGATCGCTGCGTCGTCGTATGGCGGGACGTTCTACGATGAAGAAGCGGTGAGGTTCGGAGTTGAGGTGAGGGGCGATGTGGATGGCGCGGAGAGGGTGCGTGGGACGCTGACGTGCGAGGTGCTCGATCTGGCGGGCGAGGTTGTGGCGAGGGATGAGCGGAGGGTTGAGGGCGGAGTCGTTGAGGAGAAGGTGCGGTTCGAGCTGAAGGAGTGGGGCGTGCACAGGCTGGTGGTCACCTTCGCGCCGGAGGGCGACTGCGCTGAAGTCCGCGAGGAAAGGCTCTTCGTGCGCGTGCCGAAACTCGAACATCCGCGGCTGCTTTTCCGGCGAGAGGAACGGGCGGAGATTGGGGCGCGGGTGAGACAGCATGGGCGGATGTTCGCGCGATGGGCGAAGTGGCTGCGAAAGCNNGGCGAAGTTCTCCGAGCGGGGGGAATACTTGGACGTGCTGGCGAAGTGGCGCGTGCTGGCCTGCCAGTTCGCGGCGATGTTCGTTGAGGGAAACGAGGACTTGCGGGCGAAGGCGGCGACGTTCCTCGAGGCGGGGTATGCGGATGAGGTGACCTTCGCGCACAACTGGTTCCGCGCGGCGCTGGCGATGCTCTACGACCTGGCGGCAGCGGAAGATGAGGGCGTGCGCGAGAGAATCGGCGAGGTCTACGACGGCGCGTGGGCTGATATGGACCGCGTCGAGGAGGCGCTGCTGTCGCTGCGCGAACCGCTGACCCCGTGCATGCGCGTCAGCCTCCACCAGCAGGCGACGTGGCTGGCCAACGTGGACCGGTACTTCTCGGCGCATGCGGGCGAGAGCGGAGGCAATCTGTATGTCAGCCCGCACAGCCTGGACGAGGTCCCCATCTTCGGGACGCTCGGGGCGATGCTCCTCTACCGCAACGTTTTCGGGATGGGGCGGCTGCTGGAGAGGCCGTACGTCAGCGGATGGTTCCGGCACTATCGCGGTGTCATGCCCACGCGCGATCCCGAAGGCTTCTTCGCCCACGGCGCCATGGAGAGCGGCGGCCCCATCACCGGCCTCGGCTCGATGGACGTGAAGACCATGATCGACGCCGTGGCGATGCTCGCGCGGGAGCCGGTGGAGAAGGGGCTGCGCGGATGGGATGCGTGGTACGACGAGGCCGGGGCCGCCGGGACAAAGGAGGCGCGGGCGGAGGAGATGTTCGCGGAAGGCATCGGCGCGGTGCTGCCCATGTTCCTCGCGCTCGGCTGGTACGATCGTGAGGCGCCTGAAGCGGCGATGGAAGACCTGCCAGCGGCGGTGCACTTCGAGGGCGAAGGCGAGGTCGTCCTGCGCACGGGAAGGGACGAGCATGCGGCCGAAGTGTACTTCGCATGCGGGCCGCGAGACGTCGTCACCCGACATCACGCGGGGCACGTGCAGATCGTGAAGGGCGGGCGCGTGCTCATGGGATCGCCCGCGGCGAGGCTGGGCGATCATGCGCAACCCGTGCCGTCGTGGGCCAACACTGTCGTCGTGGGCGAGGAGTGGGCGCAGTGGTGGATGCGCTCCGTCGGCCATCCGCGCGGGTGCGATCAGCGCCTCCTCCTCAACCGCTTCGCCCATGATGCGCGCGTGCAAGAGGCCCGCGCCAGGGCGCTGATGGGCGGCCTCCCCTCCCCCGTTGCCACCGACCAGTGCTACTGGCTTGGCTTCAGCGAACACACCCAGAACCCCTACCTGCGCGAGGGCGAGATCGTCGACTTCCGAACGGGCCCCGTCATCGACAGCGCAACCGGCGACATGACCAACGCGTGGCCCGCGGGCGCCGTCGTCGAAGCACTGCGCGAAGTGACTTTCCTGAAGCCGGACGTTGTCATTATCCACGACCGCATCACTGTGGGCGACGACCTGCCCACGCGATGGCTCGCCGCCATGTGGCGGGAGGTCGAGGCCGAGGGGCAGACGTTTCGCGTGAGGAACGGCAACGCGTGGCTCGCGGGGCGGGTGGTGCTGCCGACGGACGCTGCGCTGGCGGTGACGAGCACGCGCGACTACGGGAACGTGCCGGCGATGCCGGTGCTGGAAGTGCGGGCGGAGCAGGGAAAGCGGTACGTCGAATACCTGGTGGCGATGCGGGTCGGGGAAGGCGAAGCGGGAAAGGCGCCGGACGCCGAAGAGCTGGAAGAAAGACTCAAAGCGTAAGGACTCAAACCGTGGGGCTCCGCCCCACACCCCACTGGGGCCCTGGCCGGGCGACCCTTCGGGTCCGCCGCCCCAGACCCCACGCTGCCTGCGGCAGCTGACTCGCGCGGAATGGGCTAAGGCTGCGATACGATGCGCCGCGGAGGATGAGAAGAGGAGAGTGGGAGGGATAGAGAGAGAAAAGAGAAGAGAGAAAGAATACTGAAACCGCTTGCGCGCAATCAGTACGCGCGTTCCGCGCATACAAGATTTCGCGCAAGCTGCTTTGGACTCTCACGGCGGAGAAATGCGCGACAGACGCGCGCCTTTTTCCGCCGTAGTCGTTAGTGATAGGCAGGGACACAGCGACAAGCCGCTAAAGACGTGGAGGCCCAAAGGAAAGCGGCGGTTGAGCGCAAGGCTCAACCGCCGCAGAAGGATGGAAAAGCAAAGGCACTACTCGGTGTGGGTTGGGGCCGCGAGTTGCCGCGAACTCTTCTCCAGGAATTGCCGCGGCGCCGGGGGCGCCGGCCAGCCGTTCTCCGTCGCCAGGGCGTTCGCCTTGAACCGCGCGTAGTCGTCCATCGCCCGCGCGTGCCCGGCCAGCATCCACGTGTCATACGCCTTCCGCTTGTCACCCTTCGCCTCGTAGATCGTCGCCATCAAGTGCAGCCCGATCTGATCCTGCGGCGAGACGAGCATGTAGTAGTTCAGCTCGTTCAGGGCGGCGTCATACTGCTTGGCCTTGTAGAGGCGCCAGGAGCGAAGGTAGCGCTCCTTGATGGTGATCGTCGCGCCCGCGGCGGTGTGATCGCCGGGGTTGCGCTTCAGGCAGTAGTCGTACCAGTCGAGGGCCTTGTCGATGTCCGGCAGGCGCTCGTAGGCGTGGGCGATGAGACGCTCGATGTACTCGGGGTGCTCAAACTGGATGGACGACTCGAGCCACTTCGCTGCGTTCTCGAAGTCCTTGATCTTGTCGAAGTAGGTCCAACCCAGCTCGAAGTAAAGGTCGTAGACGTCGGGATTCCAGGAGATGCCTTCCTTCAGGCAGGCGATGGACTTGGCGAGGAGGACGGCCTGCTCCTGTGGGTCCTTCGTCTCGACGTAAAGGTTGTAGGCGAGATGCCAGCCCATGATCCGCCAGGGTTCGAGCCAGTGCGGGTCGAGGAGGGTGGTCGAGCGCATGAGGCCGAGGGTGCCGGCTTCAGTGCCCTTGCCCTCGTCCCAGCGCTCATCGACCTTGATCCAAAGCATGGTGGCCGCGACTTCGCGGAAGCCGCCGAGGGCGGCGCCGATGACCACGCCGGTGACGGCCGTGGGATCGAAGTCGACGATCTTGGTGAGAGGCATGGGCCGGTTGAGGCCCAGGACCAGGCGGTCGTAATTCGTGGACTTCAGCGAGACCTGCAAGAGGCCGAAGAGCACGACTACAGCCAGGATGCCGGCGATGGTAGATACGTTGAGCCGCATAGGTGGCGCGCCTCGGTTAGACCTCGCGATTCTTGAACATCAGCCAGGCAATGCCCATGGCGATGCACATGTACAGGACGGCGGTGACCACGATCTTGCCGAGGACAGTCCAGGGCAGGAACTGGTCCTTAACGATGGCCTCGCGGACGTCGAAGATCTCGAAGTGGGGCAGGACGGCGTAGAGGATGGCGAAGAGGCCGCGCTGGAGGGCGCTGGTGACGCGCTCCTGGTTGGTGGCGAGGGTGCGGAAGAAGTCGACCATCTGGCCGATGAAGTAGATGAAGAAGGAGAAGATGGCCGCGAGGATCCACGAGAAGATCGTGGAGGCCATCACCGAGATGGCGACGATACAGCCGACCTCGAGGAAGGAGAGGCCGATGGCCTTGGCGATGTTGGCGTACATGAAGGCCATGTGCACCGTGGGGCCCTTATCGGCGGATATCTCGCGGAACTGCGGGGCCTTGAGGGCGAAGACCACGTAGAAGGCGATGCCCATCAGGGCGATGTTGCTCCAGACCGTGGCGAGGGCGCCGAGGAACTTGCCGAAAAGGAACTGGGTGCGCGTGACGGGCTTGGCGAGGAGGGTGTGGATCGTGCGCTTCTCCATCTCATCGGCAATCAGGCGCACGCCGAGGAAGATGGCGATGAGCATGCCGAAGAAGCGGATGGAGCCGAGGCCGATGTCGACGAGGAGCTTGAGTTCGGCGCCGGGCTGCAGATAGGCAAAGGACCACGAGGATCCAATGAGCAGCACGGCGAAGACGAGAATGGCGTTGAGGAAGCGGCGGCGCCAGGCCTCGAAGAAGGTGGCGCGGGCCACACGGTAGACCGCCCTCATTAGTTTTCTCCTCCTACAGCGGAAATGAAGACTTCCTCGAGACTGCGGCGGAAGGGCGTGAGTTCACGGACCACGCCGCCGGCGTCAGTGACGGCCTGAACCGCCTTCGCGGCAAGCTTCTGATCGGCGAAGGTGGCCTCAATCTCGCTGTCCCAGGCTTTGACCTCAGTCGCGTAGGAGCCGAGGCTCTTGACGACATCCGCGGAGACTGAGTGGGCGCGGAGCATGTAGATGCCCTCGGGGCCGGCGAGAAGGGAGTCAACCGAGCCGGCCATGACGAGGAGGCCGCGGTTGAGGATGGCGATGTGGTCGCAGAGGGGCTCCATTTCCTTGAGCAAGTGAGAGCAGAGGAAGACGGTCTTGCCCTGCTCGCGGATGCGGACGATGATCTCTCGGATGTTCATCGCGCCGATGGGGTCGAGGCCGGAGGTGGGTTCGTCGAGGAAGATGAGGTCGGGGTCGTTGATGAGCGCCTGGGCGACACCCACGCGCTGGAGCATGCCGCGGGAGTAGTTGCGGATGCGGATGTGGCGGCGATCCCACATGTCGACAAGCTCAAGGAGCCGCTGGATCGTGGCCTCGAGGGAAGCGCCGCCGTAGCCGAAGAGCCCGCCGTAGAAGCGGAGGAGTTCGGGGGCGTTGAGGTGGTCATAGAAATAAGGCCCCTCCGGCAGGAAGCCGATGCGCTCCTTGTAGGCGGGATGGCCGAGGGGGAAGCCAAGGACCTGGCCGCCGCCCTTGTTCGGGAAGACCAGGCCGAGGAGGAGCTTGAGGGTCGTGGTCTTGCCGGAACCGTTGGGGCCGACAAGGCCGAAGATCTGACCCTCCTCGACCTCGAGGGTGAGGTCCTGGACGCCGATGTGTTTGCGTCCCATCTCAAGGTCGTAAATCTTGGTAAGGCTCTCAGTCTTGATGGCCAGTGCCAGAATGGGTCACCTCCCGACAAATCCGGGAACGAAGAGTTATTGGACGAGCCCGTGCCGAAGCGTGCGGACACGCAAGATACGCCACAGCCGCCACCCACCGGGAGATCATAGTGTGCCATAAGATCGGCCCGGTGAACAGCGCCCGTGGAAAGACGGAAAGAGAAAGGCAGAAAAGCGCACTCTAGAAATGGAAACGCCGGGGGGAGGGAAGGGAGTTCCCGGGGGAGGGGCATGCGCCGGGCGAAAGGCAAGGCAAAGGCACCGAGGTCGATTGGTTGTTACACCGCCACCGCAGATCCTTCGCTCGATGGGTCAGCCTGCGGCCGCTAAGTTGTGCGCTTCCTTCGGCAGGCTCCCTTCGACGAGCTCAGGGCAGGCAGGACAGGCAGGATGACGGCTAAGGGCGGAAAGCCGGGCCGGGTAGGGGACCCTGAGTTCTGCGAACTCCTTCCCTACTCGGCCCCTCCACAAGCCAAGCGAAGGAATGGGCCGGGATGCGGGGAAAGGCGGCGCGCATCAAGGAGGGGACTCGTCTGGCTTACTACCTTGGAGTCGATATCGGCGGCACGAAAACCGCCGTCATACTGGGCAACCACGATGCTGACGTCCTCGAACGCGTCAGCTTCCTTACCGATCGCTACGGTGGCCACGGCAGAGTCATCGAGGATATCGTCGCCGCCATGGGTGACGTGCGTGAGAAGCGCGGGCTTACTAAGCAAGACATCGAGGCCGTCGGGATAAGCTGCGGCGGGCCGCTCGATAGTCGCGCGGGCCTCGTCCTCGGACCGCCAAATCTGCCGGGATGGGATGAGGTGCCGGTCGTCGCTGCGCTGAGCAAGGCAGCCGAAAGACCGGCGTTTCTCCAGAACGATGCCAATGCCGGTGCGCTCGCCGAGTGGAAGTTCGGCGCAGGTCGCGGCACGCAGAACATGATCTTCATCACCGCCGGGACGGGCTTCGGCGCGGGCCTCATCCTCAACGGGCGGCTTTACTCCGGTACCAACGACATGGCCGGCGAGATCGGTCACGTGCGCCTCGAAAAGTACGGCCCCTTCGCCTACGGGAAGACCGGCAGCGTCGACGGGCTCTGCGGCGGAGCCGGGATCGCGCAGGTCGCCAGGGGGATGATGGACCTCGCGCAGAGGCGGGGCGAGCAGTCGATCCTCTTCGTCCGCGCGGCTAAGGGCGACATCACCGCGCAGGTGGTCGGCGAGGCGGCGGCGGAAGGCGACGAACTGGCGGCGCGGGTGCTCCTGCAGGCGGGGGAGTACTGGGGTCGGGCGCTGGCAATCCTGGTCGATGTGTTGAACCCGGAACGGATAGTCATGGGCAGCCTAGCGGTGCGGATGGGCGAGCGCATCCTCGGGCCGGCGGTCGAGACGCTCAGGCGCGAGGCGCTGGCGCTCAGCGCGGGTGCGTGCGAAGTGGTGCCGGCGGAGCTAGGCGAACGGCTGGGCGACGTGGCCGCGCTGTGCGTGGCAATGGAAAGCTGACAGGCAAAGGCGCAAAGCAAAAGACGGAAAGCAGAAACCGAAAGACGAAAACCGTGGGGCTCTGCCCCACGCCCCGCCGGGGCCCTGGCCCCTGACC
>PMZA01000124.1 GCA_003170595.1 Armatimonadota bacterium
GTGCCACACCCCCCGGAACCCCGCCTCCCACACGCTCGCCGAAGCCTTCGCCCTCGTCGCCCCGGGATTGCCGAAGTACATCCAGAAGTACTGCCCCGCCGTGCCCGTCAGCTTCGGCAGCCGTACCCACATCTCGGCCACCTCCGCCTTCGCATCGAACCGCTCGATCTCGCACGGCATCTCCGTCCATCGCCCGCCCGCCTTCATCTCAACGAACCGCACGTCGCCCCCATTCGCCCTCACCTTCGCCCACAGTTTCTTGTCGTCAGGCCCGAGCCTCACGAGCAGCGGGAAGTCGCTCAGCGGCCCACTCATCGCCGGCGGCGTCAGCACCACCCTCCGCCTCTCGCTCCACTTCTTGTCCCACCACGGCAGCGGCTGATCGGTCGTGATCTTCCCCACGCCGCCCTCCGCCACGGCCTTGTATCTCCGGTTCTCCGCCGTCACCTGCCAGTACAGCGTCGCCTTCGCCGGCAGCGTCTCCACGGGCGCGAAGCTCGTCCCCGCCACCTTCGCCGCCACGATCGGCTGCGTCATGTCCGCCTTCCGGCTCACGATGAGCATGTACGCCGTCGCCCCATCCGACGCCGTCCACTCGAACGTCGGCAGCACCGTCGTCGAGCCCCTCGGCCCGCTCAGCTTGAACTTCCCCGGCGGATCGACGGCCGGCCCCACATCGCTCAGGTCGATCGGCTTGAACCCCAGCGCAATCGCCGGCGACCCCGCCTTCAGCGTGAAGTCGCCCCTCGCCGCATCCACAAACATCGGATCCGCCACGATCGAATGTTGATCGAATCCCCGCTTCTGCCATTCCTCGAAGCTCCAGTTCGCGAACCTCGGCGCCGCCCCGCCCACCATCCAGTAGTCGTTGTAGTCCATCGCGAACTGGTCGTCGCTCCATAGTCCGCCCAGCAGCCCGTCGTGATCGAGCAGCACGATGTTATGCTCGAAGGTGAACGACCGGTGCGCTTCCGGCCGGCTGCGGTTGATCTGCTGCTCCCGCGCGAAGGCGAAGATGTTGTTGCGCCAGATGTTCTCCTTTCCGTAGTGGTGGTGGAAGGCGCCGCTCTTCGTCCGGTACACGACGTTGTTCTCCATCACCATCCCGGAACTCCCCTCATCGTTGTACAGTCCCCACCCGCCGTACCCGTACGACTCGATGTCGTGGCACAAGTTATTCCTCAGCACCGTCCCCGGCTGCACCCCCAGCGTATAGATCGCGCCCAGGTCCGACAGCCATCCCCTCGCCACGTCGTGCAGGTCGTTATACTCGATGATGTTATCGCGCGATAACGTCGGCCCGTACCCCCACGTCCACCCCACCGATATCGCCGTGTAGCACGTGTCGAAGATCTCGTTGTGCCCGATGAGATTGCGGTCGCTCTGCCCGATCCACACGCCCACCGCCGCCGGGTACACGATCCCGATGTCGTGGATTCGGCAGTTGGTCACGGCGTTCCCAGTTGTATGCAGCGCCGCGTTATCCTGAGGCACGCCCTCGCCGATCTTCACCCCGCCCGCGCCCAGGTCGGTCATCTCGCAGCGGTCGACGCAGTTGCCCACGCAGCCCCGCGCGAACTCGATCGCGTAGCCGCCCAGATGCACGAACCGGCACCTCTGGATCGCGCAGCCCTTCGCCCCGTTGCCGATCACCTGCCCCGGGACGTCGTACGCCGCCTGCACGTCGGTGTAGCCATGATCGCCCAGCGACCAGTCCCCATGCGCGAAGGTCAGCCCGCGCAGCGTGATGTTCTCCACCGGCTTCCCGCCCGCCGCATCACCCGCGAAGCGCACCAGTTCTCTCAGCACCGGCGCCACGACCTCCGCCTTGCCCATCTCCTCCCCTGGCATCGGCCAGTATTTCAGCACGCCCGTCTTCCGGTCGAGGTACCATTCGCCCGGCGCGTCGAGGCACTCCGGCGCATTCTCGACCCAGTACCGCGCGTTGCCCTCGCGGTTCGACGGACAGCACGCTCCGGCGAGGTTCACCCGCTTCTGCGCCGCGTCGACCCCCTTGATCTGCATGCGCAGTTCGGCCCACGCCTGCAGCGCGACGACCTCGACATCCCCGCGCTCAGCCCATTCCGGCTTGATGTCCTCGGCGCGGTATTTGAACGACGACGGCGCCGCATCCTCGATGGGCTTGCCCCACGCGAACACGCCGTCGATCATCCCGTCGACGCTGAGGAATCCGGCGTTAGGCGTCCGCGCGCGCTGGCGTCGCTGCCCGTTGACGAAGAGCTGGCGGAAGTAGACCTTGCCCTCGCGCACACCCGGCACATCGGCGGTCCACAGGTTCCCCTCTTTGCGCCACCCACCGATCACGACCCCACCCGACACGACGGGCTTCGCCCCTTCCGCCGCCGCATAGGTCACGCCAGAGTCCTGCGGCTCGAACACCAATGGTTCGGTCAGGCGATACGTCCCATCGGCGATGACGACCGCGAAGGACATGCCTGCGCGCCACGCCTTCCGCAACGCCCGCACGTGATCTCTCACGCCTTGCAGTGATGCCAGCGGCCCGTCGGTGCGCTGATGATTTGGCTCAGCGATGGCGCCCGACCACGCGTCGTTGCCTTGGGGCGAGACGTACAGCGTCGCCGGCGGCGAGACCTGCACCACCATCTTCTGCGCGGCGGTCGCGATGTCAGCTGCTACGGTGATTGCGATGAGGATGACGATCAGCGTCCGTACGTGTCTGGGGTGGGGCGGCACACGTATCACTCCGAGCCTGGCGGTATGCGGGACCCGAGCTTCTTCCCCCCACGCCCCATCGACTCCTGCACCTGGACCGTAGCCTCGCTTGGCCTGTGGAGGGGCCTGTATAGAGCGGGCGTCAAGGCTCCTCCACGGCGAAAGTAGGTGTCCGTGCTCTTGGTCTAGCAGTTCGCGTACTCTGGCAGCGATCGGAAGTGGATTTGCCGTGAGGCCTATACGGGTGCTCGCCTTCGGCACAGATTGGCGTTGCAGGTCGGGGCCTCCCAGTCCGAGTGAGGGCCTTGAGTTCAGGCCAGGCCCCTCAAGGGGAGTGCCCGTAAACCGCACGGTTTTCGCCTTCGATCACCGGTTAAGCCTTAGGGTCCAGGGAGGGTCAGGCTGCCTCTCGGGGCGGCTCGTAAAAGTCCTCCTCATGGAGCAGCAGGTGATAGGCCAGGGCAACCACTTTGCGCGCGGTAGCGATTTTGGCCGGATTGGCTCCTCGGCGCATCATGATGCGGAAGCGGTATCTGGCGAGGCGGTTGGTCGGTCCGCGCCCGACATGCTGAGCGGTGAGGACGGCCACGTAGCGCAGCCAGGGGTTGCCGGTGTGGGGCAGGGGGCCGTAGCGGCAGCGTTCGCCGCTCTGGTGTACCTGGCGGGCCAGAGGCGGCAGGTCGAGGTCACCGAACCAGGCCTTGACGTCAGCGGAGTGGAGGCTTTTCTTGGAAGCCTGGTGGCCGAAGCTGGCGGCGAGAGAGCGGGAGTAGTTGATGAGGATGGTCATGACCTGGGTGAACTTGATCCTGCCGCGGGTGAGGGCACGAAGGTCGCGGATCTCGAGGCTGGGGATGACCAGAGGGTCGGGAGCTCGGCGCTCGGCGAGCATGAGGGCGAGCTGGTGGGCGTCGCGCAAGTCGGTCTTGGGTCCGCGGGCGGGCATGCGCTGCTTGAGCTCGCGGGCGTCGCACACGGCGAGGGTATCGAAGAGAGGATACCAGCGGTTGTAGCGGGGCCAGGGCCTGGGTGAAGCTGTCAAAGTCGTTGGAGAGACGCTTGATGTGCACCGTGTCACCGCTTTCGATGTCTAAGGCGACAACGGTTGTCCAATCTCGATGGACATCCAAATCGACGTAGTACATTTGCGGTCAGCCTCCTGGCTAAGGAATTGGAGAAGCACCAACCCTTTCGCCATCAAGGAGCGCTGACCACTCTATGTTAGTCCGAGTCAGAAAGGAGCACGCGGCGCGTGCTCCTTTCGAATCCGGCCCTGTCCTGCCTTTGCCTTTCGCCCTTGGTTGTCATCCTGAGGAGGGCGCAATATGCCCGACGAAGGATCCCAGGCACCCGCCCCGCAAAGAAAAGAGGGCACGCTTCTGCGTGCCCTCTCGCATGCTTCTCCGCTGACCGCGTCGGCGTGCTACTCCACCGTCACCGTCTTCGCCAGATTCCTCGGCTGATCGATGTGGCAGCCCTTCATGTCTGCGACGTGGTACGCGAACAACTGCAGCGGTATCTGCGCCGTCGCCGCCGAGATAAGCTCGGGGCACGCCGGCACCCACATCACGTCGTCGGCCTCGCCGGGAATGTACTCATCCCCATCGGTGGCCAGCGCGATCACGGGGCCTTCCCTCGCCTTGATCTCCTGGATGTTCCCGACCATCTTCTCGTACACATCGCCCTGCACCGCCACGGCCACCGTGAACAGCGCCGGCTCGACGAGCGCGATCGGCCCGTGCTTCATCTCACCCGCCGAGTACCCTTCGGCATGGATGTAGCTGATTTCCTTCAGCTTCAGCGCGCCTTCCATCGCGGTCGGCAGGCTGATCCCGCGCCCCAGGTACAGCGCGTTGTGCAGCTGATAGTACTTCGCGGCCACGGCCTTCACGTCATCCTCGCGGGCGAGGCATTCCGCGGCCTGCTCGGGCACGTTCATGATCCCGATCTTCATGTCGCGAAGGACCTCGGGCGGTTGCACACCCCGGACTTCCGCGAAGTGGCACGCGAGCATCTGCAGCGTGAGCACCTGCAGCGTGTACGCCTTCGTCGAGGCCACGCCGATTTCCGGCCCGGCCTGGATGTAGACGACGCCGTCGCTCTCGCGGGCGATCGAGCTATCCACGACATTGATGACGGACACTACTCGCGCGCCCTTCTCCTTCAGTTCGCGCAGCGCGACGAGGGTATCGGCGGTCTCGCCAGATTGGCTGACGAGGATGGCCAGCGTCCCTTCGAGCACGACCGGATTGCGCGCCCGAAGCTCGGCGGCGAGGTCGCCCTCCGAGGGGATGCGCGCGAAGTTCTCCATCAGGAAACTCCCGACGAGCCCCGCATGGTAGGCCGTCCCGCACGCGGCAAAGATGACCTTCTTCAGCCCGCGGATATCGTCGTCGGTCATGTTCAGCCCTTCGAGGACGATGGGCTTATCCGGGCTCGACAGACGCCCCAGCAGGCACTCGCGCATCGCGGCAGGCTGCTCGTGGATTTCCTTGTGCATGAAATGCTTGTGCCCGCCCTTCTCGGCGGCTTCGGCCGGCCACGGGATGTTGAAGATCTCGCGGTGCACGGGCTGCTTTTCGAGGTCGAAAAGCTCGATGCCCTGGCTGGTGATCTCGCCCATCTCATCGTCGCCGATGACGTAGACCTGATCGGTCCACTTGCGGATGGCGCCCATGTCCGAGGCGATGAAGTTCTCGCCCTTGCCGATGCCGACAACCAGCGGGGAGAACCGCCGCGCGCCGATGAGCAGGTCCGGGTGCGACTGGTGGATGACGCCGAGGGCGAAGCTGCCGCGAAGCTCGTGGCAGGCGGCCCTGACCGCGTCGCCGAGGTTGCCCTGATAGAGCTTTTCGATCAGGTGGGCGATGACCTCGGTATCGGTCTGGCTGCGGAACTCATGCCCTTCGCCGCGCAGTTGCTCGCGCAGTTCGGAGTAGTTCTCGATGATCCCGTTGTGCACGACGGCGAGGTCGCCCGCGCACGACAGGTGGGGGTGCGAGTTGTCGACGGACGGCTTCCCATGCGTCGCCCAGCGCGTATGGCCGATGCCGACGGGCCCGTGGAGAGGTTCGGTCTGGAGCAGCGCTTCGAGGTTATCGAGCTTGCCGACGACCTTGCGCGTGTCGAGAAGACCGTCGACGACGACGGAGATCCCGGCGGAGTCATAGCCGCGGTACTCGAGGCGCCGCAGGCCTTGGAGACAGATGAGGGGAGCGTCCTTATCCCCGATGTAGCCGACTATTCCACACATGAGTGATCACCTTCAGAGGCGTTGGAGCCTGTCGTCCTACGGGGGTAGATCCGACGGCAAAACCAAGACATTATACCCCCGCCCCACCCCCTGACAACCCTACCTCCCACGTCTCCGCGCACCGATCCCTGTAGCCGCGGCCTTCCAGGCCGCGGGGGTGGCGTGCTGTGGCCTCCTTTGGCTTTCCGCTCTTGTCTGTCATCCGGATCGCGTCTTCTGCGCGAAGGATCCGCAGTGGCGTGGGTCGTTGTGTCTCCCTTCCTGCCTTTCGCTGTCATCCTGAGCGCGTTCCCTGCGCGAAGGATCTCCTTTTGGCTCTGCCTCTCTATCCCAACGCTTCGTTCGTGCCTCTGCGCATCGATCCCTGTAGCCGCGGCTTTCTAGCCCGCGGGGGTGGCGTGCTGTGGCCGCCTTTGCCTTCCCGCTCTTGTCTGTCATCCCGATCGCGTTCTCTGCGCGAAGCGACGCTCCGCGTCGCCGAAGGATCCCCTTGCCCACCTTCCCCCCGGAGGACCTTTCCTCCTCGCGTCGAATCCATCTCCTGCACGTTCCCACTCTCGCCCTTGCACGGAGGCGTTCCTTTGCTTTCACGCTCTTCTCTTCTCGACAAGATCCACGGCGGTTGGCTCGGCAAGGCCATCGGCGGCACCCTTGGCGCCCCCTACGAGTGCAACAAGGACCTCCGCGCCCTGACCTTCTATGACCCGATCCCGACCGGCGCCGTGTCGAACGACGACCTCGACCTCCAGCTCATGTGGCTCCACGCCCTCCAGGCCCACGGCATCCACCTCACCTGCACCGACCTCGGCGACGAGTGGCTGCAGCACATGGGCCAGTGCGCCGTGTGGGACGAGTATGGCTATGCCGCCCACGCCCTGCGCCGCGGTATCCGCCCGCCCCTCTCCGGCTCCTACGGCAATCCCTTCGGCGACGCGATGGGCTCGCCCATCCGCTCCGAGATCTGGGCGATGGTCTGCCCGGCCATGCCGACCCTTGCCGCCGCCTATTCCTGGCATGACTCCGTCGTTGATCACGGCGGCGAGTCTATCGCCTGCGAAGCCTTCCTCGCGGCGATGGAAGCCGCGGCCTTCGTCGTCGATGACCTCGACCGCCTCATCGACCTTGGCCTCCGCCAGGTCCCCGACGGCACGGCTCTCGCCGGCGCCCTCGAGCTTGTCCGCGACAGCCGCCGCCTCGGCCTTCCCTGGCAGGACGCTCGCGCCCGCGTGCTCGATCGCTACGACACCTTCAACCCGACCTTCGCGCCGGTCAACCTCGCGTGGATCCTGATCGGCCTGCTCTGGGGCGAGGGCGATTTCGGCGCCACGATCTGCACCGCGGTCAACTGCGGTTGGGACACCGACTGCACGGGCGCGTCGGTCGGCGCGATAATGGGCATCCTTCTCGGCGCGTCAGGCTTGCCCGAGGAGTGGCTGACTCCCATCGGCGACGATGTCGTCGTCGGCCCGTACATGCTCAACCTCCCGGCCCCGCAGACCCTCGACGAACTCGCCGAGGCGACGCTCGATATCGCCGAGGAGATCGCCGCCGACCTTGGCGTCGAGGTAGCCACGCCCCTCGGCCTCGACGCGCCCGATCAGGGCCTCGACATCCTCCGCCGCAGCCCGGTCTTCACCGACCCAAGAACTCTCGGCGTCATGTTCCAGAACGCCGGTGACCTACGCGTCCGCCTCGACTACGGCGACTATCCCACGGCCCGCCCGGACACCGCGAGGTCCGTCCGCGTCACCGCCGTCCGTGGCGCCGAGAACCTCTCCGGCACGGTGAAGCTCACCGCGCCTTTCGGCTGGCAGATCGACACGCCCGCCCGCGAAGTCGCCGGTGCGCTCGATGAGACCTTCCACTTCCTCGCCGGCCCCGACCACACCGTCCGCGCGGTCAATCACCTCTACCTCCAGCTCGGCGGTGGGGGAGAGGTCCAGATCCCGCTCATCGGTGAGCGCCGCTTCCTCGTCGCCGGCCCCTTCCCGAACGAGTCCTCGTCCGCCTTCGACGACTTCCGCGGCCCGGAACTCGACCCCGGCAGCGGTCCGTGGCAGGGCCGCGATGGCGAGGTCCGCTGGGAGCCGCACTTCTTCCCGACCTACGCCTTCGACACCGAGCCGTGGTTCGCGGGCAAGCGCGGCATCCTCTATTTCCTCACCGATTTCCACAGCCCCGGCTGGGGTCTCGGCGTGGAATGCAAAGCCTTCGCGCCATGCACCAACGCCGTGAAAGTCCTCGTCAACGGCGAGTTGCTCATCGACGCCAACGAGCCCGGCCCTGTCCGCATGGCCGCGCACTACCCGGGCAAGGAAGGCTACCGGGCAGACTGCAAGCTTCTCGGCGGCCCGAACCGGGTGTTGATCAAGCTCGCCCGCGGCGACGAACGCGTGGAGTTCAGCTTCTACTTCGTCCGCCCGAACCTGAGCTTCGACGAGGAACTCTGCGACACATCCTTCCCGGTGATCCCCTGACGCTAGGGCTTCTGTAGGGCGGGCATTTATGCCCGCCGTGCTTGTCTTTCTCGGAGGACAACCATGCGCCTCACCGCTCTCTGCCTGGCCTTAGCCGTCGTCCTACTCGCCTTCCTTGGAGGCAGCGCCATGGCCCAATCCTTCGTCACCGTCCGCGGCCACACCCTCATGCTCGACGGCCGCGAGTACCGCGCCATCGGCGCCAACGTCCCCAATCTCAGCCAGGCCTTCCTCGGTACCTGGTTCCACATCGCGCAGAAGTATGGCACGCCCGCGAACGCCAAAGCCGAGATGGTTGCCGCCATCGAGGACGCCGAGCGCAGCGGTCTCGCCTTCTTCCGCTTCTTCGCCGACCCCGGCTATCCCCTGGACCGCTCGAAGCTTTACGACAAGGATCCCGCCGCCTACTGGCGCGGCATGGACGAGCTCTTCGCCCTCTGCCGCGCTCACCATATCAAGCTCATCCCCTCGCTCCAGACGATCCCCGGCCCCTACGGCATCTTCGGCGAGACCGGCCAGGCGATCCTCGATCCCAACTCGCTGACCTACGAGGCCGTCCACCGCTACATCCGCGACTTCGTCACCCGCTATCGCGACGACCCGACCGTGCTGATGTGGGAGCTTACGAACGAGGGCATGCTCGGCGCCGACGTCGAAATGGAGGGCCGCAAGCTCCTCCCCGCCGGCGTCTATCCGCCCGGCGCGAAGGTCCGCGAGGACGGGCACAACACCGACAGCCTCAGCTTCTCGATGATCCAGCGCCTCTACATGGAGCACGCGGCCTTCATCAAGTCCCTCGACCCCAACCACCTGGTCACCAGCGGCGACGCCTGCGTCCGCCCCGAGTGCACCAGCCGCCGCGAGACCTTCCCCAACTTCAAGTTCCGCACCGACACCTGGCGCGAGTGGCTGGGCAACAACCTCCTATCCCAGCCCGCGCCCCTCGACGTCTTCAGCTTCCACTTCTACGGCAACGACCTCGTCACGGGACCGGGCGAGCCCGGGGCTGGGATGACGATGATCGAGCAGATGCGGGGCGTCGTCCGCTGCTGCCACGCCGCGGGCGCGCCGGTATTCATCGGCGAACTCGGCGCCTCGCCCAACAACCAATCCGACCCGCACGGCATTTGGATCTGCAAGGCGATCGACGCGATGGAGGCCGAGGGCACGTCGCTGATGGCGCTATGGGTGTGGCACTTCAACTGGCAGCCCGACTTCACGATGGATAGCGCGACCTACCCCGAGATCGCCGCCCGCGCGAAAGCCTTCAACCACCGCCACGCCACCCGCTAGGTCGTGGCTCAACGTCCCCCAGCGGACTCGGCGTCAAAACGCGCGCGTTTGTCGCGCATTTTGACGCCGGAGAGTCCAAAGCAGTTTGCGCGAAATCGCTTGCGCGCGGGACGCGCGCGACGATTGCGCGCAAGCGGTTTCAGATCTCTTTCTCTCTTCTCTTTTCTCTTGTATCTCTCCCCACCACTCGCGGCTCCAACGTCCCGCGTCCTCCCACCTTTCCCCGCGAGGAAGCGGCGCTGCGCGCCGCGTGGGGTCAGGGGCCAGGGCCCCTGCGGGGTCTGGGGCGGAGCCTCAGGGTTTGCTTTGATTTTTAGGGCTATGCAGTTAACACAAGTAGGTGGCCTTGGCCCGACGGGCCCGTCATTTGAGCTCCTAAGTAGGTGTTGGCGGAACCCAGGCTATCAAAGTTGCCGAGGACTGCTAATATGATGCCGTGTAGCTTGAAAGGCGCTTTCACGAGGCTTGACGGCCACCTAATGGTAATAACATACTTGGCGCACCACGCCGTCAACTTGCGCTCTTGGCTTGATGGTCCTTCACGCAAAGCATCTGGCAGTTGTCTTGGGCGGTTTTGCCCCCACGGCTCCAAGGCACGATATGGTCAGCCTGCATGACCTTGAGGTCGAAGCGCTTCTTGCACATCGGGCAGATTCCCGCCTGCTTCTCATACGCGACCTGGCGCATGGCATCGTCGAACGCGCGCAGGCTCAGCGTCCTCTCGTCGCCCGTCAGTAGGTACTCGTAGATGCCGCGCTTGTCCGTCACTTCGTCGTCAAGCATCAGTTCCGCGATGTGGCGCTCCATCTTGGCCGCATTAAGCGGATCATCCTTGTGAGCGTTATAGAGACGACCCCAATCCAGCCCTTTCATCGGCGGCCGGTACGTGGGGAACGTCCGCTGCACCCAGGCGATCACGGCCTGGAAGTATTGCCACAACTCCTGCGCGTCCTGGTCGTGTTGGTGCTTGCTCATGTAACCTTCGATGTCGCCACCGGAGATCCAGTTTAGCGCCTTCTCCAAGACCTCCTGTCGGATGCAGATCACGCTCAGATACTTCTCGCCCAGCCTGTCACCGGTCACACCCTTGCGGGAGAACCATCGCTTAGCATCGGCAAGCCAAGGGCCAGTATAGATCGCGTTGCGAAGCTCTTGTGTGGACAACGCCTTGCCTGCGATGTTGATGACCTTGAACCAGTCCAGCTTCTCTCCATCGGTGCCATCGCACTCATATATGGTCAACTCATAGTCGAGTATCTGCTGACGGCGTTCCTTTGTTAGGTTGGTGAAGAACATCGTCCTTCCGTCGATCTGTATGGAGAAGTCTCCTTGGACATACTGGCAAATGCTGATTGTGCGCTGTTGGCCGTCCATCAACTCGAATCCGTCGCCCACCACGGCCCAATACATCGTGTTCAACGGGTAGCCGCGGCGCAGAGTGTGGATGACCTGATCCCTCTCCTTGGGGCCGTAGATGAACTCCCGCTGGAAGGCCGGGCGGATGTTCAGCTTGCCGCCGAAGCCCCGCACGCCGCCATCGCCATTGTCTTCATAGGACGCGAACAGGTCTTCGACACGGACGTTTCTCAGAATGATGTCCATGCTATCCCCTC
Organism: Armatimonadota bacterium; assembly: GCA_003170595.1. GTDB lineage: Bacteria > Armatimonadota > Zipacnadia > Zipacnadales > FEN-943 > FEN-943. Next base: position 11,331 of record PMZA01000124.1, read on the forward strand.
CGACGGATGACGATGCGTTCGTATAGTCGGCGGTATGTTCCATCGCCGTTTGCAAGATAGAATGCGGGGCCTCCCTGGAGGAAACTGCCTTTGGGCGCCATCTCCGACATAGGCTTTCCAACTGTCATGTTCGATCCCACGATCTCGAACTGCTCGGGATTGTACTTGTCGAGGAATGTGACGGGCACACCCATCTCGCCCATGTAGTCAGCGGGAATGTCCGAGACCTTACCCACCTCGATGGCGGGGTAGTTATGGTAGGTCGGGTAAGCCCCTGGGGAGTATGGCTGATCAAGCGGGATTTCTTCATGGCGCTTCGGGTTGTCCATATTGGTGAACCAGACGGACGGGGAGCGCCCTTTCACCAAACCGTCTACGATGCGATAGTTGCTGCCCGCCTTCCCGGATGCGATCATTGCCTCTGCGTAGTCGGTAGGTACATCGAAGAGCAGGTCGACTCCCATCCGCGTCGTGCCGATCCATAACCTGTTGGTCTGTATCAGCGAAAAAACATCCTTGTAGGCGATAGCGTTCTTGTTGCCGATGATGAGGAACTTCTTCCCATGCTCCACGAGCTGCGCGACGTACTCGCGGAAAAGGGAGAAGGGCGGATTGGTGACTACGATGTCGGCCTCTTCCAGGAGCGCGATGCACTCGGCGCTGCGGAAGTCTCCCCCAGGGTAGTTACCGTCTGCTTGCAGGCTTTTCCTGGCTGCCTTGTTCCGCTTGAGGAAAAGCTCAACGTCAGTCACGTCCGCCGCGCCGTCACCGTCCTCGTCGGTCACATGGTCGAGGGTAACGGCGAGTGCCTTGGGCTTCCGGCGCTTGCCATTCCCCTCGTCGTATTCCGGGAACAATGCCCCGTGGCCGGCAATGGGGGAACCATCGTAGCTAGTGGCGATAAGCTTCTTGAGGCTGAGCCTGTTGAAGTTGGCGGCGAAGTACTTGAAGAAGTTGCTCTCGAAGGGGTCGTCGCAGTTGCACAAGATGATCTTGCCCCGCAACTGGTCCCTATAGTGCCGCAACTCCTCGCTGATGTCGTCGAGTTGGGTGTAAAACTCATCGGCCTTGGCGCGCCTAGCGTTATCTAGGGGCCTACTGCCAGCAGTTTTGACGCTTGAGGTTGTCTTGCTCGACGCCACGATGCTCACCTCTCGGACTGCCACGCGAAAACGCCAGCGATCTCTCGCCGGCGTTGGTGATCTCAAGTGCGGTCGGCTGGACCAGCACGGGGCCGACTTAGGCGTTTGTCCTTCAACCGTGCTGCTTTCTTCAGTTCATACTCGGCGCTCTGTTGATCGCACTCACTCTTGGGAACTGCGAAGAGTGCCGCGGCGAAACCCCTGAAGCGGGCAAACTGGCCTTTCGGTTCTGCGCGCTTGTCGGCCTTCATATCACAGTTCTCCTTGCGGCTCGGCTCCTTCCACATCCTCGGCGCTTTCTACGTAAAGGAGCCGAACTATCTCATCATCACAACTGAAATAGACTCTAAGCGGCGGGGTGTCCCCCGCGCGTTCGGTCGGGGCCATGCGTAGGCCTCTGTTGGCGACGAGTAGCGGATATGCCTCGGCGTCGATTGCGAGCCTCCACGTTAGGTCCTCCATCGCCTCATCAAATCGCTCCGCGCTCGGCTGGATGGCCGCCGCGCTGTCGGTGAAGGAGTGCTCCTCGACCAACTTCCTTGGCCTATACATTCCACCCCAACTTATCGGCGAGCGCCAGGCCGCGCTCTATCTCGTACTGCGTGGGGGGCCTGTCGCAAAGGAAGATCGTGTGGTATGGAATTTCCTCACGGTAGCCAACGATCTGCCACCCCAGATGTTCATGGGACCAGGTGGTCATGCCGCTGGCATCTACGCGCCAGAACGATTGGATCATCCGATCCGTGATGGATATTTCTTCCGCCGTGAACTCGGCAAGCTTGGCCTTGCGCCGATGAATTGGCCGCTTCTGAACCTTTCCGAAGCGATCCACGAGTTGGATGCAAAGATCGCCATCCTCTATCATGGAGTCGCGTATGTACACCAGCCGTTCGGGCACGGGGCCAAGCACTTCCTTTACATACTTAACCCCCGTGATAGGATGGCCCAACTCGCGATGTGCTGCCATGTCAGCCGCCCAAAGGAGTTTGTTGAGTTTGGTGGCACCGAAGGTGGGATCGTCCACGCTCCGCTCGGCTATGTAAAGGATTAGTTCCCGGAACTTATCGTCGTTCTCCTGGAACTTGATCGGGTTCATTGCGCCTACCTCTGCCCTGACGTTTTCTGGAAGCCTTTCATCCGCCTATCAGTTTACCCGTCAGTTCGGCATAGGTCAAACGCTTTCCCGCGACGCCCGAGACGACCTCAAGAAGTCTGCCGCCGTCGCGGTTCTTTCGGCTGTTGTAGCGGAAGTCCTGCTCAGCCAGATAGCGGTGCAGGTGGATGGGATCGACGCTGACGTAGGTTCCCCGGATGCACCGCTTGAAGAGGCACCAGTAGTTTTCGAGATTGTTGGTGTGGACCTCGCCGCGCGCGTAGGTCTCTTTATGGTTGACCGCCTCATGCGTATAGTCCGGCGCGAGGCCTTCGTAGGACGCGAGTTCGTCCGTATAGACCTGCGAGCCGGGCTCGATGTGCTCGCGGACCTTTCCGTGCAGCGTGGCGCGCTTGATGTCCGTGAGAACTTCGGTGCGGACCTCGCCCTTGCGCTCAAGGAAGCCGAGGACGATGGCCTTGCCCACAGTACCGCGACCCTTGATCGTCTTGCGCTTGCGTTCCGCGTGCATGTACTTTGCCTGTCCGCCAACGTAGGTTTCGTCCGCTTCCACGGTGCCGGCGAGCTTGGTGAAGGTGCCGGTCTGCATGGCGAGCCGGATGCGGTGCAGCATGAACCACGCCGTCTTCTGTGTGACACCCAGCGCCCGCATGACTTCATAGCTGCTGACGCCGTTCTTGCAGTTGGCGAGCATCCATGCCGCGGCGAGCCACTTATCGAGGCCGATGGGGCTATCCTCGAAGATGGTCCCGACCTTTACGCTGAACTGCTTGCGGCACTCCCGGTTCTTGCACTTCCATATCCGGCGCGTCGCGAGGAAGCCGACTTCGGTGCCGCCGCAGTGCGGGCAGGTCACGCCCTCGGGCCAGCGAAGGTCGCGCACGAACTCAAGACACACCTCCGGGTCGGAGAAGTGCTTGATAGCCTGCATCAGCGTTGTGGGTGTGCCGTTCGTCATAGTGAGACTACTCTATCACGAACTGCATGGTGTGTCAAGTATATTATTACCCACCTAATCGCCCCTTGAGGTGCCCACTTGCCCAAGCCGATGCCTCATTTGGTCGCCTTCTGATAGGCGAGGTCGATGACTCCCGAGACACATGCGGTTGGGACGCTGTTGATGAAGCCGTCTCTCTTGCCTTTACTTGTGTCAACTGCATAGCCC
>PMZA01000211.1 GCA_003170595.1 Armatimonadota bacterium
CCGCCCACCAGCACGGCGCCTTCGTCGTCCGCATCGGCCCAGCGGGCAGCACCCACGCCTCCCCCGCCCCCGACGTCGACCTCGCCCTCCCCTGCGAACCCGTCGGCACGTCGCAGAGCCTGCCTCTCATCTCCGCCGGCGACACGATGATGCTCTGGACGCTGACCGGCGAGATCGTCGGCGCGCTCACCCGCCGCGGGAAGATGACGCCGATGTTCGAGAGCGTCCTCGTCCCGGGCGGCACGGCGCGCAACGCCGACCACCTCAAGCTCCTCTGGGAGCCGACCTGCCCCGCGCCGCAACGCGAGGGTCGCCTCGGCTGGATCTACCTCTGGCAGCTCACGCACTATCTGCGCGACCTGAAGGCCACCCAGCTCCCGAAGTTCGACCAGGTGGGCGCCCTCGTTCGCGAGGCCATCGCCGGGGGCCACAAGGCCTTCCTCATCCCCTTCGGCCACCTGCCGCCGTACGAGGTTGCCCTCCCGCCCGATCCCGGCGTCTTCACGAAGCTGCCGAGCGACACCGACGGCAAGGCCCTCGCGAAGGTCGTCCAGCCGGGCGATGTGGTGGTGTACATCGGCTACTACGAGCTGCCCAGGGACGTCGCCGAGGCAGCCCAGGCGGCCGGGGCGAAGGTTGTCAGCTTCGTCTCAGGCACGCCCGATCGTTGGGCTGGTGCGATGGGTGCGGACGTGAATATCGAAGCCTGCTGGCCCTTCGGGGATGCCGCGGTTGAGGTGCCTGGCTATGACGTGCATATCCTACCGCCGTCGGGTGTGATGACCTCGGTGGGCTACTGGATGCTGGTGGCCGCGGCCACCCATCCCTAGGGGGGAGACGAACCATGCGTCGTCCGCTGGCCGTGATCGCATGCCTTGCGGTGCTCGTATTCGCCCCACTCCTCGCAGCCTGGGCACGAGGAGGAGGCGGTGGCGGCGGGCATGGAGGTGGAGGCGGAGGCGGACACAGCGGCGGAGGCGGAGGTGGAGGCCACGTCGGAGGCGGGTACTACGGCGGGTCACACATGTACTACGGCGGGTCGCGCGGGACCTCGACGACNNTCCGACGTGGCCCGCGCCCAGCTCATCGGGAGCATCGTCGTCGGCCTCCTGATCGCGGGCACGATCGGCGGGCTACTCCTCCTGTTCCGTCCCCGCAAGTTCGACATGATCTCCCTCGCCTTCGTCCTCAAGCACAAGTCGCGCTACGTCGACGGCTTCGCCAAGCTGGTGGCCGACACCGACTTCAGCAGCCCTCCTGGCAGGGCGAAGCTGCTCGGCGACATCGCCGGCCTCATCTCGGGCCAGGACGTCGAGGATGGCTACGCCCTGTCGCTCCCGGCGAGGGGCGTCAGCGACGCGGCGGCCACCTGGGCGAGCATGCTGGGCAAGGAGCACGAAAAACTCAGCGACGTGAAGCTCGATTACGGCGAAGGGCAGAAGGCGACGGCCGCCGCCGACCAGACCGCGGCGGAGACCGGGGAGGACCGGTGCGTGCTCAGCATGGTCGTAACGGCGTGGCTGAAGCTGGGGAAGGAGGAGGGGGATTGGGATGCCCTGGAGACCCTGTGGAAGCTCAGCAAGGCCGGGTCTCCGGGCGTCGATGGGGTGTATCTGTTCTACGTTCCGGCCGCTGAGGAGCCCCTGCCGGAGGCTGCGGCCAAGACCATCCTGCAGCAGCTTCGGGCGTGCGATGAGAAGTGGAGCCCCGAAAACGCCGCAACAGTCACACAATGGACAGACGAAATACCCCCCCCAAGCGTCAGTTAAGGGGCTTCTGACCCCCGTTTGATAGCATTCTAGGTGCCTTGCAGCGTCAATTCAGCGCAACCTGGTGAAACATTATGTCGACTGAGCGCCTGCCGTCCTTTCTTCCCACCCCCGAGCAAGCCGCGTGGCAGGATCTCGAGATGGGGATGTTCGTTCACTTCGGCCTCTATGCCGTCACAGGACGATTCACGGGTATCACGTGGATGCCGGATGACGTGAATCCGCTGTATTCGAGGTCGCTCGATCCGGTCGATCCGGGGATCTTCAATCCGGTCGATTTCGACGCCGATCAGTGGGTCGAAACGGCGCTGGCGGGAGGGGCGAGGTACCTTCTGCTCACAGCCAAGCACCACGACGGCTTCTGCCTCTGGCCGACGAAGACCAGGCCCCACAACATCATGGCCAGCCCGTTCAAGCGGGACCTGGTGGGGGAAGTCTCCAGGGCATGCCAGGACGCCGGGCTGCGGTTCGGCATCTACCTAAGCCCATGGGATGCCTATGCGTGGCACACACTGAAGCTGTCGGACGCTGAATATGACGCCTACTACGAAGCGCAACTGACGGAGCTGCTCACCGGGTACGGGGAGATCAGCGAACTGTGGTGGGATGGGGCGGGGTCGAAGAACCGCCGGCACAACTGGCGCTCGTACTACCGCCTCGTCAAGACGCTGCAACCCGGCGCGGTCATCATGGGCGCGGGGTGCTCGGACGTGCGCTGGGTGTGGGAGGTGCCCGAGGAGCAGGGGCTCGGGCTCGACCCCAACTGGCACGTCGTCCCCGTCCCCGAGAAGGCGCCGGAGGAGGTCGAGCGGCCTGGTGGGCTGTCGCTATGGCCCGACGACCAGCCGGCGGGCGACTACTGGTGGCCGGCGGAGTCGTACCTCGCCATGGACCGCTTCTGGTCCGGGGAGACGGGCCTCACCTTCGCCGAGCACCTCGAGCAGGACACGTCGCACACCGCCGAGGAGGTCGTGGAGGCCTGGCACCGGACCGTCGGCTACGGGCTGAACCTCGTCGTGAATTTCGTCCCGCGACCGGGCGGGGACTTGATGGCGAGTGAGGTCGCGAGGTTCCGGAAGGCGGGGGAGCAGATAAAGCGGATGTACGCGGACGACCTCGCGCGGGGTGCGGAGGTGGCGGCGGGGGAAGGCTGGTGGGAGGCGGACCTCGGGCGCGAGGTCGAGTTCGACCGCGTTGTGCTGCGCGAGGAGATCAGGGAAGG
>PMZA01000466.1:0-12376 GCA_003170595.1 Armatimonadota bacterium
GCTGATTCGGCCCCTCCGCAAACTCCGACACCACGCGGCTGCGCGCCGGCTATCCCATCCTGAGGCAACTGAACACCCTCTCGCGCCCCGCCCCGACGTCTTTCCGCTTGCATAACCTCTCTGCTACAATGGCACCAACCGGTTGACCGGAGAAGATTACCTAGATGAAGCTATCCGCACCCTTGATCGCACTACTGCTTGTCACCTTCGCCTTCTGTGCCCCCGTCGCTCCAGTGTTCGAAGACACCGCCGCACTGACCACCGCCGAGGGCCTGGGCATCGGGTCGCGCTACATCGGCATGGGTGGCGCCGGTGTTGCCGTCGTCGACGACGCCGCATCGCTCTACTGGAATCCCGCCGGTCTTTCCTACGGCGAGGGCAACGAACTCGAGATCGACGCCTACGGTCAGGTCAACGACGTCGATCTGCTCAGCAAGCTTCGCCACGGCATCTCGATTCTTCGCCGCGGCTCCAGCAACCTGAGCAGCGACGACGTCAATGACCTCGTCGGCATCGCCCAGCAGGCCAACGGCAGGCCCCTCGAGGGCACGGCCGGCGCCATCGCCGCCCTGCGCCTTCACCACTTCGCCCTCGGCGCCTGGGGCCGAGGGGTCGGCGACTTCGAGTTCAACTGGAACGGCAGCCTCACTTCCCCCATCGTCTCCGCCGGCGGCGTCCCCGGCGACGAGGACATCAACACCACGGCCGTCAACAGCGCCGGCACCCTCACTCCCGCCCTGGTCGCCTGGTCCATCAACGCCGGCCTCGGTTGGGCCAAGCAGTGGTCGCCCAAGGTCCGCGCCGGCTTCACCCTCCGCCAGCAGATGATCGACGTACGCCAGGCCACGGCCAGCGGCAGCATCGTCAGCGGCGTCTCCTCCGGTACGGTCTCGGAGGTCTTCGAGGACCACGCCGAGAAGTACACCGGCGACCTCGGCTTCATCTTCACTCCCGAGGACAACATCCGCCTCGGCCTGGTCCTGCGTAACCTCGCCGAACCCGAGTACCGCCTCGGCTATAATGGCAGCGTCCTGGACGTCCCGACCAGCCGCTCCCTCGACGCCGGCTTCGCCGCCTTCAGCGGGGATCACCGCACCATCGTCGCCGGCGACCTCCACAACCTCACCTCGGCCGACGGCGGCCACGGCAGCTTCCACCTCGGCATCGAGCACCGCTTCACCAACTGGTTCACCCTGCGCATGGGCACGGCGACCGACAACAGCTTCTGCTGGGGCTTCGATCTCATCCCCTTCAAGGCCCTCGTCCTCCGCGCGGCCTCCAGCACCAGCCTCGGCCAGCAGCTCGGCGCCGGCGTGCAGCTACGGTTCTGACGGCGCCGCAGGCGCCAGGGGGCTTACACTCCCTCCATCTGTGGTAAACTAACCAAGGTCGGGGACTCTGTCCCCGACCTTGCTTTGCGGTCTGTTATCTCGAAGGGGTCCGAACAATGCGCCTGACTGTTAAGCTCTGCCTGGCCTTCGCGGCCGGTTGTCTTCTGCTCAGCTCTGGCATCGCCCTGGCTTCCGGTCCCGCCAATCAGCCTTGCGTGCCCGGCATGCTGCTGGTCAACAGCAAGCCCGCCGGCGCCAAGGTCTACGTGGCCGGCTACTTCAAAGCCCGCACTCCCGCCGAGATCCCCATCCCCTCCGCCACCTGTGAGGGCCGCAGCTATAGGCTCACGATCCTCCTCGACGGCTACCAGCCCTGGCGCAACACCATCGAGCTGACCTCGGGCGAGACGCGCGAAGTCGGCGCCCGCCTGGTCGCTCTCGGCGTCCTGGAGCCAGAGCTTGAGGCGATCCCTTCCGCCCCGTCAGCCGCCGCCTCGCAGACCGGCCCGGTCATCTGCATCGACCCCGGCCATCCCTCCGAGACCAGTGACGGCTGCACCGGCCCCACCGGCGTCACCGAGATCCACATCAACTGGGTCGTCGCCCTCAAGCTCCGCGACGCCCTCCTCGCCGAGGGTTATCGCGTCGTCATGACCAAGTCGAAGGAAAACCAAAAGGTCACCAATCGCCAGCGCGCCGAGACCGCCAACAAGGCCGGCGCCGCCTTCATGGTCCGCCTGCATTGCGACTCCACAGCCGGCCGCGGCATCGCCCTCTACTACCCCGACCGCCAGGGCACCCGCTTCGGCGTGACCGGCCCATCTCGGGCGGTCATGTCCATCTCGCAGCGGTACGCCAAGCTCTTCTATCCCGCCTGCACCGCCGTCCTCCGAGGTCATGAACCCGGCCGCGGCATCCACGGCGACTCCGCCACTTTCGTCGGCTCCAAGCAGGGCGCCCTCACCGGTTCCATCTTCGCCCGCATCCCCGTCCTTACCGCCGAGATGGTCGTCCTCACCAATCGCACCGACGAGGCTTACATCAGCACCGACGCCGGCCAGCGTCTCATGGCCCGCGCCCTGGTCGCCGGCATCGACGCATGCCTGCGCGCCAAGTGACCGTTAGTGATTGTCAGTGGTAGTAAGTCATCTGTGGGGAGGGATGTGTCGTGAAGAGATACTGCTGGTCTGTGCTGTGCCTGCTTTCGCTGAGCACCCTCGTTTTGACCGCCGCTTTCGCCGACGACTGGGAAGCCAACTCGAAGGCCACCAACGCCCGCCTCGCCGGCCACAGCAACTGGGACCTGACCCTGATGCGCGATGGGATCTACGCCCGCCACGGCCGCCCCTTCGACAACCAGTACATCCGCAACGTCTTCAACTCCACGGGCTGGTACAGCCCCGACTCGAGCTACTCCGACCGCCGCCTCAACTCCGTCGAGCAGTACAACGTGGCCTTCATCCTCAAGTACCAGAACAGCCACTTCGGCAGCGCGGCGACCAAGCCCTCCGGCGGCGGAGGAAACACCTCGTCCGGCGGCTCCTCAGGCGGCAAGTCCTCGGGCTATATCAACTCCGGCACCGCCACCCACTACCTCCACGGCGGCGAGGTCTACGGCTTCTCCAACTGGCAGCTCACCCTCATGCGCAATGAGATCTACGCCCGTCACGGCCGCTCCTTCGACAACAAGTACATCCGCGCCTACTTCAACTCCAAGAGCTGGTACCACCCATCGTCCAGCTACTCCGACAGCCGCCTGAACAAGTACGAGCGCGTCAACGCCGACTTCATCAAGGGCTGGCAGACGGACAACTTCGGCACCCCCGCCACCCAGCCGTAATCCTTGACGTCCGAGTCCGCGAAGCTTACGATTCCTTCATCAGGCGCCTCACATCCCCGTGGGGCGCCGATGTCCATGCTCGCTCAGGAGGCGGTCCTGATGAGGCGTGGTTTTCCCAATCGTGGTTTCGCCCCGCACGGCTTTTCGAGTCGTGGCTTTACGCTCATTGAACTCCTCGTAGTCATCGCCATCATTGCCATCCTCGCGGCGATCCTCTTCCCCGTCTTCGCCAAGGCCCGCGAGAAAGCCCGCCAGACCAGTTGTCTCTCCAACGTCAAGCAGCTCATGCTCGGCGCCCTCATGTACGCCCAGGATTATGACGAGCGCTTCCCCGGCCACACGATGAACCCGCTGTCCACCGAGGGCCCGCCGTCGTGGCTCGATGTGATCATGCCCTACATCAAGAACACGCAGGTCGGGGTATGCCCGTCACGCTCCGACCTCTGGGTCGGCTACAGCTGGAACGTCAGTATCAACCAGGCCGGCTATCCCATCGCTCAGATCGCCAGACCCGCCGAGACGATCATGATCGCCGATACCTTCTCCGGCCGGACCTTCCTGCGCACCGGCATCGGGACTTGCTCCCACGGCGACTGCCCCAACGGCCGCGTGGACTGCCGCCACAACGACATGGGCAACTGCGCCTTTGCCGACGGCCACGCCAAATCCCTCAAGTTCGACGCCATCTACTATCCCTACACGATGGTCTCGCCGGGCTGCCCCTCCTACCTGCTGGACATCTTCAAGCAGTAGCCCTACGCCGGCCTCGCCTTCAATCGCCCGCCGTGCCATCGTGGCTCGGCGGGTTTTTCTTTTCTTTTCTGGGGCGGAGGAACACCAGGCCGTTCGGCGAATATTTATAAAGATAAACTATCATCTGCAGTCAGGAGGCTTGTGCCATGAAGCGCGGCTTTACACTGATTGAGCTGTTAGTCGTGATCGCCATCATTGCAATCCTGGCGGCCATTCTCTTTCCCGTCTTCGCCAAGGCCCGTGAGAAGGCCCGTCAGGCCTCTTGCATGAGCAACCTCAAACAGATAGGTCTGAGCATCTTGATGTATGTCCAGGACTACGACGAGAAGTTCCCCCAGAACGACCCGGTCGCCTATACCGACCCGCTAGGCCCGCAACTTCGCGGCGAGTGGACCGGGTGGATCTCCAACCTCGTGTATCCCTACACGAAGAACTCGCAGATCTTCCTGTGCCCGTCGTCGCCGGGCGGAGGTTGGACGGACTGGCGGGACAACCTGACGGTGGGTTACTGCTATAACTACGTGAGCTTCTACGGGACCAAGCTGGCGAGTGTGCCGGCGCCCGCTCAGGCCATCATGATGTGGGACTCGGCGAACCCGTGGGCCGACGGCTACGGCCCCATCTGGACCCGCGACATCGCCTGGTTCCTGACGCAGAACGACGCCGGCACGTGCTGGCACAATGGCCAGAACAACTACCTGTACGCGGACGGTCACGTGAAGTCCAGTTCGTGGGGCGGATTCACGTGGGACCAGATCTGGGTGACGCAGGTCAAGCAGGGCCATCCCGACTTCGGCAAGCCCGTCACGACCGCGATGGCCCAGCCGCCGTACTAGCCCGAGCCCTTCGCCTTGGCATGAATTCGCGGGGCGCGGGATCGTCTTCCGCGCCCCGTGTTCCTTCCGGCGAACGACGAGGTGTCAGGGCCCGCGGTCGTCTTTCTTTTTCTTTCTGTGGCGGAGGAACGCCCCTCCACCCGGCGAACGTTCACACTGCCAGGCTATTCTCGATTGTCAGGAGACTTCTACCATGAGACGTGGCTTTACACTGATTGAGTTGTTGGTCGTAATCGCCATCATCGCGATCCTTGCGGCCATCCTCTTCCCCGTGTTTGCGAAGGCGCGTGAGAAGGCCCGCCAGACAAGCTGTGCCTCGAATGAGAAGCAGCTCTCGCTGGCCATCCTCATGTACTGCCAGGACTACGACGAGAAGTACCCGGCCGTGTATGACGACGGCCTCGGCTATCCGGTAGGCCGCCTCATCTGGGCCGACAAGTGCATGCCCTACATCAAGAGCCGGCAGGTCTTCGAGTGCCCCTCCAGCCAGGCCGACACCTCGGCCACCATGCAGGGCACCCAGTACCAGATGCCGATGCAGGACGTCTTCCCCGAGGGTTGGCAGAGCCCCTGCTCGCTGGCCAGCTTCACCACGCCCTCCGAGACGGCGCTGCTGGTCGAGGGTGCGCAGTGGTGGCAGCACGTGTGCCCGCATCACGGCATCCATTTCGCCGGGACGTGGCAGTACCTCGACGCGGCCATCCCCTACATCGTCGGCACGCTTGGCGAGACGACGATGGGCTACCACAACGGGGGCTGCAACGTGGCCTTCAACGATGGGCACGTCAAGTGGATGAGCTTGCAGAACATCGCCGACCCCAACAACGCTCGTCTGTGGGATCGCCTGTAGCCTGCTCTTTATCCTTCCTGCCTCACACGGGGCGCGGGCCAACCACCCGCGCCTCGTGTGCGTTCGCGCGCGAGGAAGGTGCGGGGTTTCTTGACGCGAAACGCCTTGCCGATGAAGCCCCCGAAGCCGCGGAACACAGCATCGGCCCCTTCTAAGCCGCCGCCCCTGCTGCCCTACTCCGATCCCGACGGTCTTGGGCCAGGCCTGACGCAAGCGGACTTCAGGGCCCTCTTCGACTACATCTACGTCGCAGGCCACTGGTATGCCGAGGTACCCGGCCAGCTTCCTCTGAAGGTGAGGTTCCTCTCCCGACACTTCGACCATGCCTTCTTCAAAGAACCGGCGGAGGGAGAACCACGCACGGTTTGGCAACCGCAACGCGCCGAACGAATCCTCTGGATCGGGCATACTCTGGAGAACCCCACAGAGGTCTACCAAGACGGCGCGTCGAGCTACAGGTTTCTGTGTCGAATGGGAGACTCAGCCGCGCCTTGGTGCCGAGTGATCGTGGTGAAGACGGGCGACGGGGCCGCCAACTTCGTAACGGTCTACACCCTGAGTCATGATGACGCTCGTGAGAGAGGCAAGGGAGCTGTGCGGCTGTGGGCCCGGAAATGACAGAGGGCCACTTCTCAGCGGCCCTCTGTGCAAACTTGCTTTATCCAGGTTATGGAGAGACCCCTGCGGGCCGCCCTTGCGGGGCGCTTGCGCTCTCTGCCCACCTCACGCCGAAGCGTGATCCCCTGGGCCGGGCAAGACTATTATCGGCCAACGTGGCCCTGCTGTAAACCCCAGCCTTCGCCATCCTCTACACCGCCTCCCACGTCTCCCCATCGTCCGTGCTCAGGGCCAGCTTCTGCGAGCCATCGCCGCTATCGGTGAACGCCACGACGATCACTCCCGTCGGCAGCGGTGTGATGGACGGATCGGCGAAGTGCCCGCCCTCGGTCACCCGCGCCGGTTCACTCCACGGCTTCACCGGGCTCGGCCTCTGCGCCACGAACACATCCCCATCGCTCACGAACGCCACGAACAGCCGCCCATCCACCGTCCGTCGCAGGTCAGGTCCACTCGCCGCCTGCCACGCCCCGATCTGCACGACCATCGGCGTCCCGGCCTGATGCCTCACCGGCAAGCTCTGCAGCACCAGCGACGGCGCATCGGCCACGACGAGGAAGTGGTTCCCCGCATCCTCCGCCGGATCGACCAGGGCCACCGACGTCACTTTCCTTACGAACAGCGCGTCCGCCGGATCATGATCCTCGGCGAACACCGGCGCCACGGTCGACAGCAGCTTCACGCCACTCGCCCCGGCCGCCAGCTTGAACTCGAGGGTATCGATGTCTCCCGCATCCGTCCGATAGCTGATCTGATACGTCGCCGACGTCGCGATGGCCCCGACGATCTGCAGTTTCGGCCGTACGAGCAGGTGCTCATCGGCCGCCAGGTACTCCGTCTCGAGGGCCGCCGCATCGGTGCCGGCGATCCATCCCCCATCCCGCCACTCACCCAGCGTCGGATGCTGGCCCACCCATCGCGGCAGGCCGCCGTACATCGTCAGGAAGGCGTCGGTCTCGTCATAGGCGATCGGGCGATACCAATGCCCGCACAGCTTCTCCTGCCGCCGCCCGCCGGGACCAAGCTCGGCGTAGCGCACGTCATACCGGCCCTCCGCGGTCGGCGGCCCGAACATGAAGCTGCGGGCATCGCTGCCGCATTGAGGGCAGTAGCCATACCCCGGCCCGGGCCAGAGGTTCGTCATGCACTGGCAGTATGGGCACACCAGACCTAGAGCAGTACCAGACACCGGCGCCCCTTGCCGCACGAGCCTCATCACCGCCGCCGGCTGAAGCTCGCCGTGCTCCATGCCCATCCGCGCGGCCTCAGGCAGGTCGGGATCGGTCGAGTGCGTGGGCTTATGGCCGAGGACATCGCCCCACGCCTTCCCGCCCATCGCATCGAGCCACAGGTTGCCGCCATCACTGCCATTGCGCACGGGCGGCGCCGACGCCTGCAAGACTCGCAGGACGTTGCCGTCGCCATCCACCAGCACGATGTCATAGGTCGCCGTCGGCGGATGAAACTGCCACTCGCCCGGAGTGACCGTCCCGGCCGGCAGCCGCGGCACCGGGCTCACCGTCCGCACGCCCAGCGGTATCGTCTCGACCGGGAAAGTCTGGCCCGTCTGCAGGATCTTCGCGCACCAGTCGGGTGGCACATGCGCATCGAGGTGGTCATGCACGGCGCCGGGGAACGCCCACCATCCGCCCTCGCCCGCGTAGCCCGTGCTCATCGCGAATACTTGTCGCCCCGAGAGCGTGGCCTCATAGGTCGGCCCCGATCCGGCCAGCGCCTGCCAGCCCCAGTACGCATCCTTCACCAGCAGCCCGGTCGGCGGAGGACTGCCCGGCAGGACCACTCGCCCGCCGCCATCCGTCGTGCCCACGATCTGATAGCCGGTGAACGTCAGCCCCCACACGTTCACCCCCGAGGCCCCACTCGCGCCCGCCGCATAGACGTAGGCCAGGGTGTGCCCGGTCGGCACCGTATCGTAGGACAGCCCGACGGTCGCGGTCTGACCCGCCGTCACGTCCACCCATTGCCGCGGCGAGATGGCCGACCAGTCGCGCTGGGTCGGGTCATTGTTCAGCGCCTTATACATCGCCACGCAGTATCGCCCCGGATACAGCCCCGTCAGCGTCGCCTGGCCGCCCACGAGTTGCACATTTTCACGCAGCGTCGCCTGCGAAGTCTCGGGCCCAAGATCCTCAAGCTCGACCCACACCCACGCCCCGGCCGACCCGTTGATCGTGAGCCCCCCGTTCCGCCAGTCCAGCGATGCGGCCGCCCCTTCCACCAGCTCGACTCGTTGGCCACGGAAGTACAGCCACACGTGGCTCGTCGTATCCTCCGGCGCTGGCGCGCCATCGTAGAGGCCATCGCCGCTGCGCTGACCCCAGGCCCCGTCGCCTCGCGGGAACATCACCGGCTCGCCCAGCACCGCGTTGTGCACGACGCCGTTCGCGTCGGTCTTGTGCGGGCAATCACGGTAGGAGCTGTCGACCAGACATCCCCAGGTCTCGCCATATACGAGCAGTTTGTACTTGTCCGGCAGCAGAAGCTGCGAGGGCCCATCCGGCGTCTCGCGCTCGACGACGATGCTGACCGTCTGATTGGCGGACGGCACGTCATTGATGAGCACCTGCACCTGACCGGGCGCCCAGCACATCGTGAAGGTTTCGGTCAGCCCGGCCGCCGCCGGCGTCGCGGGTTGGATGCGCTCGCCCAGGCTCGGGTGATAGACCCCGATGGCATAGAGGTCCGCCCCGCCGGCATCGCGGAGTAGATAGCACGCGAAGTACGGATCGCCGGCGACCTGGAGCGGCAGACCCTCGAGCCGTCGCACGATGGCGGTCGGGCGGGCGGTATCGAAGCTGACGGTGCCGCTCTCATCGGTGGCGGTCTTGACCTCGACCACGGTCATCGTTCGCCCGCCGATCGTGTACGTATCCCCAGTCTTCACGGTGCTCTGCATGGTTGGCTTTGGCCTGCCCTCGTGCTTGCTGTAGGGCGGGCATTTATGCCCCGCCGGCTTTTTGTCTTGGCTTTGCTGCCTTTGGATGTCATCCTGAGGACGACGTATTCTGTCGGACGAAGGATCCCCGCACCAACCTACCGCTCCCTCAACACCTCGGCGACGGCGCGCAGGACTGCCTCCCGCACCTCGTCGCTCTCGGCGATCACCGCCGTCAGATCGTCGGCCGCATGCAGCACGACTTCCACGCTCTTCCGCCCCGCTGATCGCCCAACGTCACTGCCGATCAGCTCCTCTCGCGCCTGAGCCTGGACGGCCGCTCGCGCCGCCTCTGCCCTATCCTCTCGCGGCGACGCAGCCTGCACGCGCAAAGCCTGCGTCTCAGGCTGCGCCGCAACCTCTCGCACAACCGGTCCGTCAGCCTCAGCAGCCTGGCTTGGCTTGCGGAGGGGCCGAATCAGATCGGGCGCGCTCGCGTGCTCGATCGAATCCGGCCCGCTTGTCGACGTGGATTCCTCGACTGGTACGCTCGCGTGCGTCCGCTCCGGCTTCACCTCATCCGCCGCCATCGCCGCCGGCTTTCCCACCACCGCCGCCTTCTCTTCCACTTCCCCTTCCTGCCTTCCCGCCAGGGCCACACCGTCCGCCCCGGCCAGCTTCCTCGCGGCGGCGGCCACGGCGCTTACATATCCGGTCAGCGTTGCCATGAGCGGTTTGCCTCATCATTGGCGGCGCAGGCGATGTCCAGCAGCGCCTGCACCACGTGGTGGTCTTCCTCCAGCAGGCCGCCCGCCGTATAGCCCGGATAGCGCGAAAGCAGCGCATCCAGCACCAGCGGCAGCGGGGCATCACTCACCGGCCGGCCCTGGACATACGATCGCACCAGGGCTAGCCACTCAGGTCTTTTTTTGGCCCCAACTCCTCGGGCCGTCCACCGACGCGCCGCAGTAGCTCGGCCACCGTCGCCGCATCCAACTCATCGAGCCTTTCCGGCGACCATCCCTCATCGCGGTCCCAGCCGACCACGATCTGCCCCAGCAGCTCCCGCGCCGCATCCTCAGCCGCGGCTTCGCGCCCACGTTCGCCCAGCTCGGCCGCCTCGATCTCAGCCAGCCGCCGCGTGAACGCCCGCATCACGCCCCACGCCGCCCGCACGTGAAACGTCACGCCGTCCACGGCCACCGTTCTCGTCATGGTCAAACCGGCCAGCCTCCGCCTTGTATTTGTGTCCGTCAGCTCGCCACAATCGTCAGCCCGCCGCTATTCGCCGGCAGGCGATACTCCACGCGCCACACGATCAGGTTGTCGATCTCGAAGGCTTGCCGCCACCTTACCGGCACGGCCTCCGTCGCCGTCACGGTCAGCGTCTCGGTCCCATTGCCCACGACCGCCACGACGTTCGCCGCGTCCAGAGCGTCGCCGCTGAAGGCATGCCCGGGGTCGGCCAGGTACTCGGCCTCGATCGACACTTCCTCGTGCCCCTCGACCAGCTCATCGGGATAGCGCAGCGCCCCCGCCGCCTTCACGTCGAGGCTCGCGCACGCGATGAGATTGTTCTTGATGACGACCCGCACGCGCCGGGCCGCATAGCTCGTCCCACCCGTCGACACCGAGCCACGGTACCACTCGAAGGTCCCGCCCACGACCGGCGTCATGCTCCCGCCCGACGTGGCGGTCGGCGCCTCGGGCGACCAGCAGTCCATCGTCACGCGCAGCGCCTCATCGACCGCGAGGTCCATCGTGCACTGGTGACACTTGGCCGCCGTGATCCGCAGACCCTCGGCGTTGGTGCCGGCTTCGAAGTCGACCTCGCCCAGCGGCCCGGCCGGATAGGCCGTACGCTTCACGTAGCCGAGGAGGGCGGCGGTCTCAGGCATATACTCGAACTGCAGCCGCGGGACCATGAGCCCGCCGACGAGGGCTTCCTGCCCACCGATGCTGCGGCGGCCCTGAGCCTTGGTGTCCAGACCCCTCTCGCCGCCAACGATCTTGCCCACGCTGTGGACCGTGCCCCAATTGTCGGGGGACCAGAGCGCATACTGCACCGCGCCAGTGCTTGCCATTCGCTGTCACCTCATGGAGGAAAGGCGTGATCCGCGGCATCGTCGCCGCTCGGCTAACTTTCAGCCACAAATCTTGTGACTATTCGCCCAACTTCTGGGGTATGCTCCCTTCCGAAGGCCGCTGGCCTTACCCACGGGTCTTGAGACTGGCCCTGCCTGTTGCGCCTCAGCCTCGCCCGCGTATCTTTGGGGGTGTTGAACGTTGCGTCAGGGCTTCCCCAGGAAGTCAGGTTTCACGCTCATCGAGCTGCTAGTGGTAATCGCCATCATCGCGATCCTGGCAGCCATTCTCTTCCCCGTCTTCGCCAAGGCCCGTGAGAAGGCCCGGCAGACATCGTGCGCGAGCAACCTCAAGGAACTCGCTCTCGCCGCTCTCATGTACGCCCAGGACTACGACGAGATGTATCCTCTCAACGCCGTCCCGATTCCCGGGACCACCAACCAGGCCTACTACTGGTTCGACCTCATGGAGCCGTACATCAAGAACTATCAGATCTTGGTCTGCCCGAGCCACAGCAACATCTGGATCGGTGGCTTCGGCTTCACCAACACCCTGCAGGCCTCCTACGCGTGGAACTGCGGCTACCTTGCCGGCACCTCCCTCGCCCAGGTCCAGCGCCCCGCCGAGGTCCAGATCATGATGGACCAGCTCATCGGCGACGTCCGCTCCACCACCGTGAACGGGGGCCGGACCAACCGCTGCAACAACCAGCGCACAACCTGGGACGCCCACAACGGTGGCGAGAACATCGCCTGGTGCGATGGCCACGTTAAGTGGATGCGCTCCGAGGCTTTCTTCGACCCCACTCCGGTGGCTGATAACGTCAGCGCCACCGACCAGGTCCACGACCGTTACGACGACTATCGCATCAACTAGGCCGGGTCCTTCTCACGGCCTGATCAATCGCAGCCCTATCTCTGCAAGGCGGGCGTTCGACTTCACGGACGCCCGCTTTCTCTTTGCGGCCTTATACTTCTTGACCAACCGCCACTGCGGCAGTACCATATCTAATCCCGGGCGGAAGGCCCGGCAGAGCGTCCCCGACAGGCGTTCACCGTTTGCCTCCAGAGGTGCGTCACCCGTGCGGAAAGGCTTCACGCTCATCGAATTGCTTGTCGTGATCGCGATCATCGCGATCCTTGCGGCCATCCTCTTCCCCGTCTTCGC
>PMZA01000466.1:12424-13077 GCA_003170595.1 Armatimonadota bacterium
TGATCATGCCCTACATCAAGAACCTGCAGATCTTCCAGTGCCCGAGCAAGAGCGCAGTCGTCCTGTCCGGCTGGGGTTACACCTACGGCACCTGCGGCTATGCGGCCGACTGCGCCATCGTCGGCGGCGGCGGCGGCCAGGCCATGGCCTCCCTCACCCACCCGGCCACCAGCGTCCTCCTCGCCGAGACGTCCGGCGACGGCCGCACCCCCTGCTGCAATCCGGCCGGCGTTGTCTGGAACAGCAACTCCAACTACGGCTGCATGAGCGGCATCGACGAACGGCACAACGATGGCTCCAACTACGGCTTCGCCGACGGCCACACCAAGTGGCTGCACAAGGGCACCACCTACCTGCTCCAGGGCGGCCTCTACGGCACGCCCATGCCCTACGACATGCAGGCGTACTGGCGCTACGGCGACTTCTAGCCTGGTCCACACGAAGCTTGTCCCGGGCGGGCGTTCGACTTCACGGACGCCCGCTCTTGCTTGCCCGCCGTTCAGTCCATTGCCACAAACTTCTTGACCACTTGCCACGAAGACGGTACCATTTCCTTTGCCACGCTTTACAGCCTGGCCCAGGCCGTCCGGCTCGCGGTTACCTTTACTCCCCGAGGTGCATGCCCAGTGAGGAAGGGTTTCACGCTCATCGAG
>PMZA01000301.1 GCA_003170595.1 Armatimonadota bacterium
GTGGCCGGGGCGGGTGGGGGCATTCACGCCGTGGGGCGGCTTCCCGTTCAAGGGCGACGTCGATGAGCTTCACCTCTACGACAGGATGCTCGGCGATGATGAGATCGCGGCGACGATGGGGACGGGCCCCGCGGCGGTCAAAGCATCGACGACGGACTGGGGCTTCCGCGTGACCAACCCGGGCGATCGGCCGGTGACCGTGCACGAGCGGACGTGGCTGGCTGAGGACGACACGGACGCTCAGGCGCGGCTGTGGGGGTACGTGCCGCTCGCGCAGTGGGAGATGGGGCTGCGGCGGCGATACGTCGGCGGGGCGGTCGGGAAGATGATCGAGGGCGCGCCGGTGGTCGTCGGTCCGCATGAGACGAAGAGCGTGGCCTGGGCGGCGACCGGGCTCTATCCACGGTGGGTGAGGCACGGGCTGATCGCCGGCGAGGACGTGACGGCGAGGGAAGTCGCGGCGGCGGACCTGCCGGGGCTGACGTGTGAGGCGGAGCCCGGGGTGCTCTACTCCGACAAGCCGGCGACCGTGAAGCTGACGGTGCGCAACGGGCTGGGCCGGGACTTCGCGGGCACGCTAAAGGGCAAGCTGGCGCCGTGGTTCGGCGGCGATGCAGTCGTGGTCGCACCGGTGAAGGCAGCGGTCATGGATGGCGAGGAAGTGACGCTTGATCTGCCTCTCTCTACGAATCCGCTGCCACCCGGAAACTACCGCCTGGAGATGTATGCCAGCGGGCCGAAGACGGCCGGCGACCTGCGGCCCGTGGTCATCACGGTGATGGAGCCCACCGACTTCCGCACGGTCTTCGGGCCGGGCGCCTGCGTGGTCTACAACAACTCGCGGGAACTGGCGCTGAGCATGCAGGCCGACGGCGTGAAGGTGCGGACCTACCGCCCCGACCGCGCCTTCGACGAGGACGACGAGATCTATCCGTACGGGATGAAGGTGTGGTACGCGCCCGCCTTCTCGGCGAATCGGATATGCCGCAACCCCGCGATCTGGGAGGAGACCGAGCGCCTGGCAACGGCGATGGGGCGGACGTGGAGGGATAAGCCGGGCACGCTCAACCAGGTCATGACGGGCGAGGGGCTCGAGTACACGCCGTGCTATTGCAACTACTGCAACGCCGACTTCCGGGCGTATCTGAAGACGAAGTATGGGACCATCGCGAAGCTCAACGACGCGTGGGGCGCCAAGTATGCGAGCTTCGACGAAATCGACCAGATCGGCAGCCCGCGCGACGTCAGCGCCGCCGCCAACCAGATGGGCAACATGCAGCGGAAGCTCCCCGAGCAGTTCAGCGCGAAGTGGCGCGAGCTTTTCCGCCGCGACCCGACGCGAGCGATGGAGTGGAAGCGGTGGCATGAGGGCGTCCTGGTCGACTGGTACACGCGCTTCGCGGCGGCCTTCCACAAGGCTAACGGCGGGCGGACGGCTATCAGTGAGCAGCCCTGCTGGCCGAACTTCCACTCGCACATCCTCTTCGCGCTGGGGAAGATCGCGGACCTCGGCGGCATGGACCTCTATCTGCCCGGCGATCAGCCGACGAGCCTCGGTTATCCGGCCGAGCTGTTCCTCAACTTCGACCTCAACGCGGCGTGCTTCAAGGGCAAGCCGCTGTGGCTGAACGAGCTTTACGTGCAGGACAACTCGGCGCCGGGGCTGGCGGAGGCGCAGGGATGGTTCCTCGTCGGGCGCGGATACTCGATGCTCACGTACTTCACGTATGACTGGTACGCCGAGGGCATCCGCAACGGCGTGCCGCTGCTGTTCGGGCTGTTCGACAAGGCGGGCAAGCCGTACCCGGTGTATCCGTCGTTCCAGACGTTCAGCCACGACTCGGCGAAGTTCAACGCGCGGTATGACTGGACGACGCTGAGGGCGGAGACGCCGCGAGTGGCGGAGTTCCTGGGCGATGATGTGTCGCTGGCGAACTACCTCGAGACCGGCGGCGAGACCTGGGAGGCCAACGGCGTTCATGGGCATGACGGGGCGTACTGGCTGACCGAGCGGAACGGGTATGCGGTGGACTTCGTGAACGATGACGCGCTGGCGAAGCCGACGGCACTGGCGGGTAAAAAGGCGCTGATTGTGCCGTGGCATCACGTCCTGCGGGCTGCCAGCGCGCGGCGGATGCTCGACTTCGCGCGGGCGGGCGGGACGGTCATCCTTGACGGGCCGGCGGGCGTGTATGACGAGAACTACCGGCCGTATGCGGCGGGCGCGGCGCCGATGCGGGAACTGGGCGTCGAGATGACCGGCTATGAGGATGCGCCGAACAGCATGACGCTGACGGACGGGACGAAGCTGACGGCGCAGGGGCGAGCCGTGGGGCTGAAGGTGACGGGCGGGGATGTGCTCGCGAAGGACGACCGTGGCGAGCCGGCGCTGGTGCGGGTGAAGATCGGGCAGGGGCAAGTGTTCTGGCTGCTGACGAGCCTCGGAAGGGTCGAGCTTGGGCGGCTGCCGAGCGCCGGGGCGATGGCCTTGTGGCGCGGGATGATCGAGGCCGCGGGCGCGAAGCCTCTGCACGAAATACGCGCGAAGCCCGATCCGGAGGGCAAGCCGGTGTGCGACGTGTCGGTGAGGTACCGGGGCGGCAATGAGGCTTTCGTCTTCATCAGCAACTTCTTCGCGCCGACGGATGCGGAGATCCTGCTGCGTCTGCCGCATGCCGAGTATTACGCCAAGGACGCGATCACGGACGTGCAGTTGGCCTTGCGGGATGACCCCGAGGGCGTGGCGTTCCGGGTGAGCCTGCCAGCGTACGGGGCGCGGGTGATCCGCATCCGCAGCCTGGCCGGGACACCGTTTGCGAAGCACTAAGCGCGAGAGCCCGCGGATATCGATAAGCAGGAACGCCGCGTCGGCGATCGCTGCCATGCGGTACACTGTCCTTCGAGCGGACGACTAGGGGTCCGGCTCCGGGGATCGCCCTGAGCGGTCGTGCACAGGGGCCGGCACGTCATCTTGGCGGCGCCCAGTCGGGAGGCGGAATGATGATCACTCGCATACGCGCGAAGCGTTATAAGTGCCTGGTTGACGTGGACGTCCGTCTCGGGCCCGTCAATGTGCTCGTCGGCCCCAACGCGGCTGGCAAGACTACTCTTCTCGACGTGGTCGAGTTCGTCCGCGATGCACTGAACATGGACGGAGACGTAGAAAGGGCTGTCCGACGGCGAGCACGCGAGCTGCGAGAACTCCTGTGGCAGCACAACGAATCCTCCTTCGAGTTCGCCATCGAAGCTCAGGTGCCACGCCCACCCGGGAACGGAGATGGGGATTGTGGGCCAAGCCGCGTCAGGTACGTTGTGTCGGTCGGCGTGGGGTCCGATGGGGCGATAACGGTAGTCGATGAGAGGGCGTTTGCGGCCAGCGAAGAACGGTCGGTCGAGGGTCCCGCAGCGCAGGCCCCGCTCTTCGACTCCGATGAGCCGTCCACGCCCGCCGCCTCAGGGCGAGACAACGAGACAACCTGGGAACTCCTGCTGCGCAGGACGGCCGGCGGGAACAGCATGTTCGTAGCCCGTCGCAGTGCGGCGAACTGGCCCTACCGCACTGCGCCCAATAGGCTCGCGCTGTCGGCGGTTCCGGAGGACGCCGACAGATTCTCTGCTGTCATTTTCCTTCGGGATCTCCTGCGTGACAGGATCCAGTCTCTGCAACTCAACAGCGTAGCCATGCGCGCACCTTGTCCACCAGACGCGCCTCGGGCTTTCCAGCCGGACGGGTCCAACCTGCCGATTCTGGTCCGGCGACTACGCAAAGACGCCCCCACCCGATTTCGCTGGTGGCTCGACCATCTCCGAACAGTTCTCGGGGACCTGACCGACCTCGATGCGCCAGAACAGCCCCATGACCGACACTTGTACCTTGAGGCGACCTTCCGTGACGGGCTCAAGGTTCCATCCTGGCTTCTGTCCGACGGGACCCTACGCCTTATGGCTCTTACATTGCTGGCCTACCTGCCCCCAGAGGGGGATGTATACGTTGTTGAGGAGCCTGAGAACGGTGTCCATCCGAAGGCAGTGGAAGCTGTCGTCCAGTCCCTTTCGTCCGTCTACGAGGGGCAGGTGTTCATGGCGACCCACTCTCCGCTGATAGTCGGGTTGGTCGAGCCGGAGAAGCTTCTCCTGTTCTCGCGCACCGAGGACGGCGGCACAACGATCGTGCCAGGAACGGAGCACCCGAGGCTCAAGGAATGGCTTCGTGGCGCACCTCTGTCAGAGCTGTTTGCTGCCGGGGTGCTTGGCTGATGGTGGCCGCACCGGACGATTTGGTGGTCCTGTGTCCGTGTGCCGATATGCTGAGGACCCTGGAGGTGCTGCTCTCGAGGCCCCAGCTGATGGGTATGCGGCCGGTGCAACACGCAGTCTATCGACACCCCGGCCGAGACCCCGGGGTTCGCGTCGGTGCTCACGAGTTCCTGAGGGGCTTTGCGACGCAGTACCGGCACGCACTCGCGCTCTTGGACGTGGTGGGTTCCGGGGCCCCTGGGCCTCCTCAGAGACTGGAAGCCAACATTGAGTTCGAATTGGCGCGCAACGGGTGGGCCAGGGGAAGAGCCAGGGCGGTGGCCATCGCCCCCGAGCTAGAGGCATGGGCCTGGGGGCCGGGCGACCTGGTGGCGCGCACCTTCGGGTTGCCACAGGCCGAAGTGGAAGCCCTGGTTGAACTGATCCCCAAAGACCCGGAGACCGGGAAGCCTACAGACCCAGAAGCTGCGCTCACGGCGGTGATGCGGCACCTCAAGCGTCCAGCGTCTTCGGCGGTGTTTGCAGAACTAGCTGGCTCCGTGCAGAAGGCAGCGGTGGACGCGTGCTGCGACCGAGCGTTCCTTCGGTTTCGCGATACCCTTCGCGGGTGGTTTCCACCAGTGGCATAGGACCGACAGCGCACGGCAGGCGCGGCGCGGCGTTCTAGTGATCACAGCAAGGTGGGACCGGCCTGTTGATGCCTGGATGTGACGACCCGGCTGAGACCGGGAATACCCGCAGAAGGAGAGGGGCCTCATGCGAAAGGGCTTCACTGTGAAGCAAGGCTTCACGTTGATTGAGCTTCTGGTGGTCATCGCCATCATCGCAATCCTGGCGGCGATTCTGTTCCCCGTGTTCGCGAAGGCGCGAGAAAAGGCGCGGCAGACGAGCTGTCTGAGCAACGTGAAAGAGATCGGGCTGGCCATCATGATGTATGCGCAGGATTACGACGAGCGATACCCGCTGCCCTATACGGTGTTCCCGGCGAACTGGCCTCTCTGGGAGGACCGCATCCAGCCTTACGAGAAGAACTGGCAGATCCACATCTGCCCGTCCGTATCAACCACCAACGTATACGCGTCCTACGGCTGGAACTGGTACATGCACGCGTACCTGGTTCCGGCAATGGCGATGGTTACGAGCCCGGCCGAGACGATCATGACCGGCGACCGCGACGGCGGTAACTGGCACATGATGGGCCCGTACGACACCATCTCGAACGGCGACTGGGCCCTCCCGGCGGCGCGGCATAACGATGGGGCGAACTTCAACTTCTTCGACGGGCACGCCAAATGGTATCGGCTCAACTCGACGGTGACGCCGATCAACATGTGGGTCAACCACTGAGGCGCAAGGACAGGCAGGCACCCACGACGCCGGCGTCCTCTCGGATGCCGGCGTTTTCTTTGCGTAGGGGAAGAGGAGGTGTCGGAGAGGAGGAGGGGGAACGTACGGGCGCAAGGGCATTTCCCCCCTTCGACCGGCACCCGGCGTAGGCTGGGCCAAGCGACACCAAGGAGGTTAGACTGATGCGCAAAGGTTTTACTCTCATCGAATTGCTTGTCGTCATTGCGATCATCGCTATCCTGGCGGCGATCCTATTTCCCGTCTTTGCCAAAGCTCGTGAAAAGGCGAGGTCCGCAAGCTGCATGAGCAATCTCAAGCAGATCGGTCTGGCGGCACGGATGTACGTGCAGGACTACGATGAAATGTTCCCAAGCTCCCGCATCGTGCCGGGGACGCAGGCGCACTGGGGGGACTACGGCTGGATGGTAGCCAACGGCGTGCAGACCATCACGGAGACCCAGCTTCAGGGCTACCCGTCACTCCTCCAGCCCTACATCAAGAACACCCAGATCTTCTGGTGCCCGAGCGACACCAACAGCCCGAGCGACGTCCCGACCGCCCAGGTGAGCTACTTCTGGCGGCACTGTGTTGACGTGAGCGGCTGGATAAATGGCGGGCCGAAGGACGCCTCCTTCTGCCGGCCGTCCGAGCAGATCATCGTCTACGAATACTTCGACTTCCATGGCGACAAGGTCGGCCTGTGGAATACGACGCCCGGGGTCAGGCTGATCAATTCCTGTTTCGCGGACGGACACGTGAAGGTATACAAGAACTTCACCGGGCGCGGACCGAACAATGATGCGAACTGGTTCGACATGGTCCACGGCTGGGACGTCAGTCAGGGCTACGACAGCTAGACGCAGGGCAGACCCGCACATAACGCCGGCGTCCTCTCGGATGCCGGCGTTTTCGTTTTGGCGCCAGTCCCGGTTACACTGGGGGCGAGGTGCTGCCATGGAGAACTTCGCGAAGCTGAGATGGGGCGCTTGCCTGGTGGCGATGGTGACGCTGTGCGTGGCGGTTGCGGGCGCCGACGAGGGCGTGTTTCGTGGAGATCAGCGCCTCCTGTCGACCTACTTCTTCTGGCGCGGGCCGTGGGACGATGTGGTGGCGACATCCGGCGGAGTGCTGGGGATGTCGGGCACGTGGAAGGCCGTCTATCCGGCGCCGAAGGACCCTCGGGCGGCGATCTTCGGCCTCGACGCGGCGGCTAAGTGGCCCGGTGGGGCGATTCCCGATGCGACGAAATGGCCGGTCACCTATAAAAACGAGGCGCAGTATCCGCTGTGGCTCATGGCGGAATGGCGGGCGATGAAATGGAGCGGCTTCGACTTCGTGCTCGTGGACGACTGGCACTCGCTGTGCTTCTACCCAGACCTTACGCCGCAGAAATGCTTTGCGGCGCTGGGCAGAGCGTGGCTGGAGCTGGACAAGCGGGGTGAGAAGCCTCTGCCGATGGCGATGCTCCTGGAGACGCCCTTCGCGTGGTTCCAGCCGAAGGATGGGGATGCCACCGAGGCGTCGGCCGATGGGATCGCCGAGTTGTGGGAGCCCACGCGGGCCTTCCTGCGGCAATTCTATGGCGAGAAGGGCTACACGGCGCGCCTGCCTCTGCGGGCGCTGGCGAGGGTGGAGGTCGGCGGTGAGGCGAGGCCGATCATCCACTTCTGGTTCCCGACGTGGGTGGGCGCAGGGCTGAAGAAATGGGATGCGTGGACCTTCCAGGAACTGCGGCGGAAGTGCCGCGAGACCTTCGGGGTCGAGCCCTACATCGGCGTGAACCAGCACGTCTACGGGCCGGACATGGAGGGCGGGTGGAACGGGAAGCAGCCCGGCGGCGGGCGGGTGGACATCAGCTCGACGGCCGGGAACGTCGACTACGATGTGGCGTGGTGGGGAGCCATGGCCGGGCCGCAGATCTACCCGAAGGCGATCGCGCTGGGGCCGGGGCACTGGTGTCCGCACCAGACAGGGATGAAGCCGACGACCCTCCGTTACAGCCAGGAATATGGGGCCGACGAGAACCGGTACGTGTGGTGCTGGCACAAGGTGCTCGCCAACCCGGACGACTTCAAGCGGCAGCTACTGATCGTGGAGAGCTGGAACAACAACGATGAGGGCTGCGCGATCAACTACAGCGAGCCGAAGGACTTCCGAACGGAGAGCGGGGTGCTCATCGATAGGTGGGGCGACAAGCCGGAGATGTACATGAAACTGACGCGGGAGTTCGCGGAGTACTGGAAGGCGGGAAGGTGTCCGGAGAAGTTCCAGGGGAAGTAGGCGATGCACCGGGGCGGGTGGGTAGGCCTCGTGAAAGGCCCACCACGCGTCCACAGCCGCAGGCCGATAGTCATACGCAATACTGCCAAGGACTGGCAGGATGATCTACGCCCCCCGGTTGTCATCCTGGCGATGCACAGCATCGCCAGGGAGCGGCGCTTCCAGGCCGCGACTTAGCGACGCTCTGGGTCGCCAGGATCTCCTTTTGTCGATGATGGCTGAAGGCTGCTGCACGGTCCAACAAGCCAAAAGGAGATCCTTCGTCGGCGACGCGAACGGTCGCCTCCTCAGGATGACAAGCAAGAGCAAAGGCGGCCACAGCTTGCCACCCCCGCGGGTTTCGCAACCCGCGGCTACACCTTCTCGATGGGTCTCGATCAGCGGCGGTAGCGGTTCTGCGATGAGTCGAGGCGGGCGAGAATTAGGTCCTTCGGTCGGCAAAACGCCTCCCGGCGATGCTCCGCATCGCAAGGATGACAAGCCAGGGCAGGGCGATCACCACCGGAACAGGGCGTGGCCAGTTAGGCCTATTCTTCGCCGGCGCGCTGGAGGCGGCGCTCGTAATCCCGCTCGGCGATGGCTTCGCGCTTATCGTAGTTGTGCTTGCCGCGGCCGAGGCCGAGTTCGATCTTGGCGTAGTTGCGCTCGTTGAAATAGAGGCTGATCGGGACGAGAGTGTAGCCCTTCTCGGCGACGCGATGGGTGAGGCGGCGAAGCTCGGCGCGGCTAACGAGGAGCTTGCGCGGGCGGCGTGAGTCCATGGCGGTATAGCCGCGGGAGGAGTAGGGCGCGATGTAGAGGTCGCGGATCCACAACTCGCCGTTGTCGATGACGGCGAAGGCTTCCTGGAGGCTGAGCTTGTGCTCGCGGAGGGCTTTGACCTCGACGCCCGCTAGGACGAGCCCCGCTTCGATTGTATCTTCGATGAAGTAATCGTAGCGGGCCCGTCGATTGCTGGCGATCAAGGTTCTGCGGCCCATCAGGTTCACCGGGCGAGAGTGTACCCGCGGCGCGAGAGGCGGGTCAACGCGTGGGTGGCGATGGCTGGTACGGGGGTCTTCTGTAGGGCGGGCATTTATGCCCGCCTTTGTCCTTCCGCTGTCCTCTTTCGTTGTCATTTTTGCGATGCTGCGCATCGCCTGGGAGGCGTTTTCCGCCGACCGAAGGATCTCTTTCGTTCGTCTGTCTCCTGGCGACAGTCTGCGCGGAGCCTAACTGCCAGAAGGAGATCCTTCGGTCGCGGCAAGGGACGCCGCTCCCTCAGGATGACAGCCAAGGAAAGCCACACCCGGCCGAAGGTATGGAGTTCAACGCACGGCCCGCGTCTTTACGGGGTTCGTGGGCGAGTGATATAGTCTTTTCCCCGTTGCGGTGCGGGGAATCCGAGGGTTTGCCCATGGGTCAGCTTCTCCAGATTGAGCAGTGGGCGGAGAACCTCCAGGAGGTCACTCTTGGCCGCTGGATCAAGGCCGAGGGTGACGTCGTGGAGCTCGGCGAGAGCCTCTGCGAGATGATCACCGAGAAGGTCACCTTCGAGTACGAATCCCCCAGCTCCGGCGTGCTGACGCGCATCTACGCCGCCGAGAAGAGTGTCGTCCCGGTGGGGTACGCCTTCGCCTTCCTGGGCGAACCGGGTGAGGCCGCCCCGGAAGGTGTCGAGGAGCGCAACGCTCTCCTCCTCGAGAAGCATCAGGCGCAGGCGCGGCTGGAGATCGACCTCGAGGCCGGGCCGGCGGTGGGTGGGGCATCGGCGGGTGGTCGTGTGAGGGCGACGCCGGGAGCGCGTCGGGCTGCGCGGGAGCACGATCTGGCGCTGGCGGACGTCGCGGCGTGGATGAGCGAGGACCGGCCTGTGACCGAGGATGACGTGGCGCGGTACCTGGCGCGAGGGGAATAGGCGGCGGAAGGTTAGCATCGAAGGCCGCCACGGGAGGGACCTGAGGCCATGATCGACCTGACCGGGAAGCTGGCGCTGGTGACGGGTGGTTCGCGAGGCATCGGGCGAGCGATCGCCCTCAAGCTCGGCGAGCGTGGCGCCGATGTGGCCGTGAACTTCCTCAAGGAAGAGGCCGCGGCCGCGGAGGTCTGCGGCCTCATCCGCGACATGGGCCAGCGCGCCGAAGCCGTGCAGGGCGATGTGGCCGTGCTCGAGGATGTGTCGCGGATGATCGAGACCGTCCACGAGAAGCTGGGGCCGGTGGACATTCTCATCAACAATGCGGGCGTCGCGATCGATCAATACGTGGCGATGATGGATGACGCGACGTGGACGCGGGTGCTGGACGTGGGGCTGACGGGGGCCTTCCGGTGCCTGCGGGCCGTGGTGCGCGACATGATGAAAAAGCGGTGGGGTCGGATCGTGAACGTGGCTTCGGTGGCCGCGTACATGGGCGATATCCGGCGCGCGAACTATGCGGCGGCGAAGGCGGGGCTGCTCGGTCTGACCCATGCGGCGGCGAGGGAACTGGCGGGGCAGGGCATCACCGTCAACGCGCTGGCGCCGGGGGTCATCGAAACGGACCTGATCGAAGGGATGAGCGAGGCACGAGCGACGGCGCTAAAGCAGATGATACCGCTGGGGCGGTTCGGTCGGCCGGAAGAGGTGTCGGGGCTGGTGGCGTTCCTGTGCTCGGATGAGGCGTCGTACATCACCGGCCAGTCGTTCATCGTCGACGGCGGCCTGCATATGTGAGCGCGTGGGGAACCTCGCGGCCTGGGGCGGGTTACTAGCCTGCGGAAAGGGAAAAGGACGGGTGATGGCCAGTGCCTTCGCTTTCGTATCGCAACCCAGTAGACGGCTATGAGATGAGGCTGATACGGGCCGGGAAGGCGATCCTGGGTTCGCGGGAGGATGACACCGAGGCCCACGACAACGAGCGCCCACGGTTCGAGGCGGGGTTGGAGGCGTACTACCTCGGCCTCTACTGCGTGACCAATCTGCAATACGCGGCCTTCCTCAACGCCGCCGGGCCGAGTAAGCCCGATCTGAAGCGATGGGTGCGGCTGATGGACTGCCACCTGGTGCAGGCTGAGGACGAGTATGGCGTGGATCGCGAGGAGTATGGCAACCACCCTGTCGTGCAGGTGACCTGGTTCGGCGCCGAGGCCTACTGCGAGTGGGCGGGCTTGCGGCTGCCGACGGAGCTTGAGTGGGAGAAGGGAGCGCGGGGACCGCAAGGGCTGGTGTACCCGTGGGGCGATGACTGGGACCCGGGCAGGTGCCGATGGGCGGGCAATCGCGAGTCTGGCAGGACTTGTGCCGTCGACCACTATCCCAAGGGCGCGAGCGCATACGGGATGTTCAACACGGCCGGGAACGTGTGGGAGTGGTGCGCGGACTGGTACGACCCGGACGTGTACTGGCGGTATGCGGGCGGCGATGTTACGCCTCCGGCGAAGGGCTGGGGCAAGGTCCAGCGGGGCGGGTCGTGGGATCGCGGCGATCCCTGGGTGTTCCGCTCGGCCTATCGCGACGGAAATGCCGCGCCGGGGCACTGCTCCAATGAGCTGGGCTTTCGCTGCGCGCGGACAGCGTGATCGAGGACAAAGCTAAGTGACGGACATGCGCGTGGTAATCAGCGGCCTTGGACTGGTGTCGCCGCTGGGTAACGAGATCGATGAGTTCTGGCGACGGCTGCTGGCCGGCGAGCGTGGCCTCACGCCCATCGAACGCTTCGATCCGGCGGGCCTGCGCAACGAGAAGGCCGGCGAGGTGAAGGGCTGGACCTTCGATGTGGCGCGGTTCGGGATGGAGGCTGCGCCGTCTCTCGCGACGCAGTTTGCGCTGTCGGCCGCGGCGGACGCGCTGGCTGATGCGAAGCTGGCGACGCCGGTGGAGGATCGGGCGGGGCTGCTGTGCGGGACGAACTTCGCCGGCGCGGATCGCTGGGAGGAGTACGCGGCAGGCTTCCTGGCAGGCGACCCGCGCGGCATGACGCTGGCGGGAGCGGCCTTCGATGAGGGGCCAATCGCACTGCGGAAGGCCTTCGGGCTGCATGGGCCGATGGGCGTCGTGTCGATAGCGTGCTCGTCGGGGACGGAGGTAGTGGGCCACGCGGCGGACTGGGTGCGGGAGGGCCGCTGCGACTTCGCCGTGGCGGGGGCGTACGACTGCCTCTCCCCCACCTTGCTCGCGGGGCTGAGCGCGCTGCATACCATCACGGCGGATGACATCAAGCCTTTCTCCGCGGATCGCAGCGGGACAATGTTCGGCGAAGGCGCGGCGTTCTTCGTGATCGAGCCGCTGGAGCGGGCCGAGGCTCGTGGCGCGAAGGCGTACGCGGAGATCCTCGGCTGGTGGCAGAACAACAACGGCTATCACATCACCGCGCCGGACCCCGGGGCGGAAGGGATGACGGCGGTCGTGGCCGGATGCATGAAGCGGGCGGGCCTGACGCCAGCGGACGTGGACTACATCAACGCCCACGGCACGGGCACCGAGCACCACGACCCGGCCGAGACGCATGCGATCAAGAACGTGCTGGGCGCGCGGGCGTACGAGATACCGGTGAGTTCGATCAAGGGCGCGATGGGGCATCTCATGGGCGCGGCCGGGGCTATCGAGGCGGCGGCGACGGCGCTGGCCGTGAGCCGAGGTGCCGTGCCTCCGACGGCGAGTTACACGACCCCGGATCCTGAGTGCGACCTCGACTATGTGCCGAAGGTCGGGCGCGAGGCGGACGTGCGGACGGCCTTGTCCATATCAGCGGGCATCGGCGGAAGCAATGCCTGCCTCGCCCTGCGGTCCCTACGGAGGGTTGAGTGACGTGCGCGCGCCCGTGGCGATAACTGGAGCGGGGCTGCTGTCGCCGCTCGGCATCGGGCGTGAGGCGACGATGGGGGCGCTGCGCGAGGGCCGGGCGAACATCGTCGCGCCGACGATCTTCGACGCGTCGCTTTACGAGATGCAGACGGCGGGTGAGGTGCCGGACTTCGACCCCAAGGGGCACCTTGAGACGCCGAAGACTTACCTCGACCGGTGCTCGGCGCTGACGCTGGCGGCGTGCTATCTGGCTGTGCGCGACGCGGCGCTTGCGTGGCAGGAGGTT
Organism: Armatimonadota bacterium; assembly: GCA_003170595.1. Classification (GTDB taxonomy): domain Bacteria; phylum Armatimonadota; class Zipacnadia; order Zipacnadales; family FEN-943; genus FEN-943. The sequence continues at coordinate 12,933 of PMZA01000301.1, forward strand.
GATCCTGCGCGGAGGAGCCTGTCGCATGGGACGGCGTGCGGGTGCCTGGACTCGCTGCTGAAGGTGACCGCGAAGATTCAGCAGGACGGGGCGAGGGCGGCGTCACCGATGATCTTCACGCATGCGCTCATCAACAGCCCCGCGAGCCTGGCGGCCATCGAGTACTCCGTGCGCGGGCCGGCGCCGACCTTCGCGTGCGGCGCTCTGGCCGGGGCGGAGGCGATCATGTACGGCGCCGATGTCATCGCTGCCGGGGACGCCGACTTCTGCATGGCGGGCGGGGCCGATGCGATGAGTGAGGCGCTGTTTGCAGCGATCGATGATGCGGGCGGCCCACAGGGCCCCTCGGCGATATCGGAGGGTGCGGTGACACTGATCCTCGAGTCGCCGGAGAAGGCCAAGGCGCGAGGGGCGAGGGTGCTGGGGACGATCGTTGGCGTCGGGCTCGCCGAGAACGAAGCTGAGGCGCTCAGGGCTGCCGGCGCGGAAGGGGCAGAGGTCTGGGCGCGGCCGGTGGACTGGGGCTATGCGATGGGCGCGGAGATGCCGCTGCGCGTAGCTGTCGCGCTGATGACTGCGAAGGGCCGGCGCGTGGCAGTCACGCAGGCGACGGGTTGGGGCGCGGGCGCAGTCGTCGTGGAGGTCGCGCCGTGAGCCTGCCGTACCCGCCCGACGAACTGATCGCCCACTACCGGACGATGCTCGTCATCCGCCGCTTCGAGGAGATGGTCAGCGACCTCTTCGGCAAAGGCGCGATGCCCGGCACGGGACATTTCTGCATCGGCCAGGAAGCCTGCGCGGTCGGGGCCATCGCCGCGCTGCGCCCGGATGATCTCGTCACCTCAAACCACCGCGGGCACGGGCACATGCTCGCCAAGGGCGGTCCCGCAACGAAGCTCATGGCCGAGCTGATGGGCAAGGTGACAGGCTTCTGCGGCGGGCGATCGGGGTCGCAACACCTCTGCGCTATCGACCTCGGCTTCCTCGGCTCGAACGGGATCACCGCGGGCATGATCCCCGTCGCGACCGGGGCGGCGCTTTCGCAAAAGCTTCTCGGGACCGGGCGCGTGGTGATGTGCTTCTTCGGCGACGGCGCGACCGGGCAGGGCGCCTTCCACGAAGCGATCAACATGGGCGCCACGTGGTGGCTGCCAATTGTCTACTTCTGCGAGAACAACGGCTACGCGATGAGCATGCCGGTCGGGGAGGCCTTCCGCGAGCCCTCGGTCGCGCGGCGGGCGGCGGGGGTTGGGCTGCCGACGGCGGTCGTCGATGGCATGGACTACTTCGCCGTGCGTGAGGCAGCGAAAGAGGCGGTCGATCGCGCGCGGAAGGGCGGCGGGCCGACGCTGATCGAGGCGGTGACGTACCGGTTCTGCGGCCACTCGAAGAGCGACGGCTGCGAATATCGGCCCGACGGCGAGGAAGAAGGGTGGCGGCTGCGCGATCCTCTGGTGCTGATGAGCGCGGCCCTGATTGAGGCAGACGTGATTGATGCGGCCGGGGATGAGCGGGTGAAGGCTGAGGCGGCGGAAGAGATAGCGGCGGCGCTGGATTTCGCGCGCAACAGTGATGAGCCCGACCCCGCGACGGTTGCGGATTACCTGTCCGCGAGGAACGAATCGTGAGAGAGCTTTACTATTCCCATGCCATTCGCGAGGCGCTCGAGGAAGAGATGGAGCGCGACGAACGCGTCGTGCTCCTCGGCGAAGACCTTGCGGAGTACGGCGGCGCCTTCAAGGTGACGGCCAATATCGCCCAGCGCTTCGGTGATGAACGCGTGCGCAACACGCCCATCTCCGAGGGCGGGTTCGTGGGCGTGGCGGTCGGTGCGGCGATGACCGGCCTGCGGCCCGTCGCCGAGATCATGTTCATGGACTTCATCACGCTCGCGATGGACCAGCTCATCAACCACGCGGCGAAGATGCGGTACATGTATCAGGGGCAGGTGAGCGTGCCGCTCGTGGTGCGGACGCCGTCGGGCGCGGGCCGGGCCTACGGGCCGACGCACTCGCAAAGCTTCGAGCGACACTTCGTCGCGACGCCGGGCCTGATCATACTCGCGCCGGCGACGGCGGCGGATGCGAAGGGATTGCTGAAGGCTGCGATCCGCTGCGATGACCCCGTCGTGTTCCTGGAGAGCAAGGTCCTCTATGGGCGGCGCGGCCCGGTGCCGGACGGCGACGAGGTCACGCCCATCGGCGTCGCGAGGATCGCTCGCGAGGGTGAGCATGTCACCATCGCGGCGTACTCGCGGATGGTCGAGGAGTCGCTGCGGGCGGCCGAGGCCCTGGCGGAGAAGGGCATCGAGGCGGAGGTCATCGACCTGCGCACCCTCGCGCCACTGGACATGGAAACGCTCGCGGCATCGGTCGGCAAGACCGGGCGGCTGGTCGCGGTGGAGGAGGGCTGCCTCACCGGCGGAGTGGCGGCGGAGATCGTGAGCCGGGTCGTGGCGGAATGCTTCTACGACCTGGAGGCGCCCCCGAAGCGCGTGGCCGCGATGGACCTGCCTGTGCCGGCGAGCCCTGGCCTGGAGCGCGCGGTCATCCCCGATGCGGCCGACATCGCCCGCGCGGCGGCGGAGGTCGTGGCGCAGGGATGAGCCAAATCGACGCGGCCATCATCGTCGTCAACTTCAACAAGCTGACCTATACGCGGCTGTGCCTGGAGAGCGTGCTGACCGGCGATCCTCGACCCGCGCACATCATCGCCGTCGACAACGGTTCGGCGGATGGGACGCAGGAGTACCTCGCGGGCGAGTTCATCGCTGAGGCAAAGGCAGGGGGCGTTGAGGCCACTTACATCCGCAACGAGACCAATGTCGGCGCGTGCACGGCCCGCAATCAGGGGCTGGAGGTCGCGCGATCGCGGTACATCGCCTTCATGGACAACGACGTGTGCGTGCGGACGAGGTCGTGGCTGTCGATCCTGGCCGGGGGGCTTGAGGCCGTGCCGGAGATGGGCCTGCTCGCACCGAAGCTCGTCTATCCCTTCGCGCCATACAACATCGAGCACGCAGGCGCGGCCATCTCACGCACGGGGCGCGTGAAGTACTTGGGACGAGGCGAGCCCATCGACGCGCCCGAGCACAACATCGCCCACGATGTGCAGTGCCTCATCAGCGCGTGCTGGCTGATGAAGCGCCAAGTGCCCGAACAGATCGGCGGGCTCGACGAGATCTTCAACCCCGCGCAGTTCGAGGACTTCGACTTCTGCTATCGCGCGCGGGGGCAGGGCTGGCGCGTCGCGTATGAGCCGCGGGCGGAAATGTACCACTACGAGTCGGTGACCACCGACGGCTCGCCGGGTGTAAACTACCGGTACATCACGATCAAGAACGGGCTGGAGTTCAAGCGGCGGTGGGAGGGCGTGTTCTCAAAGGAAGACGGCCGGACGGACGAAGAATGCCGGTGGCTGCCCCTCGAGACGCGGCCCTTCGAGCAGACGGGCGTGCCGCCGATGGTCGGCTGAAGGATACGCGGGGAGGCATGCAGATGGCTGATGTTGCGGAGATCAAGCAGCAGGTGAAAGAGATGATCGTCGAGCGCCTGTTCCTCGATGTGGCGGCCGACGACATCGACGATGACGATAGCCTGCCCGAGAGGTTCGCCGTCGATTCGGTCAACCTCTTCGAGATCGTGGTCGGCCTCGAGGAGGCCTTCAAGATCTCCCTCGGCGACGAGGAACTCAGCGTCGAGGCGTTCTCAACGGTGAGCAAGATCGCCGAAATCGTGCAGCGCAAGCTGGGTTAGGGATGGACCTCTCGCTTCGACTGGCCTCGATTGTTAGCGGCGGATCGCGGCTTCACGCGACGGTGCGCGGCCCGGGTGGAGGGCCGGCGGTCGTGATGGCCGATCCCTTCGCCGAGGAGAAGAAGTGCGCCCACCGCGTGATGGCCGAGGTCGCGACGGCTTTGGCCGATGACGGGCTGACGGTTCTCCGCTTTGACTACCGCGGCACCGGCGACAGCGAGGGCGAGTTCGAGGACGTCACACTCGACGACTGGCGAGGGGATATGCGGGCGGCGGTCGCGTGGGCGAGGGCCGAGCTTGCGCCGACGGAAGTGCGGCTCATGGGCGTGAGAATGGGCGCGACGCTGGCGTCGGAGGTGGCGAGCGAGGTCGGGGCGGACGGGCTGACACTCGTGGCGCCGATCCTCGACGGGCGCGCGTACTGGGAGGAGAACTTCCGGCGGCAACTCATCAAGGCGCGCATCACCGAGGGCGAGAGTGCCTCGGCGGAGGACCTGCGGCGTGCGGCGGAGGAGGAGACCTTCGACCTCGGCGGATGGGTGGTGACGCGAACGATGCGCGAGCAGATCGAGGCGCTGAAGATGTCGGGCGCGGACTTCGGCGGGCCCTGCCGCGTGGTGGATGTGAGCGCGAGGACGACGCCGTCGCCGGCGATGGAAGCGCTCGCGGCGACGTATGCGCGGGGCGAAGTTGTGGCGCTGCGGATGGAGCCCTTCTGGCAGCGCATCGGCCTCATTGACGCGACGCCGTTGATCGAAGCGCTGCGGTCGTCGAGTTCATGACAACCGGCCACAGCCTTCCACCGCTGCGGCGGGGCGTAAAGCCCCGCCCTACAGCAAGCGCACCCCTCGCGGCGTGTCACAGTTCGATGGGCTGACCCGAGGCGGCGATGCTGTCGAGCATGGCGTGGATGAGGCGCACGGCCTCGACCCCATCCTCCAGCGTCGGCGTCGGCTCGACAAGCCCGCACACCGCCCGCGCGAACTGGCTCAGTTCGCCCCAGTACCCGCGAGTGTAGTGACCGCCTGATCCCCAGCCGGACATGTTCCCCGAGACGTAGTAGCGGCGGCTCCAGCCGTAGAGGTCGAGCCCCTCACCCTTCGCGAAGCGCCCGTCGTTGGACATGACCTCGGAGGCGCGGCCGTTATCGATCAGCACGCCGCACGACGATCCGCTGAGGTAGACCTGCTCGAAGCAGTCGGTCCACGTGTGGCCCGAGTTCATGTTGAACGTGCCGACCACGCCGCTGGTGAACTCCCACGTCGACATGACGGCCTTGACCGGCCCCTGGTCGTAGCTGATGGCCGAAACGCGCTTGACGTCGCCGCCGAAGTACCGCCCCAGGTCGATCATGTGGATGCCGTTGAAGTACATCATGGCGGTAAGATCGCCGTAGGGGCCGGAGCCGTGGATGAGGCCGACGGTCGAGAGGGCGCCGAAGCCGTCGGTGTCCATGAACTCGCGCACGACGGCGTTGGCCGGGGCGAAGCGTTTCATGAAGGCGACCATGCCCCAGGTGCCTGACGCGCGGGCGGCGTCGGCAAGCTCGATCGCGCCGGCGAGGGTGGTGGCGGGCGGCTTCTCGACGAACACCGGGATGCCACGGGCGAGGACCTGCAGGGCGACGGCGTGGTGCATCTCGGCCGGGCCGACGATGCAGACTCCCTCGGGGGCGACCGCGTCGATCATCGTCTCGACATCGTAGAAGGCGGGCGCGCCGTAGCGAGGGGCCCAGTGATCGGCGCGCTCGTGGTTCATGTCGCAGACGGCGACGAGCTTGAACTCGGGGATCTGCGGGATGTTCGGATAGAGCGACTGGGTGGCGTGGGTGCCCGCGCCGATGAAGGCGATGCTAGCGGTGGTCTTGTCGGACATGGGTGTGCTCCCTCTAGCCAATCAGGATTACGGCGCAGGTCCAGGGCTCGAGCGGGCCGATGGTGGTGGACCAGCCGCCCTCCTCGGGCGTGCGATCGAGCGCCACGGGGCCGGACTTAGTCGCCAGAGCGGCCGGCACATCCGCCGCGCGGACGTGGACCGTCGTCGGGGGCAGCGGGTCGAGGCAGGCGTTGAGGAGGACGACCGAGCCGCGCGTGCGGTCGGCATTGAAGCGGGCGAAGGGCAGGAGCGGCACGACGTCATCCACACGCACCGGCAGCTTGCCGCGCGTCACCCAGTCGGCGAGGTTGAAGAGCTGCGCGCGCTTGGCGCCGGAGTGGAAGAAGATCCACGGCGCGTAGCCCATAACCACGACGCGGCCGCCGAGGGAGTTCTCGAAGGCGGTCATGCACGTGCCGCGGTCGTCGTAGAGGTAGGTCTCCATGCGGGCGAGTTCGCGGACGCCGGGGGCAGTCGGCTCAAGGACGTCGGCCATGCCACGGGCGTCGCCCCAAAACTCGATGCGGCAGTCGCGCACATGGCCGGCGGAGGCGCCGTTGAGGGGATCGTCGGTCAGAACCTCCTTGAGGCCGTTGTCATAGCGATGGGCTATGCGAACGCCGGTGAGGTCGGCCAGGCCGCGCTCGGTGAGGATGTCGAGGGCGGGGCTGTCGATCATCACGCCGCGGGAGAAGATGTCGCGAAGCTCGTCGTCATCGAAGGCTTCGATGATCCGCCCCGAGAGAACAGCGGCGTCGGCGGGGGTGTCGGTGCAGAAGGGGAGGCCGATCTCGGCGAAGACGCCGGGCCTCATGGGAGCGCCATCGCCGGCGAGCCACTCCTCGCCCGGGTGGACCGACTTGCGCGCCATGTAGCGCGGGCTCCAGGCGGGCCAGAGACCCACCGTCGGCAGGCCGTCGGCGTGGGCGACGAACTGCTCCCACACGGGACGGACGGCGGTGATGGCCTCGAGGTACCGGCGGAAGTCGCCGTAGGCCGAGTCCCACACGCCGAGAGCGTTGAAGGCGATGCCGTTGCAGCCGGAGGCGAGGGCGAGGGTGCATTCGGAGATGAAGGCCGTCGCGGACTTCTTGATGACTGCGTAAGGGAAGTCCTCAAGCTCGTACTGGACATCGGTGATTTCGGGCGGGAGGACCGCGATCTGGCGGCCCACCTCCATCGCCTTCTCGACCATGCCGAGCGGGCGCTCGTCCGAGTAGAAGCCGCCGCCGGGCCGGCACTTGGTCGCCTTGAGGGCGCGGTGCCAGCGGTCGAAGGCGACGCCGTTGTAGGTCGTCCAGCCCGGGCCGGCGGTCATGAGGCCAGTGATGATGGCGGGGTCGACGGCATGGATCGCGGCCTCGACGTCGGCCATGAGCGACTCGATGGACGAGACGTTGTGGTCGATCCAGGCCGAGCGTACGTCGCCCTCGGCGGGGTCGTTGAAGGCCGCGACGAGGGCCTCGCGCGTGAACGTGCGGCCGGTCTCCTCGGCGAAGAGGGCGAGGCAGGTCGGGCAGAAGCAGGCCCAGGAGACGCCGTGATTGTTCATGCGGATGTCGTCGTCAACCCAGACGAAGTCGGGCGACTGCTCGGCGACCATCGTGTACTTCGCGCGGACGTACTCGCGAAGCTCGGGCGTGTTCGGGCAGGCGCAGCCGCGCGAGACGGAGCCGTCATGGCCGACCATCGGCTGCATCGGTAGAGGCGGCATGTAATCCCACGCCTCGTTGATGTGGCCCATCGTCGTGAGGACGTTGATGCCCGCGCTGGGCACGCCGGCCCGCTTGACGACCTTGAGCGCGTGGCCCAGCGAAGTCGCGCGGTCGGCGAACTTGTCGAGGGGAATGTAGAGGTGGTGGGTGATCGTCTCGAAGAAGGCCATCTCCTCGACGATGGGCATGAAGTCGGCGAAGAAGGCCAGGAGAGGGGTCAGGTTTTCGGCGGGTTCATAGCACGGGACGCCAATTCTCCAGGCGAGCTTGAGACGTGACTGTTTGTCGGTCATGTATACGTTCCTCCCAGCAAGGAGTCTTCAGGCGGACTGAACCCACAGGCTAACGAGTCTGTCATCCTTGCGATGCGGAGCATCGCCGAGCGCTGCGCTGGCTGCAGCGCCGAAGGATCTCCTTTTGTCATCTGCGGTCCGCCATCGAACAAGCCAAAAGAAGATCCTTCGTCAGCAACGCAGAACGTTGCTTCCTCAGGATGACAACTAAGGGCAACATCGGATAACCGGACGAGGCCGGTCCCTAGAGATATCTGCTCAGCCAGTCGACGGTGAGTTCCTGGACGTGGCGGCTCTCGGGGCCGATCCAGAAGCAGTGAGGCGAGTCGTGGATCACCTGCAAGTCGCGGATGTGGCCCGCGCGGCCGAAGAGTTCGTAGGAGTGCTCGATCGGCACGGACGTGTCGGTGAGGCTGTGGATGAAGCGGATCGGGCGCGGCCGGATCTTGTGCACGAACTGGCGTGGCTGGAACTGGAGGAGGCTCTCCACCGACGTGTAGTAGGCATGGGTGGCGAACTGCGGGTACTTCTCGTGCATCGCGCGATGGGCGGCCAGGTCGTCGGGGCCGTAGGCGAGGATGCTCTCGATGGGCACCTTGGTGGACATGCCGGTGGCCACGCGCTCGCGGCGGGCATGACGGACCTGGCCGAGGAAGTCGTGCCAGCCGGTCTCGCCCTGGCTCGTGGTCCACAGATGCTTCAGCCACCATCCGCCGTCGGCGACGGGGGCGAGGGCTACCGCACAGCAGACGCGGTCATCGAGCGCCGCGGCCTGAACCGCGATGCCTCCGCCGACGCTCATGCCGACGACGCCCAGGCGTGAGCCGGCGATGTCGCTGCGGGCCTCAAGGAACGAGAGGGCGCAGAGGGTGTCCTCGACCCAGTCGTCGTGGGGATGCAGGCGGCCGGCCTCACCCGACTCGCCGCAGCCGCGGAAGTCGAAGCGCAGCGAGGCGATGCCGTGCTCGGCAAGAAGCGCGGCAAGCTCTACGTAGCCGGTAAGCTCATCGCGGAAGGCGCCGTAGCCGTGAAGGAGGGCGACGGCGGGATAGGGCGGCGAGCCGTCCGGCACACACATCGTGCCGTGGACCTCCTGGTACTCGCTGAAGAACTTGACCTCGGATTCTCTGCCGGGCATGAAAGTCACCTCAGTCGCAAGCGCCTTTGTGCTTGCTGTAGGGCGGGGCTTTATGCCCCGCCGGCTTTCGCTTTCCTCACATGACTCTCGTCGGGGCGTAAAGCCCCGCCCTACAGAAAGCAACAACCCGGCCCTCAATACCCGATCGAGCGCAGGTAGGCGCGGTTGCGGTTGATGGCGGCGATGCCGTCCTCACGCGCAGTCGCGGACTCTTCCTCCGCCACCACCCAGCCATCATAGCCGGCCGACTCGAGCAGGTCGAAGACTGCCGGATAGTCGCACAACCCCTCGCCGAGCCCGACCCATCGCCGGTTGGCGTCGGCGTCCTTGAGATGGACGTGGATGATGCGCGGCAACGTCGTGCGCAGGCAGGTCAGCAGGTCCTGGCCACCGCGGACGATGTGGCCGGTGTCGGGGCAGAAGTTTGCGCAGCCCGGGTCGAGGCGGTCGAGCAGATAGGCGTATTCCTCGGCACTCTCGAGGAGCGAGCCGAAGTGAGAATGAGGATGGACGCAGGCGGGCACCCCGGCGTCGGCGGCGAGGAGACCGGCCACGTTGTAGAAGACAAGCGCCTGGTCGAGCTTCGTCCAGATATCGTCGCGAGAAGGATGGGCCGCTCCGCCAAGCTCTAGCTTCGCGCCCGGAAAGTGGCACGTGAACTCGATGGCGCCACGGGCGCCGGCGAGGTCGGCGTCGAGGCGGTCGGCGTCGGTGAAGCCGCTGCCGCTGGGGCTCGCGTAGGCGAAGGCGGCGAGGACCAGGTTGCGCTCGGCGCATGCGGCGGCGAAGTCGGCCGGGCGATCGTAGAAGTCGGCGATCATCTTGCTGGTGATCTCGATGCCCTGGTAATCGGCGTCGGAGATCCAGTCGAGGAGGTCGGTGACGCTGCCGTGCCAGTCGTCGCCGAGCATCTCCCAGGTGTAGGTCTGGCAGGCGATGCGGATATTGCCGGATGGGCTATCGGTCATCGGTGTGCTCCCTGAAGCATGGAGCTTCATCTGAAGCTCAGAGCTTTTGGCCCAGAAGGCCGCTGAGGTAGATGTAGGCTTCCTGGGTGTAGCGCGGCAGATTCTCGGGATCCTCGACCTCAAGCTCGACCGTGAGGCCCGCGCTGTAACTGATCCCGCGGAGGGCGGCGATGATGGCGGCCAGATCGACCTCGCCGCGGCCGATGCCGACGGAGGTGGCGCCGATATGGTCCTTGAGATGGACGTTGTAGACGCGCCCGGCGAAGTGGTGGATGAGGGAGGGCTGGTCGACGCCGGCAGAGTGGAAGTGGCCCGTGTCGACGCAGAGGCCGAGGCGGGGGTCGTCGAAACGGTTGAAGAGCTTCTCGAAATCGGCGGGCGCCTGAAGGATGTTGCCGTAATGAGGCTCCAGGCAGAGCTTGACCGGCGAGGAGGCCGGGACCTCGGCGAGGACCTGCTCGATGCAGTCGCCGACGCGGTCGAAGGCGCCGGGCTCGGTGCGCTGGGAGGCGCCGGTGCAGGCTATGTGACCCGCGCCCAGGGCTTCGGCGACGGCGGCGCACTTGGCGATGGCTCGGGCATGAGCGGCCACATCGGCGTCGTCGGCGCCGCCCCAGCCGGGCGGATAGATTCCTGCGCAGCGAATCCCGGCGGCGGCCAGGCGAGGTTTGAGGGCTTCAGCGTCGAGGAGTTCGGCCGCGTCGGGGGTCCAACTCATGGGGCCGTGAATCTCCATCCACTTGTAGCCCATCGCGGGGGCGTACTGGAGCGTACCTGCGACTTCGTCGTCGACGTAGCCGCGAAAGCAGATGGATGCGCAGATGATGTCCATGGATTACCCCTCCCAGGGAAAAGGCCGGGCCCACTCCCCTGTGCGGCCCGTTCACGTGCCAACGAATCGCTTCCTCACCACATCTTCAAGCCCGGCGCTGAGCTGTCATCCTGAGCGAGCGACCGGTTGTGTCGCCGCGAAGGATCTCCTTTTGTACCAAGGCACCAAGCCTCAACGGCAAGCTAAAGCCAGAATGAGATCCTTCGCGGAGGAGCGAAGCTCCTCACGCTCAGGATGACAACCGTGCGAGGCCCACGGTTCCGCGAAATGGAAAGCACCCTCGCCCTAGTCTGTCATCCTGAGGGAGGCGTACTTTGCCGACCGAAGGACCTCCTTTTCTCCGTCACAGCACCACGTCCGGTCGCCCCAACGCCGAAATGAGATCCTTCGGCGCAACCAACACCGTCGCGCGCTCAGGATGACAAGCCGTTGGGTCAGCTGGCCGGGGAGGTGTTCCCCACCGACACGGGGGCTCCTGCCATGGAATCCGCCAACCTAGCCCTCAGTCCTTCCACGTCGCGGCGCGCGGTTTGCCGCCCGGCGGGCGTGTGGTAGAATGTTCGCCGCGGCCGTTATGGCCGCTTGTACCTTTTGCGCACAGGTGCCCGGCTACATGGCGAATCCGTTCAACCTTTCGACCGACCAACTCCGCGTCAAAGCACAGCAGCTTCGCGGCGACATCCTCACGATGCTCACCGAGGCCAAATCCGGGCATCCCGGCGGATCCCTCTCGGCCATCGATATCGTGACCGCCCTTTACTACCGCGTCATGAATCATGATCCGAAGAATCCGTCGCTACCGAATCGCGACAGATTCCTGCTGAGCAAGGGCCATGCGTGCCCGGCCCTCTACGCGACTCTGGCCGACTGCGGGTACTTCCCCAAGGAATGGCTGAAGGGCCTGCGCAAGCTCGGCGGGCACCTGGAAGGCCATCCCAGCCGTCTGGATACCCCCGGCATCGAGATGTCGGCCGGACCCTTGGGGCAAGGCCTCGCGGTCGGGAACGGCATGGCGCTCGCCGGTCGTTTGGACAAGATGGACCACCGCGTCTTCGTGATGATCGGCTGCGGCGAGAGCCAGGAAGGCGAGATCTGGGAAGCCGCCATGGCCGCCCCTCACTACAAGCTGGGCCACGTCGTTGCGATTCAGGACTACAACGGCCTGCAGATCGATGGCACGAACGACTGCGTGATGTGCCTCGGCGACATGGCCGCGAAGTGGATGGCCTTCGGGTGGGAAACCATCGAGATCGACGGGCACGACATGGACGAGATCGTGGACGTGCTGTCGAGGGTGGGCCTGCACGACGATGCCCCGCCGACGATGATCGTGGCGCACACGGTCAAGGGCAAGGGCGTCACGTTCATGGAGAATAAGGTCGAGTGGCACGGCACGGCCCCCAGCACGGATGATCTGGCGAAGGCGCTGGCGGAGTTGGCCTAAGAAGCCGGCACGGCTTCAGCGAGGGACTGAACAATATGGCCGCAATCGTTGGTGAGAAGACCGCAACCCGTGACGCCTACGGCAAGGCGCTCGTCGAATTCGGGCGTCAGAACCCGGACGTCGTGGCGCTGGACGCCGATCTGGCGAAGTCCACGCGGACCGAATGGTTCGCCAAGGAGTTCCCTGAGCGATTCTTCGACATGGGGATCGCCGAGCAGAACATGATCGGCACCGCGGCGGGCCTCGCAGTTTCGGGTAAGATACCCTTTGCCTCGTCCTTCGCGGTCTTCGCGACGGGACGGGCGTGGGAGCAGATAAGGCTGGTCGTGGCCTACGCGAAGAGCAATGTGAAGATCTGCGCGACGCACGCGGGGATCTCCGTGGGCGAAGACGGCCCGACGCACCAGGCTCTCGAAGACGTCGCAATCATGCGGTGTCTCCCGAACATGACCGTCGTCGTCCCGGCTGACTGGAACGAGACGTGGCAGGCAGTGTTTGCGCTAGGACAGATGGACGGGCCCTGCTACATGCGGCTCGGGCGCGAGAAGTTCCCTAACATCTTCGATGACAGTTATCGCTTCGAGATCGGCAAGGCCGCGACGGTGCGCGAGGGTGGCGACGTCGCCATCATCGCCTGCGGCTGCATGACGAGCTTCGCGATGACCGCGGCGGAAGAACTGGCGGCCGAGGGCNNCGCGTCATCAACATGAGCACGATCAAGCCGATCGACGTCGAGGCCATCGCTTCGGCGGCGAGGGACTGCGGGGCGATAGTGACCGCGGAAGAGCATTCGGTAATCGGCGGGCTCGGTGGCGCGGTGGCGGAGGTCGTGGGCGATACGTATCCGGTGCCGATGGCGCGGATAGGCGTTCAGGACAGCTTCGGCCACTCCGGCGAGCCCATGAAGCTTTTCGAGCTTTTCGGCATGAGTGCTCCGCACATCGCGGAGGCCTGCCGGAAGACGATCGCACGCAAAGGCAAGTAAAGACCACCAGGCCGGCATCGACCGGTATGACAGGGGGTTTTCACCATGGCGGTTGCCGAACTGCAGTTGAAGGTGGAGAAGGTACTGGGCGAGGTGCGGCCCTATCTTGAGGCGCATGGCGGCGACGTCGAGCTGGTCAGTGTGAGCGAAGACGGCGTGGTCGAGGTGCGGCTTCAGGGCGCGTGCCAGGGCTGCCCGATGTCCGAGATGACCCTGAAGATGGGGATCGAGCAGGTGCTGCGCGAGGCCATCCCCGAAGTTACCGAAGTCCGCGCGGCTGAGTAACTGAGCGTTTTACATCTGGGGGAAGGTAGCGATGAAGTTTTTCCTGGATACCGGGAATGTAGAGGAAGCACGGAAGGTCGCGGCGTGGGGCTTGCTCGACGGCGTGACCACCAACCCGTCGCTCGTCGCGAAAGAGAAGCGCGGGTTCAAGGAAATCGTGCTCGAGATGTGCTCGATTACGCCCGGCCCGGTCAGTGCCGAGGTCATCGCGGTCGAGGCATCGGCGATCATCGACCAAGCGCACGAGATCCGCACCTGGGCCGAGAACGTAATCGTGAAGGTGCCGCTGATCCCCGAAGGCATCAAGGCGCTGCACGTTCTCAGCGGCGAAGGGATCAAGTGCAATGTGACGCTGTGCTTCTCGCCGCTGCAGGCTTTGCTGGCTGCGAAGAACGGCGCGGCGTACATCTCGCCCTTCGTGGGACGACTGGATGACGTGGGCACGGACGGGATGCAGTTGGTGGAAGAGATCCACACGATCTACCAGAACTACGGGTACACGACGGAGATCATCGTGGCCAGCGCGCGTACGAGCATGCACGTGCTGCAGGCGGCGATGATCGGGGCGGACATCACGACGATGCCTTTCGCCGTGATGGAGAAGCTGTTCAACCACCCGCTGACGGACAAGGGCCTCAGTAGCTTCCTGGCGGACTGGGAAAAGTCCGGCCTGAAGATCGGCTAGAAGTCCGTGGACGGACGGTATCAAGGGGCGTCGGCCTGTGGAAGGTCAGGCGTCCCTGCGGCCTTGTGGAGGTGGCTCTGTGTCAGGCTGGCTGATCCCTATTGCTTTACTCTCCGTTCTCTCCGCGCCGCCCAAGACGGCTGTCATGGACCTTGGGCATGTGCGCGAGACCACTCTGCCCAACGGCCTCCATGTCATCGTCAAGCACGAGCCCTACTGGGGCATCGTCGGCTTCACGATCCAGGTGCGGTGCGGGAGCGTCCGCGATCCTGAGGGCAAGGCCGGCCTCTGCCATCTGATGGAGCACCTGCTCTTCGAGAACAAGAGCAAGGTGCGGCCCGGGCTGGGGCGCGCCGTCGAGGACCTCGGCGGGTACATCAACGCCGAGACCCTGCGCGACTTCGTGTCGGTCGAGACTCTGGTGGCAAGCCCACAATTCGGCGAGGCGCTCAAGCTCCTGGCCGATCGTGTGACGCGGGCGACCTTCGACGCCGCGGCCGTCAATGCCGAGAAGACGATCATCCTGCAGGAACTGGCCGACCGCAACTCCAACGCCGACGTGCTAGTGGACGAGGCGCTGTGGCAGGCTGCCTTTGAGAAGCACCCGTACCGCTGGCCCATCGGCGGAACTAAGGAATCGCTGGACGCGATCAAGCCCGAGGACGCCGTGGCCCAGTACAAGCGGTTCTTCGTGCCCAACAACTCGGCGCTCATCGTCGTGGGCGACGTCGATCCCGACGCGGTCTTCGAGGCGGCCAAGAGCGCCTTCGGTTCGTGGGAGAAGCGCGAGGTCGACTGGAAGGCTCCCGCGCCTGAGCCGTCGATGCACGAGGTCCGCGCCCGCATCCTCCATGCGCAGAACCGGGCGTCGGTGTTCACGATGGGGTTCCGCGCGCCGGGCCTTGATAAGCCGGCGGAAGTCTGCGCGATGGACTTGATCTACTCGTGGCTTGGGCAGGGCGAGAACTCCTGGCTCCAGCGCGTGCTGGTGCGGGAGAAGAAGCTGGCGGTGGCGGCGGACTGCGACTTCCTCACCGAGCGCTTTCCGGGGCTGCTGACCGTGACGGCGGTGTGCGCTCCCGAACAGGAGCTTGAGGCACGCAGCGCGGTGGCCGGCGCCATCCGTCAGATCCGCGACACGCCTCTCACCGACGCTGACCTCGATCGAGTGAAGCGCATGGTCTACACGC
>PMZA01000405.1 GCA_003170595.1 Armatimonadota bacterium
TTCTTCTCGCGCAACGACGTCAATAACGCCGCCGAACTCATCGCCCGCTCGCTGATCATGACGGGCATCACCAAGAAGGACGTCTTCCAGAACATGATGAGCTACGGCCTCTTCACCGGCGGCCTCGGCCTTCACTACGGCGCCGAGCGCCTCGGCTGCATGACCATTCCCGCCGGCGCAGGCAACACCGCTCGCCAGATTCAGCTCATGCAGGTCTTCGGCACTACCGCCATCCACATCCTCCCGTCCTACGCCCTCCGCGTCAGCCACCACTGCGTCGATCAGGGCATCGACCCGGTCGCCGACCTCGCCCTCCGCGTGGCCTTCGTAGGCGCCGAGCCTCATACCGAGAACACCCGCCGCCGCATCGAGCGCGAGCTTGGCTTGTCCGTCTACAACTGCTACGGCCTCTCCGAGGCGGCAGGGCCCGGCGTCGCGATGGAGTGCGAGGCCCAGCACGGCCTCCACCTCCGCGAGGATCAGTACCTCGCCGAGATCATCGACCCCGACACGCTGGAGCCTCTGCCCGACGGCGAGCAAGGCGAGCTGGTCCTCACGACCCTGAGCCGCCAGGCCATGCCGCTCCTGCGCTATCGCACCCGCGACATCACCCGCATCCTGGCCGAGCCCTGCTCGTGCGGGCGGATGCATCGCCGTATCGATCGCATCGTCGGCCGCAGCGACGACATGTTCATCGTCAAGGGCGTCAACGTGTACCCGATGCAGGTCGAGCGTGTGCTCATGGGCCACCCCCAGCTCGGCGGCAACTGGCTCATCGCCCTGGATCATTTCAACGGCGGCGACCGCATGACGGTCAGCGTCGAACTCAGCCCGGCCTTCGGCTTCGACGAGATGCGCAAGCTCGACGACCTCCGCGAGACCGTCCAGCACGAACTGCGCAGCGAGTTGTTGGTAACGCCGGAGGTCGAGATCGTCGAGCCCGGCCACCTGCCGGTGAGTGAGGGCAAGGCCCAGCGCGTCCGCGATCTTCGCGACGAGGCATGACGGGGCTTCCGTCTTTGCTGTAGGGCGGGGATTTACTCCCCGCCGCGTAAACGAAGTACAGGGCCGGATTCGTGAGGAGCACGCTTGGCGCGCTCCTCCCTGATGCGGCCCCTCCGAAGAGCACGAGGGCCACTAACCTACCTTGGCCTGAGTGGGAGAGGTGAACGATGCGTTTCCTACTGGCCGCTCGTCCGGCCTTCTTTGCTGCTTCGCTTGCGCCCGTTCTCGTAGCCGGCGCGTACGTGCGTTGGTCGGAGGGCAAGGTCGACGTCGGCCTGTGGATCCTCGTCGCGGTAGCGATGGTCCTGCTCCACGCGGCGGGCAATCTCCTCAACGACTACTTCGACTCCCAGTCCGGCGCCGATGAGTTGAACACCTGCTACGTCTCGCCCTTCACCGGCGGCGGCCGCGCCATCCAGCAGGGCCTCGTCCAGGCGCATGAAGTCCTTTTCGTCGCCCTCCTCTGCCTCGCCGTCGGCTCCGCCATCGGCCTCTACCTTGCGATCACGCAGGGCGCCATGATCTTCCTCCTCGGCGTCTTCGGCGGGCTCAGCCTCTTCTTTTATACCGCGCCGCCTCTCCGCCTCGGCTATCGCGGTCTCGGTGAGATCATCATCGGGCTCGACTTCGGCATCTTGCCGGTGCTCGGCACCCAGTACGTTCTCACGCATCACTTCACCCTGCCCATGTTCGTCCTTTCGCTGCCCATCGCACTCCTGATCATCGGCGTACTGTGGGTCAACCAGTTTCCGGACGCCGACGCGGATGCGCTTGTGGGCAAGCGCCACCTGGTGGTCGTCTGGGGCAGGCCGGCTTCGGCCCTCGTCGCGCTCATCATGTACGCCGCGACTTTCCTCCTCACTGCCATCGCGGTCGCGATGACCTGGCTGCCGGTGGTGTCCCTGCTTTCCCTCGCAGCGGCCCTCCCGGCTGCTCAGGCGGTGCAGGCGTTGGTCCTGGGCCCGGATGATCCCGCGGCCTGGCGTAAAGCTTGCCCCGCGGGCGTCATGGCCCACACGGTTTACAGCGTAGTGCTCTTTGTGACGTTGCTGGTCGCCGGTCATGCCGGTGCGTGACGCACAACCCCCCTCGTGGAGGGCTTGTCATGGTCGCAGTCGCTCTGAGCGTTGCTCTTAGCCTTCTCGCCGGCTCGCTCGCGCAGCCTCAGCCGATGGAGCTGCTGCTCACCGATTTCGAGGATGGCACCCAGGCGCCCCTCGTGGGCCAGCAGCTTCCGCCCAAGTGCTCGGTCGACCTCGTCGCCGACCCGGCCCACAGCGGCAAGGTCGCGGCTCATCTTCATTACGACTATCCCGACAACGTCCAGGGCATCATGTACGCGGGCATCACCCTCAGCGGTGTCGCGCCTCACATCCTCGCCGGCAATCCCTCGCGCTTCAACGTCTGGGTCTACGGGGACGGGTCGGGCCTCTCCGTCCGCCTCCGCCTCGACGATGCCGCCACCCAGACCTTCCAGTACAACCTCGGCACGCTCGACTTCAAGGGCTGGCGCCAGCTTTCCTGCGACCTCACCCACGACAACGGTCACTGGGGCGGCGATAACAGCGGCAAGATCAAGCTGCCCCTCCAGTTCGACTCTCTCCTCCTCGACAGCGACGTCCGCCCCTCCGTCGGCGACGTCTACTTCGACGACCTGAGCTACGTCACCGCCGCGGATCCGAAGGACGCCTTCCAGGTCACGGCAGACTCCGGCTGGTTCGGCGACGTCGTCTTCTCGGACAAGCCCTGGAGCCTCAAGGTCACGGTCCGCAACATGTCCACCGCCCGCGTCACCGGAATGCTCGTCGTCTCGGCTACCGACAGCCGCGGCAACCCGGCTGGCCACGCCGACCTCGGCGTCACCCTCGACCGCGGTGGGTCGGCTTCCACTTCCTTCCACCTCGCGCCGACCGCGGGCCTCATCTTCGTCAAGGCCACCATAGCCGGCACCACTGCCGGACCCTTCCGCCTGGCCGTCCTACCTCAGCCCAGCGAACTCAAGCCCGCGCCCGACGGCTTCTTCGGCGCCTGCACCCACTTCGGCCAGGGCAAGCACTCGATCCCTCAGACCCTCGAACTCATGCGCCGCGGCGGCATCGAGTGGCTCCGCGATGAGATCGGCTGGGGCGCGGTCGAGAAGACTAAGGGCGAGTACACCTACGACAACTACTACGAGGATTACATGGCCGCCGCCGGAAAGACTGGCGTGAAGCCCTACATCATCGCCGACTACACGAACCCCTTCTACGACCAGGGCCAGGCACCGCATGACCCGGAAGGCTGGGACGGCTCGGCCCACTACGCCGCCGCCCTCGCGACGCACTACCACTCGGTCCTGCGCGACATCGAGATCTACAACGAGCCCAACATCGGCTTCTGGTCCGGACGCAAGCCCAGCGCCGAGGAATACTTCGGCCTCCTCAAGGCGTCCTACCCCGCGATCAAGCAGGCCTGCCCCGATGACACCGTCGTCGGCGTCTGCACCGCCGGCACCGACCTCGGCTACATCGAGACGGTCCTCAAGCTGGGCGGCGCGAAGTACATGGACGCGATGTCGATCCACCCCTACCGCTACCCCGGCTCGCCCGAGGCCACGCACTTCGTCGACGAGATGCAGAAGTGCTACGACCTCATGTGCAAGTATGGGATGGAGGGCAAGAAGCTGTGGCTCACCGAGATCGGCTGGCCTACCCACACCGGGCCTGGCGGCGTCGATGAGCAGACCTCGGCCAACTATCTGGTCCGCATGTACACCCTCGCGCGCAGCCTCCCCTTCATCCAGCGCGTCTTCTGGTACGACCTCCAGGACGACGGCCGCGACCCGACCTACAACGAGATGCGCTTCGGCATCCTCACCTACGACGCGAGCCAGGCCAAGCCCGGCTTCGTCGGCTACTGGGTGATGACGCGGCACCTCGCGGGCGCGAAGTTCGTGAAGGCGCTCCTGCCCACCTCGCCCGAGGACGCCCGCTACGCCTATCTCTTCCGCCAGGGCGACCGGGACATCGTCATCGCCTGGGCCGATGGCCGCGAGGAATCTGCCTCCCTCGCCCTGGGCGGCAAGAGCGTTCACCTGCAGTGGGCCGATGCCTACGGCGAGGATCGCCCGACGCCCGGCGGCGTCCTCAGCCTCAAGCTCACGGACATGCCAGTGTTCATCGCCGGCAAGTTCCCCGGCCTCAAGCTCGCCCAGGCGCCGGTCCAGATGCAGGTCTCGCCTGCCCGTCCGGCTCCTGGTGATGCGGTCACCGTGACCGCGAACGTCAGCGCCGACCTCGCCATACCCGAGCGCAGCATCGTACTCACGCCGCCGGAGGGTTGGGGCGAGCCGCGCGAGGTCAAGCTCGCGAAGGGCTCCCGCGCCGCGACCGAGCGCTTCCGCGTCCCCGACGATGCAAAGCTGGGGCCGGCCCGCTTCGCCCTGACTGTCGTCGACCCCGACGCGTCCATCGCCGCCGAGGCCGCCAAGTCGGTGGTGGTGTCCCCTTTCTTGCAGGCGACCTGGATCCCCGAGGGCGTGGCTAACGGGGCCCTTGCGGCCGAAGTCGTCCTCGACAACCCGCGCGACACGGCCGAGAAAGCCGCCCGCCTCGTCGTGACCGCCGGGCCCGACCCGACCAAGTGCGTCGACGCGAAGGTCGATATAGCCGCCGGCGGTCGCCACCTCGACACGATGAGCCTGCCCCTGCCGCCTCCCGCCATCCGTCGCGCCGACTGGCCGCTCAGCATCGTCGCCGAGGCTCGCGGGCACAAGATGGAGGTCGCGACGTCCTACCCGGTCCAGCACGTCAAGCGCGTCGATGGGCTCAAGGTCGACGGCGATCTCTCCGACTGGGACGCCGCCGGTGTAGAAGCCGACAGCCTCAGCGCGGCCGACTGGGAGTCCCTCGAACCCGGCAAGCCGGCGCCCGACCTCTCCGCCAGGAGCCGCCTCGCCTGGTCGCCGGAGGGCCTGTGGCTGGCGGTCGAGGTTACTGATCCCACGCATCACCAGAGCTTCTCGCCCGAGGAGATGTGGATGGGCGACAGCCTTCAGATAGCGGCCGACCTCGGCTGCGCGGCGTGGAAGAACCTCGTCCTGGGCAAGGAAGCCAGGTGGCTCGAGCTTGGCTTTGCCTTGGGCGACGATGGCAAGCAGATGACCTTCTGCTGGCGGCCCGACGCGTCGCGTCTCACAGGCGTTCAGTCCGCCGTCGTGCGCAAGGGCGATGTCACGACCTATGAGGCCTTCATCCCCGCGAAGAGCTTGGGCGGGCCGTCTCTCAAAGCCGCAGGCCTTCTTGGCTTCGGCTTCGTGATCAACGACAACGATGGCGCCGGCCGGAGAGGCTGGCTTCAGCTATACCGGGGCATCGGCTATGGCAAGGATCCGCGCCAGTTCGGGCTCCTTATCCTCGACCCGCCCGCTAAGTAGGGCCCTCATCGCGCTCGCGGTCCTCTTGCCGATTCTGGCCGCCGCGCAGGCCCAGCCTGGCGACTATGCTGCCGCGGTGCAGGACGCCCGGCAGGCTGTCCGCGTGGGCCGCTTCGACCTGGCGGCCGTCGCCTACGATCGCGCCGTCGGCCTCGCGAAGACCGGCCCCGAGCGTGCCGACGCGCTCCTCGGCAAGGGGCAGATCCTCTGGCTGGTCCGCCGCTACGCCGACTCGCTCGACGCCTACCGCAAGGCGGCCGATCAGCCCGACCTCGCAGCTTTCCAGCGCCGCGCCGCCTGGCAGGGCGTCGTTCGCCTTGCCGGTGACGCACCTGATCTTCCTGTCGCGAAGGCCGCCGCCGACGCCCTCGCCGCCGCCCCGGCTACCGACGTCACCGATGCCGACCGCGCATCGGTCCTCGCGCACCTGGGCGACCTCCACCTTGCCGCGGGGGACAAAACCTCCGCCATCGACTCCTGGCGACGCCTCGTCGACCTCTATCCCCAGCAGTCGGCCGCCCGCTTCGCCTCCCAGCGCCTCCTGGAGATATATCTCGCCGAGCATCATCCCGCCGACGTCCGCGCGCTCCTGGAGGCGGTGCGACGCGTTGGCCCATCCTACGCCGACGACCTGTACCTCTCGGCGATGGACGGCCTCACCCAGTCCGGCGACGCCGCCGAGGCCGCCAAGCTGGGCGATGACCTGCTGGCCTGGCATCCCCTGAGTCCGCTCGCCTGGCATGCCGCCTGGCCCGCCCATCGCAAGCTTGGTGACGCCGACGCCTTCCTCAAGCGCGCCCTCGACGCGGCGGCCAAGCAGCCCGGCGCCGAGCAGGGCCTCGCGGCGTTGGCCGACACCCTCGCGGTATCGATGGCGCCGGAGGACTGGCCTCCCTCGCTGGCCCTCTACGAGCGCCTGCTGGCCGCCGACCCGCAGACCGCCGGCCGCCTCATTTCGCTGCATTCTCCGGACATCGCCATCATCGCCATATATTTCGCCATGGTGCTGGGAATCGGCTTCTATCTCCGGCGATATACGAAGAGCGGCAAAGACTTTTTCCTCGCCGGCCGGGAAATAACCGCCTGGGTAGCGGGGCTGAGTTTCGTGTCCGCTAATCTCGGCGCGCTGGAGCTGATGGGCTGGGCCG
>PMZA01000361.1 GCA_003170595.1 Armatimonadota bacterium
TTTCGGAGGGGCCGAATCAGGGAGGACGCGCCCTCGCGCGTCCTCCCGAATCCGGCCCGCTTTTCCCCACAACGAAAACGGGCCGCGCCTGTCCTTCGCGCGGCCCGTCCTGGAAACCACACCCTTTCGCAGCTCTACCCGCCGCTCTGCGCCGCGCCAGGCAGCCGCAGCATCGCCGCGACCTTCGCCATGGCGACCTCAGCCTGAGCCGTCGACGGGTATTCCTTCAGCGAGTCGATCCGGTCCTTCAGGTTGGCTACGCCGCTGATGAACTGCGCCGCCCGCACCTGCAGTTCCATCAGCCCCTGATCGCGCGCCAGGTCGCCGGGCGTCGAGAGGTAGCCCTCAAGCTCTTCGATGGTCAGCCCGTGGCTTACGTCCTTGCTCCCGCTACTCGCCGCCAGCAGCGCCAGCTTCACGATCGCCGCGTTGACCAGCTTCGAATTTCCGCCCGTCATCAGGAACGCACACCGGTCGGCCGTATAGTCGACCGCATCCAGCCACGCCCCCATCATCGTCGACATCAGCGTCACCGGCACCAGGAGGACCTTGAAGCCGATGTTTGCGCCGCGGATGAAGATGATGGCCAGCTCCGTCCGCACGTGCTTGGCGATGATGTGGCCCATCTCATGCGCGACGAGCGCGAGAAACTCCGGCGGCCGCAGCCCATCCTTCAGTCCGCGCGAGGTGACGATGGTGCCGCCCTTCGCCGGCATCGTGAAGATGAAGGGCCGGTCCTCGTTGAGGATGAACATCTCCGGCGCCTTCTTCATTCCCGCCAGCTTCGCGAACTCGCCCAGGGCGCGGAAGACGTCCGGGTAGTTGCTGCTCATGACCCGCGACTGCGCGTCACGGGCCTTGAATTCCTTCTGCCGCCCGCGCACCGAGAGAAGGTTGCAGATGGCGACGGCCAGCACCGGCCAGATGAGAACCTCGGCCACGACGTCCCATCTCGTCGACGCGCCGTTCTCCGTCTTGACCGCGAAGATGCACACGACGGCCAGCCATATGAAGAGGGCGATCACCCCGCCGACGCCTTGCCAGTACAGCCTGATCTCGCCAGGATAGCGGAAGTCCTTGGCGACGATCGTCGACTTTGACTTGCCCTTGCCCTTGCTCTTGGTGCCCTTGGGAGCGCGTCCGCGTTTTGCCATCTACTGTTCACCGCCTGTTTTTGGCCTGGCCGAGGCCGTGACCTTCACCTTCGCCAGGTACTGCCCGTCGGATTCTTCGACGAGGTACCTTAGCCCTGCGTGCTCAATTTCCTCCCCCGCCGCGGGAATGCGCCCCGTTATCTCCGCCAGTAACCCCGCGATCGTATCCGCCTCCTCTCCCTCCGGCATCTCCAGGCCGAGCCTTTCGTATAGCTCGTCCAGCCGGAACCGTCCGCTGACCATCCACTCGTTCGGGCCGAGAGGGATGAAATCCTCCTCCGGCCGCTCATGCTCATCCCGCAACTCGCCGACCACTTCCTCCAGCACATCCTCGATGGTCACGATGCCCGCGGTGCCGCCATACTCATCGGCGACCACGGCCATGTGCGACCGCTCGGTCCTCATGGTATCAAAAATGTCGGGAACGGGCGTTGCCTCGGCGACGACCCATGCCTCCCGCAGGTACTCGTGCCAGTCCCGCTCGTCGATCAGCGCAGCCAGCAAGTCCTTCACGTGCGCAATTCCCACGATGTCGTCCAGGTCCTCGCGGAAGACCGGCAGGCGCGAGAACCCGCTCTCGTGCGCCTTCTCCAGCGCGTCGTCCAGACTCGCCTCGGTATCGATCGCCACGATCTGCACGCGCGGCACCATGATCTCCCGCGCCGTCTGCTCGCCCATCTCGATGACGTGGTCGAGCATGACGCCTTCCTCCGGCTCGACAAGCCCGGCCTCCTCACCCAGCGTCGCCGCCGCATGGATGTCCTCTTCCGTCACGAACCTCTGCCGGTGCATCGGCGGCACGCGGAACACCGACAGCATCACTACCGCCACGCCCGTCACCAGCCGCACCGGCCACCGCAGCACCTGCGTGAGCGCCGTGATCCCGCTCGCCAGTCTCAGCACCAGGTGGTCGGCATGGATCGACCCGTACGTCTTCGGCGCAAGCTCGGCGAAGACGACGATCGCGCCGATGGTCAGCAGGTGCAGCAGTTCCTTGTCCCACTCCGACCTCTGGGTCATGTGGTGGCCCGTGAGGATCGTCGCGAGCGTCGATATGCCGATGACCGCCCCGTTGACCGCGACGATGATCGCGCTCAGGTNNGACGCGATCAGCTTCTCCAGCCGCAGCGCCCGGCGATCGCCCGCCAGCGCCGTCCGCCGGATCACCTGCCGGTTGGCGCTCAGCAGCGCGGCCTCCGCCATCGACAGCACCAGGATCGCCGCCGCGAAGATTGCGATGCCCACGAACAGGAGGTCGCTCGTCAGGTCACCCATGAGGCGAGTCCTCCTTCATGTCCGTGCCGTTGCGCTCCAGCTTCATGTCCTTGCGCTTCACGAGGACGCGCTCGATCCGCGTGTCATCCATCTTTGTCACTCGGAACTCTAACCGCTCCCACTCGAAGGCGTCACCCTCGCTCGGCACCTGCTCGGCCAGCGAC
>PMZA01000430.1 GCA_003170595.1 Armatimonadota bacterium
CCGTATTTCAAGTGCCCGTACCAGGCGAAGGTCATGAAGACATTCGAGAAAACCAGCAGAACTATGGTGATCATGCGGTTGGTGCTCCTTGGGTTGGATTCAGAAATTGCTTGTCCCGTGTCTCCGGTATGAGAAAGCAGAGCATGCCGAAGGCGGCCGACGCGACCACCGATAGGAAGAGGAACCCCGAGTCGGAACCGAAGCGATGCACAAGGGAAACGGCGATGACCTGGCTGAGCGAAGCGCCAAGGCCGACCGCCGTGCTGATGGCGCCGAGGGTGAGATTGAAGCAGCCTGACCTGCCCCGTAGATGGTACCAGTCTCTAGGTCGGACTTAGCACGCTTGGAGCGGACCCCGTTCTAGGTCCACCTGCAGTGAGAGCTTTTCACCATACGGGGCAGGGCTCCTTCTCGGGTTTGAGACCGCTGAGGTGGCGAAGAATGGGTAGGAGATGAGGGAGATTCGGGGGTGGGCGGAACGACGAGGAGGCGTTTGGAGGGCAGATCCCCTGCGAGGAGGCGACGAAGCGAGTACCTCTCGAGTGTGCCTTGGGGAACTGGGGCGAGTCCCCAGTTCCGTCTGGTTCTTGCAGTTGTCCTGGATTGGCTCCCCAATCGGTACAACTGTAAGAACTCGACCGAGGTGGTCACCTTCTTCCTGCTCCGCCCTGAAACCCACAAGGCTGAGGAGCGCCTCCACCCTTGCCCCACAAGAGAATCCGCCGTGAGAGTAGCCCTGGATCTCAGGCGGCTGCTCGATGATGGGGTTGTCCGGAACCAGGCTGAGATCGCCCGTCTTCGAGGCATCTCTGGGAGCCGGGTGACCCAACTGGTTAAGATCGCCAGTCTACCACGACCGATACTCGACTACCTGCTGAGCCTGTCGGCCGAACAGCAAGTCTTCTACACTGAACGCCGACTGCGCCGGATCGTGAGGCTGGACAGCGAGGAGGAGCAGTTGAGGGCCTTCGAGGATCTGCGGCGTTCGGTCGAGGCGAGCGGCAAGTGAAGAGCTTCCCCAGTTGCCCTTTGCCCTCCCCGGTCCTGGCCTGCCGGATGACGTCCCCTGCCATGCTCGGGCGGCCAACGGGGGGCCCGCTCGACCGGCCGTATCCCCGATGGACCGGGCTCCGGGGGCCAGACCACGGAGGCAATAGGTCACCCGGCGGCAGCTGTGTCCTTACGGAGCCAGAGGTCAAGAGCGCGTTCGCGGCTGCTGTCAGCCTCCCGCCTCGTGCCCCAAAGAGCACCCTAGTGCCCGGAAGGCCGGGGTAAGACCGGTTCCGCGACCCAGGGAAAGGTGGGGGTGCCCCGGAGGGCGAACCTGTGCGCCAGGCGATCGGCTTTTCAACCCAGGAGGGAGGCGCACGCAACTGCTATGGGCGATCCTAATCCAGGCGAACACGGTGGCCGCAGGGCCTCCAGCCGAGGGGAAGCCCGGCATCTGGCCGGGCGGGCCGCGATGCATGTCCTCGCATCAAGCCTGATCTTCGCTGCCCTCTGCGGTGCGGCCCTGGCCGCCGACCTCCACGTCCGCGACTTCGGCGCCATCGGCGACGGCACCGCTGACGACGGCCCTGCCTTCCGTAAGGCTCTGGCCGCCGCCGTGCAGTCGGGCCAACCGGCGCGAGTCCTCTGCGACCCGAAGACCTACCGCATCGGCTGGCGGCGCGACGACTTTTTCGCCCTCACCATCGACGACGCCCGGGACCTGACCCTCGACGGCCGCGGTGCGACCCTTGTCTTCGACCCGCACAACATGGCCCTGCAGCTCAGGCAGTGCCGGCGCGTGACGGTCCGCGACCTGCGCCTGGACTGCGACCCCCTGCCCTGCACCCAGGGCGACATCATCGCCCTGGACAGAGCCGCCGGCGTCTTCACCGTCCGCATCGAGGACGGGTATTCCATGCCGAGAACGGATGACGCCATCCAGCCGGCCTTCCGGCACGGCTGCTTCATCGCGGCCGGGCGGCGCTGGTACACATGGAACTGGTGCTACATCGCAGCCGTGCGGCTGGCGCCGGGGCAGGACCGCTGCGTGGTCATCACTGTCGACCCGGGCATGGTCTCGGCCCTGAGCAAGGTTGAGGTAGGGCAGCGCTTCGTCTTCCGCAATCCGCCCTGGACGCCGAACGAGTTCAACGGTGGCGAGAAGTGGAAGCTGGGCACCGGCGACCAGGACCGCGGCGTCGTCCTCAACCCTCCCATCGCCAATGTACAGGTACGCTTCTGCGAGGACTGCCGCCTCGAGGGCATCGACCAGTACATCTCGCCGAACATGTCCGTTTTCGTTGACGGCTCCACGGGCACGGTGATCCGGCGCTATCGCATCGGCTACAAGCCGGGCACCGACCGCCTCTCGGCCAGCCTCTCCGACGGCATCCACTGCAAGGGCAACACCACCGGCCCCTTCATCGAGGACTGCTCCTTCGAGGGCTTGTGGGACGACGCCATCAACATCGGCAGCCCCGGCGACGTCGTCCAGCAGGTCCTACCCGACGGCCGCTTGCGCACCCGCGTCCTCGACATCGCGTGGATCGACTCCTATCTGCGCGCCGGCGACCACGTGAGGCTGTGGAACCCCGTCGAGGGCAGACTGCTGGGCGAGAGGACGGTCGTGAAGGCCGAGTTCGCGGGCAACCAGGTGCGGATCGTCACCCTAGACCGTCCCGTCACCGGCGTCGTCGATGAGGTGACTGATCCGAAGGCCGCGACCATCCTCTACGCCGACCGCGGGCCGAGCGCTGTCCGCGGCTGCGGTTTCAGTAACTCGCTCAAGACCGCCCTGCTGCCCAACTCCGGCACCGTCTTCGAGAACAACACCGTCGAGGACTGCGCTTACGGCGTCAACGCCTTCCTGTGCACGGGCCTGGGCGCCCAGGGATACCCGCAGGATCTCGTCATCCGCGGGAACAGCTTCCGGAACATCTGGATTGGCGCCGTCGTCCTCTACGCAGGCACGCCCAACCCTCAGGCCGCGCCCGTGTCGGGCCACTGTGTCGTCGAGGGCAACACCATCGAGCAGAACCTCGGCAGCGCGATCACGATCACCGGCCTGCGCGACGTCACCGTTGCCTCTAACACCATCAACATGGCACTGAGCACGCCGCTCGAGTGGCCCGCCGTCACCCTTGCCCGGTGCGGGCCCATGCTTATCCGCGACACCGACATTTGCGACCTGCGACCGGGCATCGCCGCGGCCATCGAGGCAGGGACGACGCCGCGCCGGGATGTGCGGATGGACCACGTAACGATGTCGGTGGCGCCGGGAGTTGCCCAGACGCGGTTCCTCGAGGACCCTCCGTCCGCGAGGCAGTGAGGCTCTGGAGGGCGGCCGTTTCTAGAGGTCCCAGTCCGGGCGCAGCTCCCGCGCGCGCTTGGCCACCTTGTCCCTCAGTTTCTTAGGCTTCTTGATGTCTCCCAGGACGCTGGGCCACGGCTGCCCCGGCCCAGCATCGGCGGGGTCGCAGGACCAGTTGTCCCCCTCGTAGGGCGCCAGCTCCTTCTGATCGTGGAAGCTCGGCACATCGATCGCCATGTTGTTATTCAAGGCGCTCTTGTACGCGAGGATCCCCAGGCAGCTCATCTGCAGGCCGCGGTAGATGTCGAAGTAAGGCGGCACCCCGGTGCGGATGGCCTCGATGAACTCGTGCAACATGAAGAAGTCGCCGCCGCCATGCCCGCTGCGCTCGGCCAGGTCGTGGAAACGGCGGAATTCGGGATGGTACGCCACATCGTTGGGCTCACCGGGCTTCTCGTTCCAGGGCTCCCGATGCACGAGCAACTGCCCGCCGTCGGTCCGCGAGTTCTCCATCTCCCCCTTGTGGCCGTAGATCCGGTACCACACGTAGTGCTTCTCCAGCGAGCCGAAGAGGAGCTTCGCGTAGCCGCCGTTCTCCATCTGCACCATGATGATCGAGGCGAGGTCGCTGCGCTGGTAGGTCTCGCTGTAGGCCGGGGTCTTCGGGTCGTAGGGGATGACGAAGCCGTTGACCTTCACCGGGCGCAGGCCGGTGATGTACATGATCGGGCTCATGCTATGGGTGCAGTAGTAGGTCGCCGGGATCCAGTTGCGCCAGTGGTCGAAGGTCGGCGAGAGGGCGATCTTCGTGTCGACGGAGACGGGATGGACGTACTCGCCCTCGGCGTAGCGGAACTCGCCGATCTCGCCCCGTTGGTAGAGGTAGGCCATCTCCTGGGTGAAGTTCATGTACGCGTAGTTCTCGGCATACATGTACGTCTTCCCGCTGGCCTCGACGGCGCGGACGAGGTCGACAGCCTCGCCCATGGTCTTCATGGCGATGGACTCGCT
Source organism: Armatimonadota bacterium (assembly GCA_003170595.1). Lineage (GTDB taxonomy): Bacteria > Armatimonadota > Zipacnadia > Zipacnadales > FEN-943 > FEN-943. The sequence continues at coordinate 4,313 of PMZA01000430.1, forward strand.
CTGCACGTGCTTGCCGGCCTGCAGGGCCAGGATCGCGGCGGGGGCGTGCTCGGTGCAGTAGTTCGCGAGCACCACCGCATCGAGGTCGTGCTCGAGCATCTTCCTGTAGTCGGTGTAGCCGGTCACGCCGGGATGGGATCGCACGAATTCCTGCAGGGGCCGCTCGCGCTGATCGCAGACGGCGGCAAGCTCGACGCCCTCCATGGCTGCGGCCTGTTCGGCGAAGGAAGCGCCGCGTCCGATGCCGTATACGCCCACGCGGATGTTCTTGCTCTTGCGCCTGGCCATGTCGAAGGCCTCCCGCTGGTGTCTTGGTCTTTTTGGGGCAGGGCTTCTCATCCGGGCCCACTGAGGCCCACGGCTTCGCCGGGTTCCCCGTTGCCCTGAAGTTGACTGGCTGACGATCCTGCCGGCGGCGTGGCCATCCTAGGCCTGAGAAGCCAAAACTCGCCTACCCGGGCGACTGGCGTGTAGTTCCGTGCCATTGCCGCCCTCTCATCCTCGGTCCAGCGGACGTCGATATTCGCGCCCGGCGGACGACGCAGTTCGAAGTCCGACATCACTACCAGGCCAAACTGCCGGTGCCGGATCATGGCCAGCAGCGGGCCCTGGTCCCACCAGCCGGCGACCGCCAGTTGGGTCGTCACGAAGGGCTCGACCCACAGGACCTTGCCCGCCTGCACGACGGGGCCCATACACTCGCTGAGTACCTCGCCGGGCTCGGCTGCCACCGCCGCCGTGAGGGCGGCGCTGCCTCGCCCGCGCCCCTGCACTGCCATGGCCGGGGCCCCGCTATCCTGGGTCGGCCCCGCCGGGACAATCGGCATCCTCGCCGTCAGCGCTATCTGCACGATAGCCAGGACGCTCAGATAGAAGATCGGTGATAGCCGCTCACTCTTCACGGCCCAGCGCCTCCCCAGAAGAAGACCCAGGCTCAGCGAGGCGACGGCGCAGAACTCGAGGTAGTAGTTGAAGGAGGCGCCTACCTTGCCCGCCGAGAGCACCACGAGGCCTGCCGCGGCCGCGTACAGCGCCACTGGCCGCAGCTCGTGATCGCGCGCGCCCACCGCGCACACAAGGGCCGCCGTTACCAACACTCCCGGGGCAGACTTCCCGAACCCGCTCAGCCCACTTAGGAACAGGGCCGCCTGCCACTTGTTTAGTAGGGCCACCCCAGCGTCCAGCCCGAAGGCTCCGTGGGTCGCCACCTGCAGAGCGGCTAGGATAGCCGCTCCCACCGCTACCATCCCGGCGAGGTGGAGCAGAGCGGCGCGGCGCTCCCCTGCCAGGGCAAGCGCCGCCACGGCGGCGACGGGCGCCGCCAACATGCTCTGCTTCGCAAAGACGGCCGCCACCATGACAAGCGCCCCGAGCCACCGCAAGCGGCGGACGTAGACGAAGACTCCCCACCCGGCCATCGAGAGTAGTAGCGCGAGCGAATCGACCCGCGCCAGCCCTGTCCAGATTCGTACGGGGCCAAAGCCGAAGAACAGCCCGGCGGCCACGACGCTCGGAGCCCATCGTCCTGTTCCCGCCCAGGCTATCGCCAGCAGGCACGCCGCCACGCCGCCCATCGCCAGCAAAGCCAGGAGACGCCCCGGCCAGAAGGACAGCGGCGCCACGGGATAGACCGCGCCCCATAGAGCCGGGTACAGGGGCCCGTAGACGAGTGGGACGTAGGGCGGAGTTGTCGTCGAGGGGTACAGGGGCGCGCCAGAGGCAGCCGCCCGTGCCCTGTCGAGCATGCCGCCCTCTCCGTAATCCAGCTGGTAGGAGTAGGCGACACGGTCTCGCCCCAACCTTGCCCACGACACCATGGAAAGCAGCGCGCACCCGACGACAAGACACGTGGCCACCGCAGCGAGTCGTCGGTGCGTGTGCAACGGCTTCCTCTCGCGCGCCTCCTCGTTCCTGTTCATCGCCCTAGCCCGGTCTATTCATGAAGGTGGTGGGTGGGGGTTGGATAGGTGAAGGAAGGGAAACGCGGAGGGGCGGACGCCGGGTTGAAGGCTGCTTGGGGTGCCGAGGCGGCGACGCGGGGGGGCGTGAGAGTGCCTCCGAGGTGCTTTGGCAGGGCGTCGGGCCACGGCGAGGC
>PMZA01000390.1 GCA_003170595.1 Armatimonadota bacterium
ACGCGGCTGCATGGGCGCGAGGTCGTGCGTGACGAAGCCGACCAGGAGGACTACTGCCTGTGGACGCTCCCGCCGGGCACGGTCACGCGGGCGATCCGCTTCACGCACACCGCGGCGCCGACGGACCGCGTGTATGGCGGCTGGCTGGGAGGGGTGTATCTGCTGGCCGGTAGGATCGCGGACCTTGCACCCCAGGCCGTCGCCGCGACGAGTGCCCGCGATGAGATCGCAGAGAGGATCAACAACGGCAGCAACGACGGGACCTGGGGCGCCTGGGACAATGGCTCGGAGGGAGGCACGGAGGTCGTGGGGCCAACGACCGCGCCCTGGGTGATGCTCACCTGGGTCAAGCCCGTGAAGCTCAGCGGGCTTTGCGCGATATGGGCCGGGTTCGCCACGGCCGAGGCCCAGGAGTACGTCGGCCCGGCGGACAAGCATCCGCGTGAGGCGGCGGAGAGTGACTGGCGGACGATCAAGGCCTTCGAGGGCATCGAGAACCAGTACCCGCGATCGCTCGGACCCAACTGGCTCGACTTCGGGCAGACGATCACGACGCGGGCGATCCGGCTGCGCCTCACGAAGGTGACGCAGGAGTCGCACCCGCATCTTTACGGCAAGACCTACGGCGGCAAGCGCGTGTGGCTGGGCGAACTGATGGCGCTGCAGTCGCTGGATAGCGGCGACCTGACGACGGCGATCCTGCCTGCGCCACCCTCGACCGTGGCCGCTCATCCGCCGATCCCGGTGTGCTTCACGGTCAAGGAAGCGGGCTACGTGACGCTCGTGATCGAGGATGCTCACGGCAAGCGGGTGCGCAACCTCGTCGCTGAGACGCCGTTCCCGGCCGGGCCGAACGTCGTGTGGTGGGACGGCATGGACGACCTCGGGCGCGACGCCGAGGCCGCGCATCACGGCATCTACCACGTGCCCGGGCAGTTCGTCGCGCCTGGGGCCTACCGCGTGCGCGGGCTGTTCCGCAAGAGCATCGACCTGCGCTACGAGTTCTCCGTGTACAACGGCGGCAGCCCGGCGTGGGAGACTGAGGACCACACCGGCGGCTGGCTCACCAACCACACCCCGCCCAGCGCCGCCCTGTACCTGCCGGGCGATCGCGCGCCTGGCGGCAAGCCGTTGGTCTACCTCGGCAGCGCCGTCTCCGAGGGCGGGGCGGGGCTTGCGTGGGTCGACCTCAACTGTCGCAAGCAGGGCGGGCGAGGATGGATAGGCGGCGCGTGGACGGGGGCGCCGTTCCTGGCTAGAGATGTCGGCGCGCATCCGGACCCGACGGCCTATCTCTACGTTGGCTCGGCGTGGGAGGGCGATCTCCGCCTCACGGCCCTCACCCCGCAGGGCGATCGGGCGGTCGTCAAGTATTCGTTCGCCGGGGGGAAGGACGCGTCGGCGATGACGGGTCTCGCCGTGCGCGACGACCTCCTCGTGTGCAGCCTTCCGAAGCAGGCGCAGCTCCTCTTCGTGGATGCGAGCCTCGGGCGCGTCAGGGCGCAAGTGCCGATGACCGATCCGCGCGGCCTGGCCTTCGACCAGGAGGGCCGCCTGCTTGTGCTCTCCAGGACGAAGTTGCTGCGCTTCACGCTGCCGGACTCCCTCGCGCCGGCGCCCCGCTTCGATGAGGCTGGCTGGTCGGCGACGGCGAGCGTCCACAGTGAGGATGCCGCGAAGGCTCTCGATGGCGATGGGAACAGCCGATGGTCCACCAACGGCTGGCAGTCGCCCGGGCAGTGGTTTGCGGTCGACATGAAGCAGCCCAGGGCGTTCACGACGATCGTGCTGAACTCGTCGGCGCAGCAGGACTCGCCGCACGGGTACGAGGTCTACGTGTCGCAGGATGGGCAGGACTGGGGCAAGCCAATCGCGACCGGCGCGGGCGCGCCTGGCGTGACGACGATCACCTTCCCGAAGGCGACGGCGCAGTTTTTCAAGCTCGTGCAAACGGGGTCGGCGCAGGACGCGTACTGGTCCATCAATACGCTCGATGTGTGCGACGCGCCGCCTCCCTCGGATGCGCCGATTGCGCTGCCGGAGCCGCAGGTCGTCGTGGGCGCCGGCTTGGAGGACCCGCAGCATGTGGCCCTCGACCGGGCGGGCAACCTCTATGTCAGCGACCAGGGCAACAGCCATCAGGTGAAGGTCTTCTCTGCGGAGGGTGCGCTGCTGCGGTCTATCGGCAATCCTGGCGCGCCGAAGGCCGGGCCGTACGATCGACTGCACATGAACCATCCCGCGGGCCTCACCATCGATGAGAACGATCACCTGTGGGTGGCGGAGGCCGACTTCCAGCCCAAGCGCGTGAGCGTGTGGACGCTGGATGGCAAGCTGCTCAAGACCTTCTACGGCCCCGGGCAATATGGTGGGGGCGGAACCCTCGACCCGCGGGACAAGACGCGGTTCTACTACACGGGGATGGAGTTCAAGCTTGACTGGAAGAGCGGGACGGACGAGCCGGTCAACATCTTCTTCCGACCGGGGCCGGGCGACCTGCAGCCGCCCGCCGGCTTCGGCACCAACGGCCTGCCCGAGACGCCGATCTACGCCAACGGGCGCCAGTACATGACCAACTGCTACACCAGCAACCCCACGAATGGGGCGAGCATCGCGATGCTGTGGGTCCTACGGAACGGCATCGCGCGGCCGGTCGCGGCGATGGGGCGAGCCAACGATTGGGACTTGCTGAAGGGCGACGTCTTCAAGCCCGGATGGCCTCAGGGCATCGATCTGAAGGGCGACTACTGGCGCAATCAGGCCATTTTCGCGTGGAGCGATCTGAACGATGACGGCCAAATGCAGCCGGACGAAGTGACCTTCGCGAAGGCCGCCGGCGGGGGCTTCACCGTGATGCCCGACCTCGCGTTTCTGGCTTCGCGCGTGGACGACAAGGCGATGCGCTGTGCGCCGAAGCGGTTCACGCCCGGCGGCGCGCCGGTGTATGACCTGAGCGCGCGAGAGACGCTCGCGACGGGTGCGCAGGCACCGACCTCCTCGGGCGGCGATCAGGCTCTCACGAGCGGCGACGGCTGGACGGTGCTCACCGTCGCGCCGAAGCCCTTCGACGCGGCTTCGATGGGCGGGGTATACAAGGGCGTGCCGATGTGGTCGTACCCGAGCCCGTGGCCGGGCCTCCACGCCTCGCATGAGTCGCCGCCTCCCGATCGCCTCGGCGAGATGATCGGGACGACGCGGCTGCTGGGCGGCTTCATCAGCCCGCGCGGCAGCGACGCCGGGCCGCTCTGGTCGGTCAACGGGAACATGGGCAACATGTTCCTCATGACCGAGGATGGCCTCTTCGTGGCGACGCTCTTCCATGACCAGCGCGCGGGCCGGCCGTGGTCGATGCCGGTCGCGCCGCGGAACATGCTGCTGAACGACCTCACTCTGCACGATGAGAACTTCTGGCCGTCGATCTGCCAGACGGCGGACGGGACGATCTACCTGGTGGACGGCGGGCGCACCAGCCTGGTGCGCGTTGACGGCCTGGAGAGCCTTCGACGCATGCCTGCATCCACGCTGACAGTCACGGCCGAAATGCTCAAGGGTGCGCAGGCCTACTTCCTGGCGACCGAGGCCGAGCGGCAGAAACTGCAGGGGCAGAGCACGCTGAAGGTGGCCCTGCGCGCGCAGGCTCCGGTCGTGGACGGGGCGGTGGGCGACTGGGCCGGGGCCGACTGGGCGACCGTGGACAAGCGCGGAGTGGCAGCCTACTTCGACAGCAACAGCAAGCCCTACGACGTGTCGGCCGCCGTGGCCGTGGCGGGAGACCGCTTGTACGCAGCGTTCCGCACCGGGGATCGAGACCTCCTGCGCAACACGGGAGAGGTGGCCAACGCACCGTTCAAGACTGGCGGCGCGCTGGATCTGATGATCGGCTCAAACGGCGCTGCGGACCCAAACCGTCGGGCTCCGGTCGAGGGCGATGAGCGGCTGTTGGTGACGATCGTGAAGGGGAAGACGCTGGCTCTTCTGTACCGAGCGATCGTCCTTGGCACCAAGACGCCGGTACCCTTCAGCAGCCCGTCGCGAACGGTAAACATCGACCGCGTGGATGATATCAGCGGGCAGGTGACGCTGGCCGGCGCGGATGGGAACTATGAGCTGTCCGTGCCGCTGGCGGCGTTGGGCCTGAACCCGAGCGCGGGCCTGATGATCAAGGGAGACCTCGGTCTTCTGCGCGGCAACGGCTTTCAGACCATGCAGCGCGTCTACTGGAGCAACAAGGCGACCGGGATCACGGCGGATGTGCCATCCGAGGCCGAGCTAACGCCGCAGCTCTGGGGGCGGTGGGAGTTCGTCCCGGGCCAGTGATGGGCTTATCGGAGTGGGGCAGAGAACTGCCCGTCGGAGCTGGCACAGGCAGGTCCGCCGCTCGCCGGGTTGAACCAAGACGAGCGCTAGACTGAAACGAATCCGGGCAGGCCATCGACGACAAGGTCGCCGAGAGAGGTGTGTCATGGCAAGAGTGCGCGACACGAAGATGCTGCTGGTGCTGCTCTGCGTGGCAGCGGCGGCGGCGGATGCTCCCACGTCTCTCCACGCCCTCTCGGCGAAGAGCTTCGCCCCGTCGACCGATGCGCGCTGGGTCACCTGGCAGGCGGAAGAGGCGGCCCACGTGGGCACCTGGCGGACAATCAACGATCCCTCGGCCAGCGGCGGAAGCTATGTCGAGTCCGATGGGCCCGAGGGCGCCCTCGAGTTTTCCTTTCATCTGGACCGGGCGATGGCCGTCGAGCTGAAGCCGGTGTGGTGGAGGACGGGCGAGCGCAAGCCGTCGAGGCGGTTTCCCTATCCTTACGAGCGCCTTACCGGGCCGGACGCCCTCGCCCGGTGTGGGCAGACGATCGCCTTCACGGCGCCGACGGCGGGTCGGGTGGGCTTCGTGGATGCGAACACGAACGCGATCGTGGGCTACGTGGAGACCGGCGGGTATCTCGCGGATATGGTGACGGATGAGACCGGTGGGACGCTCTACGCCGCCGACGCCGCGGGTGCGCGCGTGGTG
>PMZA01000271.1 GCA_003170595.1 Armatimonadota bacterium
TCAACTGCATAGCCCTATTGCCCAATGAGCCGTCCTGGACCGACCTCGGCCACCACGATGACTTCGGCCACGACATGGCGGGCACGGGCGGGTTCCGGTGGACCGACACGGTGGATACGCAGGAGTGCCTGTCGGCGGGCAAAGCGGCGGGGCTGGATTGCATACCCTGGGCGCAACGCGTGATGCCGGGGGCGTACTGCCTGCTGGATCCGGCGACGCTGCCCACAGAGGACCGTGCCGAGGGGCTCGTGGAGGCCCTGGACAAGGGCAAGGTCGTCGGCTGGCCCGTGGCGCTGATCGAGCACCACTGCCCGGAGTTCCCGGGCGCCGTCGACCTGCTCTGCGGGGCGAACATGCTCACCGCCTTGCGGCGTGAGGACCAGCGTCACCTGGTCGTGCGGTCGGCGGTTTGCGTGCTGAGCCGAGCCGGGCGCCTGACCCCGCAGGCCGCGAAGGCAGTGCTCGCACGGCTGGAGGCGGTGTCGCCGTCCGCGGAGCTGGCGAAGATCCCGGTGCCGGTACACGAGGCGAAGCCCTTCCCGGGCCTGTTCCCACGCACGCCTGCGCCGGCGCATGAGTTGGCCGTCCTGGACCTGCGCGGCAAGTCGCAGGAGGAGCAATTCCTGGCAGTCGTTCTGCAGGGGCTGGTGAACCGGCGGCAACCGCGTATATACACCCAGGCCGGGGTGTTCGCAGGCAACACCAACGTCACCGAGTTCTGGCTGGAGAACCTCAGGCGGCGCGGCTACACGACCCGCCCAGCCGCGAGTGTTGCCTCCCTGGTGAAGGAGTACCGCGATTGCTGGAAGGGTGCGGTGCTGTACCCGGCTGAGTTCTGGACCGATCCCAGCAAGGTCCCCATCATGAATGTGGTCACGGCGCTGTGCGCAGTGCGAGACCTGCTGCCAGTGACGCCCGCGCAGAACGCGGCCCTACGCCTGCCGGTGTCCTTCGACGCAACCGCGGCGTGGGGCTCGGTGCGAGAGGCGCACGTCTGGGCCCTGCGAGAGCTGTGGCCGAAGTGCAATCACCATGTGCTGGCCTACCACCACCCGCACGAGGTGGGCGTGTGCGACTACCTGGTCGCCTTCCGCATCTTCCCCATCGCGACTTACACGACGATGCCCGACGCCACGGATGACCTGTTCGAGAAGCTGCTGCGCGAGACGCCTCCCAACATCCCGGTCATGGGCTGCTGGGGACGCTACGGTGAGCAGCCACCGCTGGCGTATATCGAGAGCGAACTCGTGGGGCTCACCTCGCAGTGGGGGAAGATCTTCGTGGTGAGCCAGTGGATGGCGAACCTGACCGTGCATTCGGGCGTGCCGGTCAGACCGGAGGAACTGAGGCAACGTCCCGACCCGCCGATGACCCTGGACAAGGGGAAGATCTACGTATGCCTGGACGTCTCCGACGGGGACAACCTGCAGTATATCTACAGCTCCTTCTTCGGCTCCCGGTGGTGGGGCGATCCAGCCCGGGGCAAGGTGAACCTGGGATGGTCGATAGGCCCCGGCGCGGTGGACCTCATGCCGGATGTGATGGCCTACTACTACCACACTGCGACCCCGGCGGACGGGTTCTTGTGCGCGGTCTCGGGAGCCGGGTACTGCTGGGTCGACGAGTTCGCCATGCGGTTCGGCCCCCGGGCCGGCGAGGTGTTCGACGGCTTCCTCGACCTGAGCGCGACGATGATGCAGCGCGCCGACATGCGGGTCGTGAACCCCTTCCGCGGGACGCGCGAGAAGTTCGAGGAGTACGCGCGGCGGATGCCCAACCTCGGCGGAATCCTGGCCGACTACGGGCGGGGTCCGCAGCTTAGCTACCCGGAGGCGGACTACACGGTCGGCGGCGGACGCGTGCCGGTCTTCCGCGTCCTTTCGTGCAACGGCGGTGAGGGGGATGTGGTCGCCGATACGATCCGCGAGATACGCCAGGTCACGCCGGCCGGCGTGCGGCCCGCCTTCCTGCATGTGTTCGCGATCAACTGGTGGAACAACCCGACGGGTCTGGCGCAGGTGATGGAGGCGCTCGGGAGCGGGTATGTCGCCTGCACGCCGAACCAGTTCGTCGACCTGTGGCGGCAGAGCCAGGGCAAGTAGTCGGACACCATCGGAGGCACCGTGGAGGCTCCGCGCCTTGGCGCCGGTACTGGCGGTTGTTCCCAGGGCACTGCTATCCACGCGCACGCTTTGCGGTGATTGGCCCGTACGCGAGGCCCCTCGGCGTGCAGGATGGGACGGACCGCTGCGTGTTTGCGGTGAAAAGGCAGCCGGGCTGGGTTTTGGCGTGCAGGAGGCACCCAGTCTGGAGGGAAGGGCGCGCCAAGAGATGGACCAGCCTTCGGGGCTCAGACCGATCGCGGGTTCCCGCCAGGGGCCTCGCGCAGGTGTCGATAACCGCTGCCGCGCTGTGCTCGCTCTGCATGCCACGGCAGCTCCAGAGGCCAAACCATGCCCAAGCTTAGTTTCAGCCGTGAGGTCGAGGTACGCCACCGGGTCGACGTGTTCGTCGCCGGCGGGGGGCCGAGCGGCATCGCCGCCGCGTTGTCTGCTGCCAGGCAGGGACGCAGCGTCTTTCTTGCCGAGGGGAGCGCCTGCTTCGGGGGCATGGCGACGGCGGGTCTCCTGCCGCTGTTCATGCCCTTCGGTGACGGCCTGAACTTCTATGCCGGCGGCATCGGGCGAGAGGTCTACGACCTGATGTACGAGCGCGGGGCGACGTACTCATCGCCCGGGTCGATGACTCCGACCATCAGGGCGGAGCCGCTCAAGCGCGTCTACGACGACCTGCTGAGTGCCTCGGGCGTGAGTTTCGGCCTGATGACCAATCTGGTTGGCGTCGAGACGGCGGGTTCGCGCGTGACCGCCGCGATCTGCTTCGGGAAGAGCGGGCTCTTCGCGGTCGAGGCGACGACCTTCGTGGACGGCACGGGCGATGGCGACTTGTGCGCCTGGGCCGGGGCGCCCGGCGACGCGGAGCGTCGCTACGAGAAGGGCGACGAGCAGGGGCGGATGATGCCCGGCACGCTCTGCAGCCTGTGGGCGCAGGTCGACTGGCGGAAGGTGTGGGCGACGCGGCAGGGCAAGGACGATGAGACGATGCTGCCGCAGGCGATCGCCGACGGCGTCTTCACCATCCCCGACCTCCACCTGCCTGGCATGTTCCCGGTGGGCGAGGGGCTGGGCGGCGGGAACGTCGGCCATCTCTTTGGCGTGGACGGCACCGATGAGCGGTCGCTCACCGAGGCGCTGGTGTGGGGGCGCAAGTCCCTGGCGGAATACGAGCGGTACTACAAGGAGTACTACGAAGGCTTCGAGCAGATGGAGCTGGTGAGCACGGCCGCGCTGCCCGGCATCCGCGAGACACGCCGTATCCTGGGCGACTACGTCCTCTGCCTCGACGACTTCAACAGCCGCGCAAGCTTCGAGGATGAGATCGGCCGCTACAGCTACCCGGTGGACATACACGCGGCCGCGGCTACCCCGGAGGAACAGGAGCAGGCCCGCGAGGAGTTCCTCAAGCTGCGCTACCAGCCAGGTGAGAGCTACGGCCTTCCCTACCGCTCGCTGCTCCCTCGGGGGCTGGACAACGTATGGGTGGCAGGCCGGTGCCTCAGTGCCGACCGTGCGATGCAAAGCTCCTTGCGGGTGATGCCGGCGTGTTTCATCACCGGACAAGCTGCGGGGATGGCGGCGGCGATGGCCGTCGAGACGGGCAGAGCCAGCCGCGCCGTGGATGTTGGTGAATTGCAGGCACGGTTGCGGGCGATGGGAGCGTACTTGCCCGGAGCGTGAAGCGAGACGCACATCACGTCACCTTCGTTCCTCCCGGAAGCCCTCGGGGGGCCAGGTTAAGCGTCAATATTGAGCCGGCAGGAGCCCGACACAGAGGGGGCGAGCGGTCCTATCAGAGGGTTTGTCCGCCGGCGCTGATGGCCCAAGAGCCGCGCCAAGGCCCGGCGCACTGCGACCCGAGACAGGCGGCTTGACCTTGGTGTGCAGGCCCCATCACGTCCAGGTTGGATATCATGCTTCCAGGTGGATCAACCTCGTGAGTCTGACCTGGCGAGCGGCGCCGCCAAGGGGGGCAGGTTACAAAACCCGGTCCCACGCCGATCTCCTACCGCCCGCGTCCCGAGGAGGCCTGCTTACGTGACGCCGATGTCAACGCTTCGATGGTCGTCCTTTGCGCTCCTTGCTGCCCTGATGCTTCCGGCGTGCGGCTTCGCGGCCGACGACAATGCTGGGTGGCACGTCTTCTACGACAACGGCTGGCGCCTTCAGCCCTCCGGCGCCTGGGTCGGTCCCTCCACCAAATCCGAGAAGACGCCCGATGGCCTCCACATCCTGGACCCCACGACCGACCCGGGCAGCGGGAGGCTCTACTACTACTTCTGGCAGGTCAAACCTGACCAGGGCGCGACGGTCGAGGTCGTCACCAAAACCACCGCCGCCAGCGACCTGTGGGGTTCGGTTGTCAACGTGGCCGACGGCGTCCATGAGGAGGATGTCAGCTTCTTCCCCGACCGCGTGGCCCTCAGCTATGCCAAAATCAGCGTGCCCTTCCCCGTGGCGAAGGCCTTCCACACCTACCTCATCGTCGTCAAGAGGACGGACATCCAGGTCTTTGCTGACGACAAGCTACTGATTGACGGCGCCGGTAAGTTCACCTCGCCCATTATCGAGCCGGGCCGCAACCGCGTCGCCTTCGGCGCCAGCGCAAGCTCCGCCACTTCCGACGCGGTGTGGCAGAGGCTCCGCTTCCGAGGCGGCCAGGCGGACGAGACCAGGCCCGTCGTGATCCCGAAGGTCCCCGGCCTGCAGCTAGCGATGGGCGATACCGTCCCCATCCTTCCCGGCGCGTCGTTCCAGAGCATGTTCCGGTTCGCGAACGGCACGCTACAGGTCGGCGACCACCGCTCGACCGATGGCGGACGTACGTGGACGACCGCCTCCGGGCCGTGGGTCGGGGCCTTCCAGTTCGGGGACGGCGAGGTCCTTCAACTCGACTACCGCACGCACAAGGGCGACGCCGAAGGCTGGTATGCGAGCGATCTCACCCGCTGGGATGCCGATGGCAAGCCCCTCCCCACGCTCAAAGCGCGGCTGCACGTGCCAGAGTTCGTGCCGATGGTCGATGACGACGGCAGCGTGCGCGATGGGCCGTGGTGCGACCACGCCATCCTTCAGCTACGCGATGGTAGCCTCCTGGCGGCCTGCTGCGGGACCTTCAAGACGGACACCACACCCATCACATCCTACGGAAGCCTCAAGGCGATAAAGTACCGCGGCTGGGTCTGCCAGTCCACCGATCGCGGCCTGACGTGGGAGTATCTCTCGACCGTCACCGCCGACCCGAACCTGGGCTCGGAGGGCTGCAACGAGATGTGCCTCGCCCGCGCGCCGGACGGCAGCCTCCTGTGCCTCTTCCGCACCGGTGGCAACGCCGCCACGCCATCGCCGCTGTACCAGTGCCGCTCCACCGACGAGGGCAAGACGTGGGGCAAGCCGCAGAAGGTCGCCGACCGCGGGGTGTGGCCGAACCTCTGCCTGATGAAGATCGGCGTGCTGGCGTGCTGCTACGGGCGGCCTGGCAATTGGCTCACCTTCAGCCTGGACTCCGGCAAGACCTGGGTGGGGCATACCTGCTTCTACGCGGCCAAGTCCACTTGCTACATGGCCGTCACCGAGGTCGCGCCGGACACACTCTTCGTCGTCTGGGATCGCGTCTTCTACGATGACGGAGGCAACGAGTCCAGCGGCCAGTTCGGCACCTGGTTCACGGTGAAGCGAACGGCGAGGTAAGCCGCGTCGAAGGG
>PMZA01000447.1 GCA_003170595.1 Armatimonadota bacterium
CGCCTGGTGCACCGAGGTATCGCCTGCGGAGGCCATCGCCGGGAAGACCGCCGACGGCCGCAACGCCGCGGAGGCCGACCGCGTGGGCGCCACCCCGGGGCGGAGCGTGACCGTTCACCTCGGCGTCGGCGGAGTGGCGACGGCATCGCTCAACGACTGGCAGGATCGCGCCTCGACCCTCACCGCGCCGGACGGCAAGCTTTCCCTGCGGCTGACGGGCTGGCCGGTGTTCCTGTATCCGCACGGGTCGGCGCAGGATATCCGCGTGCTGCCTTGACGGAAGGCTCAGGAGGCGCGTTATGTTATCGCTACTACTCTCGATGGTCGTTATGACTGGTGGCCTCACCGCCGGTGCCACTCCTGATCCGACCTACCTCGTGATTCTCGGTCCGCCGGAGCAGTTTTCCGCCCAGTTCCCGCCCAGCGCGCCCGACTCCGCCCGTCAGATCGCCTCCGGGCAGATGCTTTTCACCCTCGGCACCCCCGTCGCCGACCTCCGCCACCAGGTCGAGGCCGCCCTCGACACCGCGGAGAAGACCGGCTACCCCCTCCTCCTCCACGTCGACGACTGGAACTTCCCCCCGCCCAGCACCGACCCAGAGTGGGTCGAGTGGACCGCCTTCCCCCGGCCCGGCGAGGCCCACGGGCCGCTCGTCAGGCGGCGCTGGATCAACTGGGGCTCGTGGATGGTGGCCGGCCCGCCGCCGAACTACGAGAGCCCCAAGTTCAGGGCTTACGCGCGGACGCAGATCGAGGACGGCGTGGTCAAACCCCTGGCCGAGCACCTCAAGGTGTGGCAGAAGGATGGCCGCGCCTACCTCTTCGCGGGGCTCGTGGTCGGGTGGGAATCGGGATACTACAGCATGCCCGGGCCGACGCCCAACCCTCGCCCGGTCGCCGGGAAGGACACTTTCGACGACAGCGAGGTCGTCACAACCGGCTACGCGGCCCTCACCCACCGCGGCTGGACGGCCGAGCGCCTCACCGCCGAGGCGAAGACCCGCGGCATCACCGAGCAGGCCCTCTTCCGCGAGCTGATGTGCGGCGTGGTGCACGATTACACGGCCTACCTGTGCGGCCTGTGCGTGCGGGAGGGCCTCCCGCGGGACAGGCTCTACACGCATTACACCGCCTACGCGACCATCGCCGACCAGGCCACCATCGCGGGTGACGGCCGCCTCCTGCCGGTGGCGACGGGGGTGAACGACTTCTCCCGCCCGGGCCTGACCATGACCCAGCCGTGGACGGATCGTGACAAGGCGGTGGCCCAACTCCGCGCTGCGGGACGGCGGGAGTGGGGCGCGGTCGAGCTTGAGATCACGCCCGGGGCGCGCACCGAGGAAGCGATCCTCGAGCACTTCGACTGGCTGGCCGGGCATGGGGCGCGCGTGCTCTGCCTTTTCGGCTGGTGGGACCCCGAGGGGAGCACGTTCGGCGTGAAGGGCACGGGGGCGGTGCCGGCGATCAAGCGATGGCTGGCGGAGCCCTCGTCCTCGAAACCGCCGCAGGATTGACGCTCCCCGCCCGGCTAAGAAGTTGCTCGGGCGGATGTGGCGCGCGCGGCTAGGGTGTACACTTGGGATGCGGACAGCAGGCCGAGCCAGGACGACGACGCGCACTTGGAGCGGAGGGAACTGCATGCCCAGTACGCACCAGGCCGAATCGAAGAAGCCTTTCCCAGGCTGGGCGTATGGCCTGATCGCTGCCTACGTCCTCCTATGGTCACTCGTCGGCCTCGGGGGTGGGTGGTTCCCCATCTACGCCGGGGCCTACATGGGTATGCGACTCCGCGATCCCGCCGCCGCTCAGCAGGCCGTCGAGTTCGCGCAGAAGGAAGGGTTGATCCAAAACGGCAAGTTGAGCCCCGAGGGACGGGAGCGATTGAGGCAACTCGCCCGGTCGGGGAAGCTCGAGGACTTGCCGGAGCCCATTCGCAAGGCGACCGCCATGGCGAAGGACCTGGCTCCGAAGTTCAAGTGGGAGATCACTCTCTTCGCACCCCTCGGCCTCGTGCTGGCCGCTGGCATCGCCTTCCTGCGTAGATGGCGGCGTCTTTGCGCCGTGATCTGGATGGCGCTCTGGATTCCCGTGACCGTGGGGAGCGCCATCGCCCTGCAGTCCATCGCGACCACGCCCACCGCGGTGAGCGTGTGGATCAACCTCGGCTTGGCGGGTCTTGCGCTCTGGGCTCTCGCGTCACATCCCGACGCTCCCGCAGATCCTGGCAACGCCCGGAAGGAAGTCGTCACACCATGACGCAGTTCGTGCTGAGAACCGCGTGCCTCTATATCGCCCTCGCGCTTGGCGGGCGCTACTGCCTCACCCACGCCGCCACCGGCTGCCTGAGATGACGAGATGACTACACCCGTAGCCTATGAACTCGGCGCTGTGCTGACCTTACTCGCGCGAGAGGTTTGGCGGGCGATGGCCCCGCGGTTCGCGGTCGTCGGCCTCATCGTCGGCCTGGCGGTGCTCGTATGGGCGCGCAGGGCACGCGCTGAACGGCGGGCGGCGCTCGTTTGGGCCGTGGTGGGCCTGCTCGTCGCAGCGGCCGTCCTACCCGTCAGGCTTGGCAACTACCTCCATGAATCTCGAATCCGCTACTGGGCGGAGAACGCCCTCGCGAGCACCGGACCTCTTGGGTGGTTGGTTCGCGTGGGCTTCGCGCTCGGGGTAGAGGTCGTCTTCATCTGCCTCGTTTGGGCGGCCGTCCTGGGCATCATCGCCTGGCGCGCCCGGCCGACCGAGCGCCATGCACCGAAGGCCTGGCTGCTGGGCGGCCTCGCCATCCTTGCGCTTGGCATCGGTATCGCGCCGGACGCCGTCCACGCCGGACGAAGGGGGAGGGTTCTATCGGAGTGCCGCGAGCAAACACTGCGGCATCCGGATGACAGTGGTGTCCACCTTGGCTATGCGCAGATTCTCGCGTACCTGGGCTACGTCGACACGGCGCTGGGTGAGGCGCAGAGGGCCACGGCGCTATCCGGCGGGCACGAGCCGGACTACAGGCTGTGGGAGGGCCTCCTGCTCCTCAAGCTCCACCGCCCGACTGAGGCGGTGGTGGCTCTCGGCGCGGCCTACCGGGATCGGGCATGGTATAGCCGATGCGCCGCAGACGAAGCCGCTCACAGCTACGTGACCAACCCCGCATCTTCGGCCTCGGCGCGCAAGGCCGACGAGGCCCAACTCAGGCACCGCATCTTCGAAGAAGGTGAGCGCCAGATCACGAAAGCTTCATACAACTACGCGATGTGCGTGGTCCTGCTCGGCCAGTGGGACGAGGCCGCCGAGGTCGGCCGGCAACTCGCGCACGAAGTCCCAGACGATAGCAGCAACTGGGCGCTGGCCTTCATGCTCAGCCAGGCCACCGGGCGAGAGGCCGAAGCACGCGATTTCCTCGCGCAGGGGCAGAAGGCGATCCCATCCTCGGCTACCGATCTGCAAGCCCTCGTACGTGACTATCCGACCTCGGCAGCGGCGCAGGCCGCACTCGTGGTGTCGGCACACCGCCTCCCCCATGAGTTCTGACGATCCTCACACCCCGCCCCTGCCCTCGCCTTTTCCGCTTGTCCTCCTCTTCCCCATCGTCAGACTCCCCAGTCGCATTCCTGGCACATACGTTATGTTAATTTCAAGAGGGCATCGTCCTGCATAGGGCTCTTCCGAAGACCAACGACGAGTTCTCTCTCCGGAGACACTCTCTCCCCGGGGCCAGGTC